>CALLAA010000177.1 GCA_938002955.1 uncultured Acidimicrobiales bacterium
GGGAAGGTTTGGCACCTCGATGTCGGCTCATCGCATCCTGGGGCTGAAGCAGGTCCCAAGGGTTGGGCTGTTCGCCCATTAAAGCGGTACGCGAGCTGGGTTTAGAACGTCGTGAGACAGTTCGGTCCCTATCCTCTGCAGCCGGAGGAAATTTGAGAAAGGCTATCCCTAGTACGAGAGGACCGGGATGGACGTAGCTCTGGTGTGCCAGTTGTCCTGCCAAGGGCATGGCTGGTTGGCTACCTACGGAAGGGATAACCGCTGAAAGCATCTAAGTGGGAAGCCCGTTTCAAGATTAGATTTCCCACCGGGTTAACCGGGTAAGGCCCGTGGAAGACCACCACGTTGATAGGCCGGAAGTGTAAGTGCAGCAATGCATTCAGCTGACCGGTACTAATCGGCCGAGGGCTTGGTTTCTCTATGAGATACTCTGATCTATCAGGGTGTTCGTGCTCGCTATGGAATCCTCAAGGGATTCATAGGTGAACTTTGCGAAACAGTTCACCGCCGTCTCCGGACGGTCACATTGACAATTGAATACATCAGCATTGTCGAGATACAGCATCACGCTGTTACACAGTCTCGGTAGCGATAGCGCTGGGGTCACACCTGTTCCCATTTCGAACACAGAAGTTAAGTCCAGCTGCGCCGATGGTACTTGGGCGGATTCGCCCTGGGAGAGTAGGTCGCCGCCGGTTTCGCATTGAGTTGAGGCGCCTCCTTCGGGAGGCGCCTCCTCACGTTTTACGGGTATTTGTGAGCGATTCAGCAGGCTGAGGCTGCAATATCGCTCACAAAAACTGGTTGTGGTACGGACGCGGTAGTCTTGTCGGATGCCTACTGCTTCCGGGTCCTCATCAGCGCGCCGTTCGGGCTCCTCAAGCGGGGGTTCACAAGGTGGACGCGGACGTTCCAGTGGCGGCAAGTCTGGCGGTCGCCAGGGAGGTCGACGCGATGGTGCTGGCGGTTCGACGGGCTCGGGCGGACGCGGACGGTCAGATTCTCGCGGTCCAGGGCGCTCAGACTCCCGCGATAGTCGGGGGCGTTCAGACTCCCGCGATAGTCGCGGTCGATCCGACTCCCGCGATAGTCGGGGGCGTTCAGACTCCCGTGATAGTCGCGGTCGATCCGACGCAAACGATGGCGCCCGTAGCTCTCGCGGCAACCGCGGCACAGCATCAAGCGCTGGACTAGGAGATTCCCGTGGCGGACCGCGAGGTAACGGTTCCGGTCGGCCCGACGCGCGCGGCGGAGCGCGCGGATACCAGGGACGCAAAAGCCGAGATGAGAAGCCGAAAGCACCACCGAGGGCCGAACGTTCTGGATGGGGGAGCGTGGCACAACATGGTGCGGCGGGCGCAACCGTTGGCCAGCGCATGGACGAACAAGATGCCTCGGAAAAGTTCAGTGCAGACGAACAACGCAAGTTCCAAGAGCGTCAGGCCCGACGCGACAAGGCCGCGCAGAAGCACGAAGGGCTCCGCGAACAGGCTCGCCAGGCAATCGACCGTGGTGCAATGCCAGCATCGGCGGACCGGACGAGCAAGCGTTCCGAAGTCACCGTAGAACGAATGCCGTTACCTGGTCGTCCCCCGAAGCCTCTCGATGTGGAACGGATGATGGTCAAGGTCGCCGGTAAGGAAAAGGGGGCGCGCGGCTGGAGACTCTTCAAGCGCGCGGCAAAGGAGTTCCAGAACGAGCAGTTCACCGACGCTCGAAAGACGATCAAGCCGTTGATCGACGCCTATCCGAACGCGTCGGATCTGCACGAACTGCACGGGTTGTGCCTCTATCGACTCGGCAAGTGGGATGAAGCTATCGAGGAACTCGAGACGTTCCGTCGATTGTCCGGGACAGCCGAGCAGAATCCGGTCCTGATGGATTGTCACCGAGCACTCGGCCACTGGGCTGACGTCGAGGCGCTATGGGCTGAACTAGGTGAGCTTTCGCCGTCAGCTGAACTTGTTTCCGAAGGCCGGATCGTTATGGCAGGTGCGCAAGCGGATCAGGGATTCATCGATAGCGGCGTTCGCACACTCGAGAAGGGCTGGAAGATTCCGCAGGAGCCAATGGAGCATCATCTCCGTCGTGCCTATGCCCTCGCGGACTTGCTCGAACGGGACGGCAAAATTCCGAAGAGCCGGAAGCTGTTTGGCTGGATTGCCACAAAGGCCCCGGACTTCGGCGATGTTCTCGAACGAGCTGAGCCCTAGCGTCCTCGAACTTCACGGGCCCAACTCACCATTGGCTGAGACCATGCGACTATGGTCACAGTGCATCGGGCTATTCCCGGCCCGCACGTAGAACCCCGTTCCCGACAACGGGGTAGATGGGGGTGGCCATGACCGACGTTGCAGATGCACCGGTTGGACGTGACGTAGACCGGGTGGTGATTCGCTTCGCAGGCGATTCCGGTGACGGCATGCAGCTAACGGGCGATCGTTTCACCAGTGCAAGTGCACTGTTCGGTAACGATTTGGCAACACTGCCAGAGTTCCCAGCCGAGATTCGAGCTCCGCAAGGAACGTTGGCTGGAGTTTCTGCCTTTCAGGTGCAGATCAGCTCGGAGCCGGTGTCGACACCAGGCGATGAACCAACGGTTCTGGTGGCAATGAATCCGGCGGCTCTCAAGTCGGACCTCAGCCGGCTAGCAGGCGGTGGCACGGTCATTGTGAACGAAGACGCATTCGAGGAGCGAAACCTCGAGAAGGCTGGCTACGCCGACAATCCGCTCGAGGACGGGTCGCTCGATGGCTACACGCTGATCGAGATCCCGATGACGAAGCTGACGCGAGAGGTATGCGCCGAGCTCGACGTCAAACCGCGAGACGCAGAGCGGTCGAAGAACTTCTTTGCCCTCGGCCTCGTGTCATGGATGTACACACGTCCAACGGAGCCAACACTCGACTGGATCTCCGAAAAGTTCGCCGGACGCGACAACGTCATCGCTGCGAATACCGCAGCATTCAAGGCCGGCCATGCCTACGGCGAGACAGCTGAGCTCGGCAGCCATGTTGTCTCGGTGCCGCCAGCCAAGCTCGACCCCGGCACCTACACAAACATCAATGGGAACACGGCGCTGTCGTGGGGCCTGGTCGCTGCATCACAGCAGTCCGGAATCCCCATGTTCTTGGGCTCGTATCCGATTACCCCAGCGTCGGACATTCTCCACGAGCTCGCAAAGCACAAGAACTTTGGCGTTCGGACCTTCCAGGCTGAAGATGAAATCGCGGCGGTGAGTTCGGCAATTGGTGCGGCCTACGGAGGTCATCTTGCCGTCACCACGACGTCGGGTCCCGGTGTAGCGCTCAAGGGTGAAGCGATTGGACTTGCGGTCAGTCTCGAACTGCCGCTGATCGTCGTCGACATTCAGCGCGGCGGACCCTCGACTGGACTTCCGACCAAGACCGAAGCATCCGACCTGCTCATGGCCATGTATGGGCGGCACGGCGAGTCGCCGATGCCGGTCGTCGCTGCCTACAGCCCAAGTCAGTGCTTCGACGCAGCGATCGAGGCCGCACGACTCGCGCTGACCTACATGACCCCGGTGATGTTGCTGTCGGACGGATATTTAGCGAACGGCTCAGAGCCATGGAAGCTTCCCGATGTGGCGTCGCTGCCGACCATCGACGTCTCGTTCGCGACCGAGCCAAACGCGATGAGCGAAGACGGTGAACCCATCTTCCTGCCGTTCCTACGCGACGACACGCTCACCCGGCCATGGGCGGTACCAGGAACCGACGACCTGATGCACCGGGTCGGTGGCCTCGAAAAGGCTGACGGTTCCGGCAACGTCTCCTATGACCCGGCAAACCATGCGTTGATGACCGAGCTGCGGCAAAAGCGCATCGAACAGATTGCCAAGGACATTCCACCAACGAGCGTCGAAGGAGACGCAGACGCATCGGTTGCCATTGTTGGTTGGGGGTCCACGTGGGGCGCCATTCGAGGCGCCGTGCGTCGCATGCGCGCCGACGGCCAAAAGATGGCCCACGTCCATCTGACCCACCTGAACCCGTTCCCCGAGGACCTCGGCGATGTGCTGAGGGGATTCGACCATGTGATCGTGCCCGAACTCAATATGGGGCAGCTGGTCAAGCTATTGCGCGCCGAGTATCTGGTCGACGCGAAACCAATCAACAAGGTGATGGGCCAGCCCTTCACCGCGGCGGAACTGGAGCGAGAGATCCTCGCACGGCTCGAAGGCACGGAGGTCTAGTAATGGCGAACGCACCGGCAACCACAAAGAAGGATTGGGCGACAGACCAGGAAGTCCGTTGGTGCCCAGGCTGTGGGGACTATTCGATCCTTACCGCCGTCCAGCTCATGATGCCCGAACTCGATGTTCGGCGCGAGGACACCGTTTTCATCTCCGGAATTGGCTGTGCAGCTCGATTCCCGTACTACATGAACACGTACGGCATGCACTCGATCCACGGCAGGTCACCGGCGTTCGCGACCGGCCTCGCGATGGCGAGACCAGATCTCGACGTATGGGTCATCGGTGGTGATGGTGACATGTTGTCGATCGGCGGCAACCATCTGATTCACGCGCTTCGGCGCAACGTCAACGTCAACATCTTGTTGTTCAACAACATGATCTATGGCCTTACCAAAGGGCAGTACTCGCCAACCTCAGAAGTGGGCAAGGTAACGAAGTCTTCGCCCTATGGCTCGATCGACCAGCCATTCAACGCGGTAAGCCTGGCACTCGGTGCAGAAGCATCGTTCGTGGCTCGAACCCACGACATGGACCGCAAACACATGCAGGAGATGTTTCGCCGCGCCCATGCCCACGAAGGGGCATCACTGGTCGAGGTCTTTCAGAACTGCAACGTGTTCAATGACGGCCAGTTCGACATGATCAATAAGCGTGCCAATCGCGATGCAATGCTGATCAACCTCGTGCACGGCGAGCCGATCCGATTCGGTGCAGAGAACGAACGCGGCGTCGTCGTCGATGACGCTGGCAACGTGGTTATCGCCGAGATATCCGACGTGGGCGAGGACGCCCTGCTGGTCCATGACGAGCATCGACCAGATCCCGCAGTGTCCTTCGCGTTGTCGCGGCTGGCCGCGAGTCCGCATTCACCTACCCCAGTTGGGGTATTTCGATCCGTTGATCGAAGCGAGTATGCGACCGAGGCAACCAACCAACTTGCAGCTGCCCAAGAAGCCAAGGGACCCGGTGATTTAGCGGCTCTTCTCCGCTCGAACCCGACCTGGGACGTGGCGTAACAACCCGCTTATGTCCATGTCGATCGCGCGACTTCTCACGTAGCGTGTTCTGACTTGGCGCCCCGCACTCCGTAGACTCTCGGCGTGAGCAGATTTTTCATACCGCGGTGGATCTGGACGGCCGTAGCCGCCATCCTCGCCATCGCGCTGTTGCTAGTCATTTTTCGACTTGGTAATCAGGCATCGGCGGGTGTGTCACTGAGCGATCCAGTCGTCTGGGTTGAAGACGGCTCCAACGGCCGACTTCTGCAGATCAACGGCAGCACGCGCGAAATCACCGCAGAGGTCTCGGTCGGCAGCGATGGAGACTCCATCGTTGCGTTCCCACGCGGGCGCGACGCGGTCTACCTCAACCGAACGACCGGCGAACTCGGTGTCGTCGGCGCCATCTCGCTCGACGTCGACAACGTGAGTCCTCTCGCAGGCCAATCGGGACCGATTCGCGGCTCCCAACTCGAGATGCTGGCCGACTACGAGGCCTCGGAGTGGACCAACGCCTACATCCTCGATGATGACCGGACACTTGTCTTCGAACCCGGCGGCGGACTTCGGCGCGACATTCCAAATGGCGAGCTGGGCTCGACGGCGATCAATGCAGACGGTCAGATGGTGACCGTCACCGGCGACGCGTCACTTGTTGGTATCACCACCGATCGCGGTCTGGAAACGCTCATAACGCTGCCAGCGCTTATCTCTCCAGATGCCCAGCACCCCGGCCTGGTTCGCTCGGGTGACTCGATGTATCTGGTCGACTCGGAACGTCGTGTCGTGAACGAGATCCTTGGGCAGGAGGACCTCGGGCCCACCGTGTCGATCTGCGGGTCCCTCGAGAACGTCCAGATGAGCGGTAACACGCTCACGAGTAGCGATGGGGACCACAGAATCCTCGTACACGACAGCGAAGCCGGGTTGCTCAGCGTGAGCGAGCCAGCGGAGTCGGACTGCGTTCAGATCGTGCTCGGCGAAACGGGCACGAATTGGGGACCGCCGGTTGCCGTCGATGCCACTGCGTATCTACCGAACTACGACAACGGCGAGATCTTGGTCGTCGACCTTGAGGAGCGTGTGGTCCTCGACAGCTTTACGTTCGGGTCAGGCAATGGCGTGCCGTTCGAGCTCGAGGTGTTCGACGGTGCTGTTTGGGCCAATGAGCCCCAAGGCATTCGTGCTGCGGTGGTGTCGCGCGACGAGATCCAGGAGATCTTCAAACTCGGTTCCGTCTCGATCGGTGGCGAAAACACCGACGGCGAAGGCGACGTTGGACAGATCGTGAGCGGCGCTGAGGACGACGAGCTGCGTGGCTTTGGCCGAGAGGGCGAGCTCTTTCGATTCGACGATGGCGGCGACAGCGGTGAAAACGGCGGTGGCGAAGATATCGGCGTTGACGGCGAGGGTGAGGGCGGCGACGCGACAGTCGACGGCGAGGCACCAGGGGACGCCGATCCAACCGAGGATCAGCTGCCGGTGGACCTGCCGAACACGCCACTCATCGTCCCCGTCGAACAAGAACTCACCGAGGTACTCGACGAACTCATTGCGAACTTCGTCTTTTCTGCAGACACGGTCAACGTGGGCGAGGAGGTCGTGCTCAGCGACGAATCGAGCGGAGGACCGACGTCGTGGAACTGGGACTTTGGCGATGGAACGAGCGGCGCCGG
Source organism: uncultured Acidimicrobiales bacterium (assembly GCA_938002955.1). GTDB lineage: Bacteria > Actinomycetota > Acidimicrobiia > Acidimicrobiales > SHLQ01 > SHLQ01. The sequence goes on from CALLAA010000177.1 coordinate 6,897, forward strand.
TCCTGAAGTGAGCAAGGTCTGGGACAGTGAGGGTCTCTTTACCGTGACCTTGTTCGTCTCGAACGCAGCGGGGGATCAGGCACAGCAAACGCACGAGTTCACGGTTGTTGCCGTCGACGTGCTCCGCGTTCCTACCGCGAATTTCAGTTTCGGTAGCGAGACGATCGAAGTCGGCGATGAGATTGTGTTCACGAGCACGTCCACGGGCGACCCCGACACGCTCATATGGGACTTTGGTGACGGGACCACGGCTGCCGGTGAGCAAGTTGCCCACCAGTTCACCGAGCCAGGCGTGTACCCGGTAACCCTCACCGCAAGCAACGCCGCCGGCCCCAACACCTCCACAGCGCTTATCACAGTGGTCGAAGGTGTGCAGCCGCCCGAGGCGAAGATCGGCCGTTTCCCTGGGGTTGTCGAGGTGGGCCAGAGCGTGACCCTCAACAGCGAATCGACGAATTCGCCGACCGCCATCAGCTGGGGGTTCGATGACGGCGATACAGCACTTGGCACAACGGTGCGGCACGCATGGGATGCGCCGGGGACCTATCGCATTCGTCTCTCAGTCTCGAATTCGGCTGGGGCCGACGAGGACTTTGCCGACATCGTGGTCGAGCCGCGGGTGAACCCACCGGTGGCCCGCTTTGGCGAATCCACCCTGGAAATCGTGCAGGGCGAAACGATCAGCTTCAGCGACCTCTCGCTCAATAGTCCCACATCGCTTTCGTGGGAGTTTGGGGACGGCAGTACCGCTCAGGGAGCAAACGTTGCGCACTCGTGGGACGATCCAGGTACGTACACCGTGACGCTCACGGCGACGAACGGTGCCGGCAGCGACTCGGCATCGAAGACCGTCACCGTTATTCCACTTCCACCAAATCCGCCGACCGCAGCGTTTACGATCCCCAACGCAACCGTTCCGGTCAATTCGGTGGTGAACTTCACCGACACGTCGACGGGCGACCCGACCTCGTGGGCCTGGACGTTCGGTGACGGCACAAGTTCGACGGCCCAGAACCCGCCACATGGCTTCGCCACCCCCGGCACCTACACCGTGACGCTCACCGCGACCAACGCTGGCGGCTCCACGTCGATCTCCAAACAGATCGTCGTCGTCGATCCGCCGATCGCGTCGTTTACGCAAGCCGCCGATGAGCTCGACGTCGTCTTCACCGACACCACCACCAACTCGCCAACGAGTTGGGAGTGGGACTTTGGCGATGGGACGAGCTCGACGGCCCAGAATCCGTCGAAGACGTACCCGACTGCTGGAACCTACATCGTCACGCTGATCGCGACGAACGATGCAGGCTCCTCGGCCCCGTTCACGACGACGATCGATGTCGTCAAGCGCCCGGTCGCTGCCTTTACCGTCACGACCGGCGGGCTCACCGCACAGTTCGACAACGACTCGTTCGATAATCCAACGAACTCGACATGGGACTTTGGCGATGGAACCACGTCATCGTCTCCCAACCCGACACATACGTTTGCGGCCAGTGGGACCTACACGGTGACGCTGACGGCATCGAACAGCGCCGGCAGCGACTCCACTTCACAAGATGTCACCGTCGCGTTAGCTCCGCCGGTAGCGAACTTCACCTGCAATGTGATTGGCGGTGGCGTCGCGTGCGACGGAAGCAGCTCGACGAGCGCCACGCTCTACTCCTGGTCAGCACCGGGATCGATTGCGCAAAACGGCGTGACCACCGATAGTCCATCGTTCACGTATGCGGCAACAGGCTCATATGACATCACCCTGACGGTTGAGAACTCCGAGGGCCTTACCGATTCTGCGACCCAGACCGTCAGTGTCGTGGTGCCCGAACCGCCAACGATTACGAACCTGTCGGTGCTTACCAACATCGATGGCGTGGTCGAGCTCACCGCCAGCGCCTCCAATAGCCCTGACTCCTGGACGTGGACGGCACCCGGCGGTTCGATAAGTGGCGGAACCTCGTCAACGCCCACGATCACCTATACCGCCGATGGTCCCGTTACGGTCACCGCAACGGCGACCAATGCTGTTGGCACATCGGCTCCGGAGTCAATCGACTTCACGATCGACCTGTCCTCGCCACCGGTGCTCAACGCAATCACGGAGACGTCAAACAGCGGTGGAGTGATCGGTCTTGCTGCGAACGTGTCAAACGGTCCAGTGGATTACGCGTGGTCGGCGCCGGTCGGAACGCTCTCGTCCACCACGAATGCAACGCCGACGTTGACGGTCACCGCCAACGGCACGTACACGGTCAACCTGACGGTCACGAACCCCGATGGGTCCGATACCGGCAGCCAAACGTTCACCGTCACGGACATCGTTGCGCCATTGACGATCGCCAGTGTCAACCAGACCGAGGCTCCGGCTGGAAGCGTTGCCCTCTCGACGACTGATACCGGTAACCCAACCGGGTGGTCATGGAACGTCGGAGGTTCCAACGAAGGTTCCTCGACGTCGCCGACACCCACGTTTACCTTTGGGGCGAACGGAAATTACAGCGGCTCGGTGACGATCTCGAAAGCAGGTACGGCTCCGGTTACCGAGCTCTTCACCGTCGTCGTCAGTGGGCTTCCCGGTCCGCCTCCCGTGGCGAGCTTCACATTCTCGCCCGACAACGCAGCTGCTCCAGCAGCGGTTACGTTCAACTCCGCAGGAAGCACCGCAGAGCCGGGAGCGACCTTCACGTGGAACTTCGGCGATGGCAGCACCGGCACCGGAGCGACGGCCACCCACACCTATGCGAATCCAGGGACCTACAGCGCAACGCTGACGGTCACAAACCCGGATACACAGAGCAGCACGACACCAGCCCAGACGGTGACGGTTAGCTAAACGAACCTGAGCTAGTCGTCGTCGCTGATGCGCAAGGCATTCGCCAACGTCGAATCGAGCGAGCATTGGTCCTCGGGAAGGTGATGCTCGCGCGCCCACGTCTCGGTGAAGGTATCGCTGCCGGCCATACCCAACAGGTCTCCGCCGATTTCGGGGTGTTTGAGATACAACCCAATGCGGCGTGTCACGCCACTGCTGCGTACCCACAGCTCAGCCGTCTCCCTGCCTGCTACCGCCGCCGAGAGCGTCGCGACAACGCGCAGGAACGTTCCGAGGCCGCTATCGACCTTGCCGACATCGTGCAGCAACGCGGCAGCGAGGACGGGGCGAGTCGCGTCATCTCCGAGCATGATGTGCACACGCCGGGCAACGCCGACGGAGTGCCGGCGATCTTGAGCGCTCATCCGCTGCCACAACGCGACCTCACCGTCGAGCAGCTGTGAACGCGCCCACTCGTCATCGGTACGATTTGGCCCGAACGGCCACAGGGACCCCACGAATCGCTTGGTGAGATGCAGCGCCTTCATTGCGAGCCCCCAGGTCGGCCGGTAGCACGTGGGTGGGCGCTCGTATAGGCCCGGACCAACAGATCGGTCGAGACCTTCGTATAGAGCTGGGTCGTTGAAATTGAGGCGTGGCCGAGAAGTTCCTGCACTGTACGGATGTCGGCGCCGTGATCGAGCATGTGAGTGGCGCAGCTATGACGCAAGACGTGTGGTGTCAATCGGTCGGCGATGCCAGCGGTTAACGCGTGCTTGCGAACCACACCCCACATGCCCTGACGGGACAGGCGGCCGCCGCGATGGTTGAGAAATACGGCCATCTGATCCGAGCGTTTCGCCCACGTCTCTGGGGCTAACTCGCTTCGTGCTCCCGGACGTAACCAGTGCTCGAGGGCCTCACCCGCCAGCCGTCCAAGAGGCACCAGCCGCTGTTTGTTTCCCTTGCCGGTCACACGAATCAGGGCAGCGGAGACGTCGATGTCGTCGAGCGAGAGTCCAACGCACTCCGAAATACGCATACCGGTGCCGTAGAGCAGTTCGAGCAGCGCCTTGTCTCGTACGGCAAACGCGTCAGTGCCTGTTACGGCATCGATGAGGGCCGTGACTTCCGATTCGCTCAGCGCCTTCGGTAGCCCCTTGGGCAGCTTCGCAGGCTCGAGGTCGGCGGTTGGGTCATGCACGGCGATACCCTCGGCGAATAGATACCGGTGAAGGCCGCGAACAGCCGTCATGGTGCGGTTGACCGATGACCGAGCGAGACCGCTTTCGCGAAGGGCGGTCTGAAATGCCGCCACCTGGTCAGGAGGTACGGCAAGCACCTCGGTCCCTTCCAGAAACTCGACGTATCGGCGCAGGTCATGGCGGTAGGCCGTCAGCGTGTTCGCGGAACGACCCTTTTCAATCGCGAGATGGGTCAGGAATTCCTCGACATCGAAGGGGAGCGTCGCGGTTGCCATGGCACCACGACAGTAGTCGCCCAGGGCCTACTGATCAGCGAGGCCCCGCAGGGTTCCGAGCACTCCAATGATCGTCTTCGCGTCGGTGATCTCGCCAGAGATGATCATGCGCTCCGCCTCAGCGATCGGTACGCGAACGATTTCCATCGCGACCTCTTCGGGGCTGTCGGTCAGTTCTCGTCGGACCTCGGTGAGTTGGGTCGCAAGGAAGATGTGTATCTGCTCGTCACAGAAGCCGACCGAGTTGTGCACGCTCGTCATCGGAACCATCGAGCCAGCACGCATCCCGACCTCCTCGATGAGTTCGCGCTGTGCCGTCTCCGCGAGCGGTTCTCCAGCCACATCGCGAAGGCCGGCGGGAATCTCATAGATCACCGAATCGAGCGCCGAGCGGTATTGGCGCACCATGATGATCTCGCCGTCGATCACCGGGACGATCGCAACCGCACCAGGGTGATGGACGACATCACGCTCAAAGGTCGTGCCGTCGGGGCCCTCGAAACGCCCCTTCGCGACGGTAATTACCCAGCCTTCATAGATCGTGTCCTCATCGAGGGCACGAAAGCCCGACGGCTGTTCGTCCGTCACGACGACGAGCTAGTGGATTGCTCGTCGAGCGGGATGAGCTGCGGGTTGCGTCCATTCTGGCGCTCGACAACAGCGGCGATAAATGAGCGGAAGAGCGGGGCCGGCCGATTCGGGCGGCTCTTGAGTTCAGGGTGCGCTTGGGTCGCGACCCAGAACGGATGCGAGCGCAGCTCAATGAACTCGACCAACCGGCCATCGGGCGATTCGCCACTGGCCCAGAAGTCGCCGTCATCGAAGGCGCTCCGATACTTCGAGTTGAACTCGTAGCGGTGGCGATGTCGCTCAGAGACGGTGACCTCGCCGTAGCTCTCGGCAACCTTTGAGCCTGGTTCGAGTTGGGCAACGTACGCGCCCAGGCGCATGGTGCCGCCCTTTTCGGTGACATCTCGTTGGTCATCCATCAAGTTGACGACTGGATGCTTGGTCTGGGGATCGAATTCGAGCGAATGAGCTCCAGCGAGGCCGAGCTTGTTCCGAGCGTACTCAATGGCCATAACCTGCAGCCCAAGGCACAACCCAAGGCACGGAATACCGTTCTCGCGTGCGTAGGCAGCGGCTGCGATTTTGCCCTCGACACCGCGCTCGCCAAAGCCTCCGGGGATGACGATTCCATCGAGCCCACGAAGGCGCTCTGCGAGCAGTCCTTCGACCTCTTCTGCCTGGATCCAGTCGATTTCGACCTTCACCAGGTGGTGGATGCCCGAATGATTCAAGGCCTCGACGACCGACAAATACGCATCGATCAGGCTCACGTACTTGCCAATGATGCCGACGCGAACCGTTTGCTCGGCGGCGAAGACCCGATCGACCAGTGCTCGCCACTCGGTGAGGTCCGCCTCGGGCACGTCGTCCATGCGGAAGTGCTTGCAGATAAACGAATCCAGCCCCTCGTCGTGCACCACAAGGGGAATCTCGTACAGGCTCGCCGCGTCGGCTGCGTTGATAACTCCAGCCACTGGAACATCGCAGAGACGTGAGATCTTGCGCTTCAGTTCGTCGGTGATTGGCTCGTCGCTTCGACAGACGATCGCGTCGGGCTGGATGCCGCGACTGCGGAGTTCGGTCACCGAATGCTGAGTGGGCTTGGTCTTTTGCTCACCCGATGGGCCAATGAATGGGACGAGCGTGACGTGAAGATAGAAGACGTTCTCGGGTCCAATGTCGAGACGAAGCTGACGGATTGCCTCGAGGAACGGCAGGATCTCGATATCGCCGACAGTGCCGCCCACCTCGGTGATGACGACATCGGTGTCGTCCCCGGTGAGCGCCCGAATCCGGTTCTTGATCTCGTCGGTGATGTGCGGAATGACTTGGACCGTCCGACCGAGATAGTCGCCTCGACGCTCGGCGGCGATGACCGACGAGTAGATCGATCCCGTGGTCGCGTTGGATTGGCGGGTGAGGCTCTCATCGATGAACCGCTCGTAGTGACCGAGGTCGAGGTCGGTTTCGCCGCCATCATCGGTGACGAAGACCTCGCCGTGTTCGAACGGGTTCATCGTTCCCGGATCGACGTTGAGATACGGATCGAGCTTCTGCATCGTGACCCGTAGGCCTCGAGACTTCAGCAGCCGGCCGAGGGCAGAAGCGGTGAGTCCTTTGCCAAGCGAACTGGCAACTCCACCCGTAACAAATACATGTTTGGTCACGGGAGATCACCCTAACTTGTGTCGTCGGAAGCCGCGTCGGCTTTTCGGAAATTTGATGCATTTCATCGTGCTCATGTGCCCCATGATGCTGATGTTGCTGAAAGCAACTCTTCGGCGTGCTCGTGCGCCGCCGCAGAGTCCGGGGAGCCCGACAACATCCGGCTGACTTCGATGACCCGTTCCTCCGCTGAGAGGATGCGCGCTTGGCTCGCCGTGGCGCCACGGTCAGTGGATTTGTCGATCACGATGTGGTGCCCGGCGAACGACGCAACCTGAGCGAGATGGGTCACGACGAAGACCTGCCCTGCGGAACCAAGCGATGAAAGCGCCTCGCCAACAGCGCGAGCGGTGCCACCGCCGATACCGGCGTCGACTTCGTCGAAGACTTTGATCGGGGGACCTCCCGCAAGCACGAGGCGCAGCGCCAGCATCGTGCGACTTAGCTCGCCGCCCGACGCGTTCTTCCCGACCGGCAGTAGCGGCAGACCTGGATTGGGAGCCAACAGGATGGCGACATCGTCTCCGGCCTCGCCATCGACGGTCACCTCGACGCGCGCATTCCCCATGGCGAGCTTGGCCAATTCGGCTTCGACCGCCTTCGCCAACGGCTTTGTGGCCTTGGTACGAGCCGCTAACGCAGCCGCCGACACAGTGGCTAGACGCTCAACGGCCGCCACGCGCCTCGTGGTGAGGGACACGACCTGTTCCTCGTGTGACTCGAGCTGGTCGAGCTGAGCTTGCAACGAGTCCCCGTACTCCATGACGTCGGCGAGCGTGGGCCCGTACTTGCGACGCAGCTCGATCAACATCTGCAGCCGTTGCCGGACCATGTCCCTGGCCTCAGGATCGTCGGTGATGCCTTCGCGAATGGTGCGCATCTCCGACGCGAGATCGGCCAGTTCTTCTTGAACAGCTTGGATACGGGCCGTGACGGCATCGAACGGTGGACCGTCGGGCAAGATGGAGAGCGCCTCGCCCAGCGCATCAGCGGCTACACCGTCGCTTCCGAGTAGGTCGCTCGCCTGGCCTGCAGCGACCTCGTTGTCGAAGGCATTCGCGAGAGTCGCCTCGCGAGCCTGCAGGTCGACGTCTTCGGTCGGGCTCGCAATCGCCGCAGCGGCGACCTCGTCGAGTTGATAGCGGAGAAGATCGATTTGGCGTGCACGTTCGGTAGCGTCTCCGCCGAGATCTGCCAGCGCCGCATCGATCGCGGCGATGTCGGCCCGGGCATCTCGCAACGGGCCCCGATCGATGCCAGCGAATCGATCGAGCGCATCGCGCTGTGTTGCCGGCCGCTGCAGGATCGACTGCTGGGAGTGCTGGCCATGAAGGTCGATCATCGGTCCGATTCGCTCCTGCAAGCCCGAAGCGGTTGCGAGCGAACCGTCGAGATAGGCACGAGATCGGCCATCGGCGGGGAGCACTCGTCGAACAACGACCTCGGTTCCGTCATCCTCAACGAATCGGCCTTCGACGACCGCTTCGCTCGCGCCAATGCGGACCATGTCGGGTTCGGCGCGGCCGCCCATCAGCAGTTGTATGGCCCCAACGACCATGGTTTTGCCGGCGCCGGTTTCGCCGGTGACCGCAATGGAGCCAGACGGCAGAACGAGGGCGAGTTCCTCGATGACGCCAAGGTTTTGGATTCGTAGTTCTTCGAGCATGTGTGTGTTAGCGATCGGTTATGCCGAGCTTCGATTTCAGCACGGCGAGGTTGTCGCGTGCATCGAAGATGACAAGACGGGCGGTGTGTGGCGAACGGCGACAGGTAATCGTGTCTCCAGGGGCCATGGTGACCAGTGTATTTCCGTCCACTGACACGACCGCCGAGCGATGGCCTTCGATGGTGAGATCGATCACCGAATCGGGGCCGAGAACGAGGCTTCGGTCGAACAGCATGTGTGGCGACACCGGCGTGATCTGCAACGCGTAATGCGTGGGAAAGACGATGGGGCCGCGAGCCGAGAGCGCATAGGCCGTGCTTCCCGTCGGTGTCGAAACGATCAAACCATCGGCGGGGTAGGAGGTGAACCGCACGCCGTCGATCGAGACGCCGATGCGCACGGTGGTATCGCCCGGAGCCCGCTCGACAACGATGTCGTTGAGCGCATGCATCGTCTCTCCGGCGACGTCGCCCATCACCAGCATGCGCTCTTCGATGTCGTGATCGCCAACCAGCGACCGTTCGACCGCGGTCTCGAGCTCATCGGGATCGATCACGGTCAGGTATCCAAGGTCGCCAAAGTTGACTCCCAAGATCTTCACGTCGGCGCCTGCGAGCAACGCGACGGTGCGAAGCATCGTGCCATCGCCGCCGAGGCTGATCGCAAGATCCAGTCCGGCAGGGAAGTCCGCTGCAGCGACACACTCGAGCGAGCCCACGCGCTCGGCGTCATCGACGACGGCTACGACGGTATGGCCCTGCGTTGTGAGGGTCTCGGTCAGCGTGACTGCATGATCCAGAGCGTCTGCGTCTGCGCCGTGTAGGACAACACCAATTCGAGCCATGCCTCAGTATGTCCGCTCGCGATGGCGAAGGCGCGGCTGGGCGATTCGGCTAGTGCGAAACGTGGGCGAGGAACTCGACGTTGCCCTTCCCTCCCGTGATTGGAGAGATCGCCAGATCGCGAACGACAAGGTCTGCACTGGTAGCCCCATCGATGAATTCGTGGAGCACCCGCACCCAAATGTCGCGATCTCGGATGATGCCCTTCCCTTTGCTGACCTCTTGCCGACCAGCCTCGAACTGTGGCTTCACCAGAACCATCAGGTCGCCATCGGCCGCGAGGATCTTCGCGAAAACGGGCAGAAGCGAGGTCGTCGAAATGAACGAAAGGTCGGCGACGATCAGGCCAAAACCGTCGGCCCGATCGGCATCGTCGGCCAAATAGTGGGGTGTAATCGAGCGAATATCGGTATTTTCTCGCACGTCGACGTGTGAAATCTGGCGCAGCTTTTCGTGCAATTGGTTCGTTCCGACGTCCACGGCGAGCACCGACGCCGCCCCCGACTGCACAAGGCAGTCGGTGAAGCCACCTGTGGACGAACCGGCATCGAGACAGTGCCGACCGCTCGGGTCGATCCCGAACGAGTCGAGAGCGCCCTCGAGCTTTTGGCCTCCACGCCCAACAAAACGGGGAGGTGGACCGCTTACGAGCACCGGTTCTGCGGGGGAAACCTGACGCGTCGCCTTGTGCGCGGGAGCCCCGCCGACCGTCACGCGACGGTCGGCAATGAGCTCCTGGGCGTGAGATCGCGAGGTCGCAAGGCCCCTCACAACCAGTTCTGCGTCGAGTCGGCGGCGACTGATGAGAATGGCCCTCCCGGTCATAGGCGTGTTCGTTCTACGCTCTCGAAGTGACGCGCGCTGTTTTGCGCGCCAAACTTGACTCTAGAACGTCCCAGGAGCGGAGAGCCCCACGTGAGTACTACGAATACTGTTGAAGACCTCGAACTTGAGGTCCGAACGTATGCCGATCGCTTTCAACAGTTGGTCAACAACGTCGAGCGAGTCATCCACGGCAAGACCCGAGAGATTCGACTTGCCTTTCTGTGCATGTTGGCCCAAGGCCATCTGCTCATCGAGGACGTACCGGGAACCGGCAAGACATCGTTGGCGCGGGCCTTGGCCGAATCGGTCGATGGAACCCTCACGCGTATCCAGTTCACCCCGGATCTTCTGCCCACCGACGTCACCGGTGTCCAGATCTTCAATCAGTCGAACAGCGAGTTCGAGTTCCACCCCGGTGCGGTTTTCGCAAACGTCGTGCTCGCCGACGAAATCAACCGTGCGTCGCCAAAGACCCAGTCGTCTTTGCTCGAGGTGATGGAGGAGTACCAAGTCACCGTCGATGGCGTTCCGCGTCCGGTTCCGAACCCGTTCCTTGTCGTGGCGACCCAAAACCCGGTCGAGCACGACGGCACGTATGCGCTACCCGAAGCGCAGATCGACCGTTTCATGATGCGACTTTCCCTCGGCTACCCCAGCGCCGTTGCCGAGATCGACATCATCGATAGCGCTCCTGCGGGTCGTACGCGTGTCGACGTGGAGCCCGTGCTGTCGACCGAGGAGGTCCGACAGATGGCCCGTGTGGCCGACATGATCTACATCTCGCCGGCCGTGCGTCAGTACATCGTCAGCATTGTTCGTGCGACACGAGAACTTCCTGAGCTTCGCATCGGCGTCAGTCCTCGTGGCTCGATCGCACTCGGCCGTACCGCACGTGCGCTCGCCGCAGCGAACGGTCGCCCCTTCGTAACCGCAGACGACGTGAAGGACCTCACCGAATCGGTGCTCGCGCACCGCATGTTGCTGAAGCCAGAAGCCGAGTTTGAGGGCATCGACTCGCTCGAGCTCCTTCGCGCAGTTCTCCAAGAGATCCCGACGCCCAAAGAGCGCGTCGAGCGCTGATCGGACGTTTCCCAACACGTGCTGACCAACGCAGGTAAGACGTTTCTCGCCATTGGAGCGATCGCTCTGGTGGCCGGAATTATCTTCGGCTACCGCACGCTCAGCGCGCTCGGAATCGCGTTCTTGCTCGCGGTTTTGATCGGGCGTCTCTGGATTGTTCGTCGTCCTCGAGTCGCGGCCACCCGCGTCGTTGTTCCCGAACGTGTTCGCGCCGGACGCCCGGCTCGATCCGATCTCACCATCACAAACACCGGGCGGCGTCGAACATCGGGTGGGCTTGCCCTCGAACGGTTTGGAGATACCCAACTGCCGATCGAGCTTCCCAGCCTCGAACCTAACGAGTCGGCCACTATCTCCACGGAACTGCCGACCGAATCTCGGGGCCTGTTCCGCGTGGGGCCACTCGACGTGACACGAGCCGATCCGTTCGGTCTGGTTCGCTCCGGCGAACCAGACGAGGGCATCACGAACCTCTGGGTACACCCTCTGGTGCATCAGCTCGAGCCATTCCCGAGTGGTGTAGCCCGAGACCTCGAAGGGCCCGAGAGCGGCGAAGCGCTCGAAGGCGGTGTCACCTTCCACACCCTTCGTGACTACGTCCGTGGTGATGACCTGCGTCAGATTCACTGGCGCTCTTCGGCACGTTCGAACAAGCTCATGGTCCGCCACAACGTGGACACGAACCAGCCGAGGACGCTCGTCGTGCTCGATACCCGTGCCGCCGCGTACTCCGCGGAGGCCTTCGAGGACGCCGTGCGTGCCGCCGCGTCGATCATCGTTGCGTCGATGACCCGTGGCTTTGAGTTTCGGCTGATCACCACCGATGGCCTTGAGATCGATCAACGCATGCCACCAGCGAAGATCATGGATCGACTCGCAGAGATCGCACTATCGTTCCGGGGCAATTTGGAAGACACGATCGATTCGGTCAAGTCCGACCTTGGCGGGGTATCTCTTGCGTTGCTCACCGGCACCACAGAGGGAGATGAACTCGCCCGCTTGAGCCGCTTCGGAAAGCGATTCGAGGTCGTCACGATTGGGCGATTTACCACCGGATCACACGACGGAGTGGCGAACGCGACGGTAATTACGGCGGAATCTAGTGAAGAATTTGCTCGGGTCTGGAACCGAGTGACGAGGCGAGCATGAAACAACAAGTCTTCCTTGGACAGGTCTCGGCGGCCGGCCTGCTCCTCACGGTTTCTTCGCTCTTCTACAGTCGCGTTTTCGGCGGGCCCGGGTGGGTCGCTCCCATCATCGGAGCTGCGCTGTTGTCTGGCGCCCTCGCCGTGGCGCTCGCTCGGACCTCGATGGGTCGTGGCCTCCGAGCTATCGCGTTGCTACTCGCCGGACTGATTTTCGTCAGCCTGGCCGTGATCTTGCCGGGAACGAACTTCGGCAGTGCCAGCGAGATTTCGACCGCGCTGATCGGCGCCACCTTCGATGGCTGGAGAAACTCGCTCGCCACCACGTTGCCGATCGACACCAGTATCCCCGAACCGCTCGGCTTCGTGACGACGGTCGCGTGGCTTACGGGCGCAGCGACCGGCGTCCTCGTCGCTCGTTCGGAACGAACGGCGAGTCCGGTCATCCCGGCGGTGCTGTTCGCAGCCCTTTCCCTTCCTCTCGCTGCGCCGAGTGGATACGCGGCGTACTTTCTGGTCGCAGCGCTCCTCGGGTCGGCGCTTTTGCTCGCACTTGTCCGTGCGGTACCTCAAGCACAGCTGTCCGGTCCCGCCCGCGACCGCGTCACCGAATTTGTCGGCGAACGCATGCTCAGCGAGCGTCTGCTCGCCGGGGCCCCGATCCTGCTGCTCTTGGCTGCGTTGATCCCGTTTGTGAGCTGGATAATTCCGTTCGATAACGACGAACCGTTCGATCCTCGGCGGCTTCGTGAAGAAGAGGTCGTGACCGCCAGTGCGGTGAACCCACTCGCGGAGATCAAGGCACAACGCGAATCCGCAGTGCGAGCGTTCACACTCGACCTACCCGCAGCCCCAGCGGCGACCTTCTTCGACCGTATCCCCTTGGTTTCGCTCGAATCCTACGATGGTGCGAATTGGTCGACCGACGCCACGTACAGCGCAACGTCGACCGACATAACCCCGTCGCGAGAGATCACCGTCGAGACCATCTCGGTACGCCAGAACATCGAAGTCACCGACGCGTCGTCGCCATGGTTGCCGGCAGGACAACCAATCACCCGAATCGAAGCGAACGACGTCTGGTTCGACGAAGTATCCGGATCGCTCCTCGACCGGAGCGGCAACTCGTCCTACAGCTATTCGGTCGAATCCATCATCGCCGCTCCGACACCCGAACAGCTCAACGCAGCGGTCGTCGATGGTAGCGATCCGAGGTACACGGCGCTCCCAACCGTCCCGAACGACTCGGCGTTGGCATCGCTCGCAGCGCAGATGGAAGGCAGCAACGACTACGAGCGCCTGGTCTCGCTCGAGCAGTTCCTACGCAACGAACTGACCCTCGTCACCGACGAAGCATCCGGCACCGCGCTCGGTCGTGTGGAGGAGTTTCTCGTCGAAGGGGAGGGCTACCGAGATCAGTTCGTCTCCGCGTTCGCTATCGCCGCACGGCTCCAGCGCCTGCCCACCCGGATCACCGTTGGATACCGGATTGTTCAGCAGAACGAAGATTCCTCGTTCGTCTTCCTCGATACGGTTGCGAGCGATCAGTACGACGCATGGCCCGAGGTGCTCTTCGACGGCATTGGATGGGTTGCCTTTGACCCCGTGCCGCCAACCAGTGGCGAAGCCGGAGCGAGCGAAGACGACGCCACCCAGATTCCCGAGGGCCAACCGGCTCCGCAAGGCCCAACACCAACCGAAGCCGACCCAACAGAAGACGACGAGCTCAACGACGATGAAGAACCGGTCAGCGCGACCGTTCGTCTGCTGGTTATCTCCGGTGTCTTCCTGGTCGTGTTCCCAATCTTGCTCGCGCTCATGATCATCTTGGCGAAGGTCCTGCGCCGTCGCTATCGCGAAAACCTCGACGATCCGACCGAACGCGTCCTCGCAGGCTGGCAGGAATCGAAAGACCGCCTGCTCGAAGCCGGAATCGACATCCGGCCCGACATGACGGTCAAGGAGATCGTGTCGACGAGCCGCCGCGAACTTGGCGTGCATGCATCAGCGTCTTTGAGCGCGCTCGCCCCATACGTCACCACGACGATCTACTCCGATCGCGCTCCCGGTGTCCAGGCAGCCGACGCTGTCTGGAAGGAGGTACAGACCTTCGATCGTCAGCTCGGCGAGACCCGAACACGGGTACAGAACGTCAAAGCAAAGGTCGACCCTCGGCCGCTGCTCGAGAAGGTATAAGCCGTTCGTCGGCGCCTGTGGCGCCTCCTCACTACTCGAGTTTCTCGCCCTGGGGGCTCGAAACTCGGCCGTTGACCTTGGCTTGGGCTCGAAGCTCGGCTCGTTTACCGTTTGCCCAATGCCTGCTTGTAGGCGGCTAGCGTTCTGTCTCTTGCAACGGCGTGGTCGACGATCGGTGCCGGGTACGTGTCGCCGAGAATAACGCCCGCCGTAGCGAGATCGAGCGGCGGCGCCTCCCAAGGTGCGTGAATATGTTTGCTCGGCAGTTCGGCGAGCTCGGGAACCCACTCACGGATGTACTCGCCAGCCGAATCGAACTTCCGGCTCTGGGTAAACGGATTGAAGATGCGGAAGTACGGCGACGCATCGGTTCCGGTCCCGGCAACCCATTGCCAGTTTCCCGCGTTCTGGGACGGTTCCGCGTCGATGAGGAGGTGACGAAACCACCGCTCGCCCTCTCGCCAATCGATCAGCAGGTCCTTGACCAGGAAGGAACCTGCGATCATGCGCACACGGTTGTGCATCCAGCCCGTTGCCGCGAGTTGGCGCATGCCGGCATCGACGATCGGATAGCCGGTACGGCCGGCCTTCCATGCCTCCAGCTCGGCGTCGTCAGTGCGCCATTGGATGGTGTCGTACTCGGGACGGATGGCGGCGTTGATCATCGTCGGGTTCTCGAGAAGCAGATGGGCGTACCAGTCTCGCCATGCAAGCTGCCTGACGAATCCCTCCCGCCCAGGTGTGCTGGTGCCGACCGTGTCAAACAGCGTCCGCGGCGAGATCGTTCCGAAGCGAAGATGTCCAGACAGCATCGACGTGCCGGCAACCGCGGGAAGGTCGCGCGTGTCGCCGTAATCGTCGACGTTGTCGAGCCAGTCGCGAAGCGCTGCGTGGGCGCCAGCGTTCCCGGCCGGTGAGGTCGGCGACTCGAAGGAGGGTAAATCGACGTGCCGGCCGGCAGCTGGAACGACCGAAACGTTGGTATCGCCCCGCGGATGGACCGGGAGCGGGGTCGCGAACCAGCGCTTCGAGAACGGCGTGAAGACTCGCGACAGCGTCCCTTTGCCGGTCAGCACCGTTCCGGGTTCCGCAACGAGCGTGCCCCACCACGACGAGATCTCACACGTCAGTCCACGGGCGACTGCGTTATCTCGCGAACGCCCGAATCCGCTGGTCGCACGATTGAGATGGAGGGCACCTGCGTCCGCGCACACCGCTGGCACGACGGTACGTGGGTCGCCTTCGAGAATAGAGAGGCGTCCGCCGATTTCGGAAAGGTCGTGAGCGAGCGCCTCGACGTTCGCGAGGTATAGGTTTCGACGAAACGAGCCGACCGATTTGAGGAGTGCAGGGTCGAGTACGACGAGTGCGACGACCTCATCGTGGTTCTCGGTTGCGCTCGCCCACGCCGGGTTTTCCTCAAGTCGTAGGTCGTTACGGAACCAAACGACGCCTCTACTGGTCATTTCCTCGACTCTATTGCGCCCCCGGGATGGAGTAGGAGACTCAGCAACGATACGATCACGTCCGTGGCATTCGAGGTGGAAACCCAGGTCTATAACGGCCCCTTTGATCTTCTCTTGCACCTCATCCTCTCCGAAGAGGTCGAGCTGTACGAGATTTCGCTGTCGACGATCGTCGACGCGTACCTGACCGAGATCGAGAAGATGGAACATCTCGACCTCGATGTAGCCACCGAGTTCTTATTGATCGCCGCGACGTTGGTCGAACTGAAGGCCCGCCGTCTTCTCCCCGATGACGATTCGTTCGACCTCGACGACGAGCTCGCCCTCTTCGAGGAGCGGGACCTCTTGCTGTCGCGACTCGTCGAATGCAAGACCTTTAAGGACGCTGCTGGGATTCTGCGCCAA
>CALLAA010000178.1 GCA_938002955.1 uncultured Acidimicrobiales bacterium
GACGCCGTCATCGATCTTCTCGCAACCGCCGAAACTCAGCAGGAACTCATCGCGCTCGTCGACTGGCTCGTTCGCAGCGGCATGTTCGAGTTCGCCGACGTCGTCACCGGCCCGTTCGTGCTTCCCGAGGATCTGCGGCCCACCTTCGCTGGCGCTGTTGTGCACGCCTACGAAAACGGCTGGCGGCCACCGACGCCATTCTCGCCTCGGGTCACGGCGGGTTTGGTCAGATACGGCGATCCGTCCGACCACACGGTGTTGTCGTGGGCGTCCGATGCGCTAGACGATCGATCGGACTTCGCCGTTAGCGTCACGGCGAACCCCTTTGGCATCGAGGCCGAGGAGACAGCATTCACGCCATTCGGCGAGTACTTCCTCAACAATCCCGCAGCCGGTCGAACCCACATCAACCACCTCCTCGACCAGCACGACGGCACCGGCGACACCCAGCTGAACATGCACGACGATGATGCGGGACGCACGGTCATGCTCGGCAACATCGTGATCGCCGCAGGCATGCACGGAACCCCCGACGAGCGGGCGGTCTTCGTCGACCGCCTCGTCAACGTGCTCAACGCCGACGGCAACACCAACGACGCCGTCTTCTGGTCCACGTGGGAGGCCTACGCAATGCTCGCTCACGACCACGGCATCGATCAGACAACACCGACCTTCGACACCCACCACCTGATGCCCGACTGGCTGCGTCCGCATTGGGAGCCGTTGTGGAACGAGAAGCTGAGCCCCGATGGCGTGGAACGCATCATGGGCGCTGCGCAACATGCACAAACCTACGGACCCTGGGTTGTCGGCGCCGGGCCTGCGCTCACGGTCAAGCGATGGTGGAGCAGCCGGGACGACATCGTGGAAACCGTTGTTGGCAACGATCCGGGCGGCACGTACACAACCCGAGAGAAGTTGCCGTTCACCGGCAGCCGCTTCCACTTCGATACCGCGTCTCAGGGCCGAAATGCCATCGTCCATTCGCTACGCGATGGCTCCGACGTCGGCGATATCTCCGCCGACGAATTTGCGATCATCGACCATGGCATCGGGCCAAACGGCAAACCGACCTACACGATCAACCTCCCTGGAGTCACCGACCTGAGCAGCCCGAGCCCCGGGTGGCATCCGGTGCACGCCACGGTGCGAGATATCGACCAAGCGGCTGCGTACTCGGCGCACTCGAGCAGGGTCGAAGACAACCTGTATGCGCAGATGGTGATGCGTGCGCTACAGGTCAACAACATTGAGATCGGCTCAAACCTGATGATCATCGGCCATAGCTTTGGCGCCGATACCGCAGCCGACCTAGCGGCCAATTCAGGTTTCAATGACGACTACAACCTCACCCATGTGGTAGCGGTTGCCTACGACTCCGTTCCACAGTTGGCCGATATCGACCCGAGTATCGAGGTGCTCGTTCTCCAGAACACCAACGACTACGCCATCAAAGGGGAGATTCTCGGGCGGCTCGCGTCGAGCGGCCAGCCGGCGGTGTCGATCAACACCTTTGCCCACGAGGTGCGGGCCTTCGATGGCGGAACTACAGGGGTTGGCCATCACCAAGACAACTACAACGAGTACCTTTATGACACCAACGATCCGGAGATCACCACGTTCTACGAATCGATTACGAACACCGGGTACGCACAACCGGGCGAGTCTTTCGCCGTCGACGTGACCCTCGATGAAAGCCTGTTATAGATGAGATTTCCCCGAGTGCTCCTGCTAGTAGTTCTCGCACTCCTAGCCGCATGTGGCGACGGGCCAACAGACGACGAGTTCGGGTCGCTCCTCGAAGGAGAACTGGCCGATCCAACGGGTTACGAACTCGACATCATTAGCTGCGTCAACGACGGCGAGTTCATCCGCTACGAGTGGGGCATCACCAACCTCTCCGATGAACGGCGAACGTTTGCGTTTGACCCGTACTTCACGAACGCCGAAGGGGTCGAGGAAAAGAAGAATCGACGTCTCGTCGGTGAATCCGTCGCTCCCGGCGAATACATGCAGTGGGACGGCGGCGAAGGCGGAGGCGAGCGCTTTGACGTTGGCCATGTCGAGTGCCGCTTCGAGGTGTACGACAGCGTCCTGGGCGCGTTCCGCGACGAGGAGTAATTGCCGCTCGCTCAGCCGGCGGCTTCTTCGAGTGCCACAACCGCGGCCTCGTAGCCACGTTGAGCCACGCCACGAAGGTCGTCGAAGTTGAGCAGCTTCACGCCCTTGAGGTGTAGCGACAGATACAGGTCGATCATGTCGCGGTCGAGCGCATCGCGCCGTTCCTTGTACGAGCCGAGCAGCATCGACGTCATCACCGTGTTGGTGAGAACCGGATGCGACCGCCCTCCCCTACCGAGTTGCCGACGAAGCGCCGTGGCCCCGCCGAGCGCAAGGCCGTAGTCGTACTTCGCCGACGGCCCGTGTGGCGGAGAAACATCGAGACCGATGATCGTGCCAACCGCAGGGTCGTCGTAGAGCGGCGTGATCGGCAGGTTCTCGAGCACGCCTCCGTCGACGAGCAGGTCGGTGCCCTCAACAACGGGAGGGAACACACCCGGGATCGACACACTCGCTCGAATCGCCTTCGCCAACGAGCCGCTCCGATGGATCACCCGAGTCGAGGTGGTGAGGTTGGTCGAAATACATGCGAACGGAAGGGTGAGTTCACGAATGTCGGTATCGCCGTATCTCGTCTCGAGCGCATTGGCGAGACCTTTGGCCGCCGTGAGCGACACAACCGGAATCGTGTAGTCGATCAACTTCGCCACTGCGAACGCTTGGGCAGCATCTTCGAGGATGAGGTTGGCGTCGGCCGAAGATGCCATCGC
This sequence comes from uncultured Acidimicrobiales bacterium, assembly GCA_938002955.1. Taxonomy (GTDB): domain Bacteria; phylum Actinomycetota; class Acidimicrobiia; order Acidimicrobiales; family SHLQ01; genus SHLQ01. The sequence continues at coordinate 2,832 of CALLAA010000178.1, forward strand.
TCCTGCCACGACCGAACCCATCGAGGTGCCAGCGACAACGTCGATGTTGATGCCCGCATCCTGTAGAGCGCGCAGGGCACCAAGGTGTGCCAGGCCACGACCACCACCACCGCTCAACGCAACTCCCGTCGCGGTGCCGCTCGCCAGGCGCGCCAGCCGCTCGGTCGATGCCGTAGTGCCACGATGCAACTGGATCACCCGATCCGGACGGCACGCGTCGATCGCCGACTGCACCAGGCGAGGACGTTGTGTCGACGCCGGATTCGATTGCACGAGCCAAAGCTCGCGATCGCGAACACCGTCCACAACCGCCGCAAACTGCTCGATCAACGCACACTCACTCGGCGTGGGCTTCTCGCTCACGACCAACAGCACACGGTCGGCGCTACGCAGTGCACGCCGAGACCATGTCGTAAGCGTCGGATCGGTCTCGAGAACGACAAACGAATGCGCAACGTCGGCTTCGTTCAAAAACTCGTCGAAGCGGGCGTGCTCGGCACTCCCAACATCGGCGTCGGCCACGCCGCGCCGCCGGAAGAACTGACGGATCTGTTGGCGGTCGAGGTACAGGGTCTCGCCGTGGCGAGAAATCTCGGTGGACATGGTTCGCACCAGGTCGACATCGGCGAGCGGATCGAGCACCGCGACCGCGATCAACCCGGCCTGCGGTGGCCGGTGTTGTGGCTGCATGACCCGAGTGACGATCGTGCGGAAGATCTGCAGCATCAGCGTTGGGTGCTTGGCGGTCAGCGCCGCGAACTGCTCGATCGTGAGCTTGGCCAGGGTCGTGTCTCGAGTAGCGACCGCGCTCGCCGAACGAGGTGCCTGCTCAACAACACCCAACTCGCCAACAATGTCGCCTCGACCGACCGACACGTCGAGGCCAACAACATCGTCGTGCACTGCGGTCAGACGGATCCGGCCCGACACCACGATGTACGCGGCGTCGGCGACCTCGCCCTGGGCGAACAGCTGCTGGCCAGCTTCGAGGTCGATCCACTCGACCCGCTCGTTCACATCGTCGATGATCGCCTCATGTCCCGGACCGATCATTGCGGTGAGGACTCGAGCAACACGGGTCCGGTCGATCCGACGACGCGCTTGAGCTGCGATCCGCTGCGCTTCCTCGGGCTGGCCCTGGAGCCAATCGCCGTATTGCTCTGCGGTTAAGGCGCGCAACGACACCGGTTCTGACCCGGCGCGTACCGTCGCCGTACGACGTCCACCGACCACTGCGGTGATCTCACCGACGACCTCACCCGGACCGAGCGACCCGACGATCACGTCTCCGGCAGGGCTGCCATGCACGACATCGAGACGTCCAGACTCGACGAAGTACACGGTGTCGCTGTCGTCGCCCGCCGAAAACAGAACCTCGCCCGCTTGGAGCTCTACCGCTACTCCCTCGCCTGTCAAATGCGTTCACCCGTCACGTACTTGTCCCCCGTCATCTGCCACTGAGAGTACCGGTCGCCCCAGCCGGACATGAAGTGCAGTCGCAATCCAAACGTTCGTGTCACACCCCATGGGTACAGTTGTTCGTATGACGTTGGTGGCAGATTTCTCGGAGATTCAGGTGGGTTCCGCCGATGACCGTGTGCTGCCCGACCCGGTCTCTGACGGTCTTGCGCTCATCCAGGCAGG
>CALLAA010000179.1 GCA_938002955.1 uncultured Acidimicrobiales bacterium
AGCGAAGAGGACGTGCTCGACCAGGTCAAGCTGCTCCTCAGCTTCCTCCCGTCGAACAACCTCGACACGCCACCGAGCGAAGAGGCGACCGACGACCCCGAGCGGTCATGCCCCGAATTACGCGACATCCTTCCGGAGAACGCCAACCAGCCCTACGACATGATCGACGTCATCAAGTCTGTGGTGGACGATGGCGAGTTCTTCGAGTACTTCGATTCGTGGGCACAGAACATCGTTTGCGGGTTTGCTCGGATCGATGGCAAACCTATTGGTGTTGTGGGCAACCAGCCCAAGGTGTTCGCTGGCGTGCTCAACATCGAGTGCGCGGAGAAGGCCGCCCGGTTCGTCCGTACCTGCGATGCGTTCAACATTCCGCTACTGACTTTTTGTGATGTCCCCGGTTTCTTGCCCGGTGTCGATCAAGAACACGGTGGCATCATCCGTCATGGAGCCAAGTTGCTCTATGCCTACTGCGAGGCGACCGTGCCTCGCGTGCAGGTCATCACCCGCAAGGCATATGGCGGTGCGTTCCTCGTAATGGACAGTAAGGCCGTTGGGTCTGACATGGCGTTCGCATGGCCGACAGCCGAGATGGCGGTTATGGGTCCGCAGGGAGCCGTTGAGGTAATCCATCGCCGTGAGCTGCAGCAAGCCGCCGATCCCGAAGCCAAGCGCGCCGAGCTCGTTGCCGAGTACACGGAGAAGACGGCAAATCCGTACATCGCCGCTGAGCGTGGCTACGTCGATGAAGTGATTGATCCGGCCGATACCCGCAAGGCTGTTGTCGGTGCGTTCCGTTTGCTCGAGACCAAACAAGAACGCATTCCCGAACGTAAACACGGAAACGTTCCGCTCTAGTGGCTCACATCGCCGAAATCACACCGACGCCCGACGACGATGTCGTCGCGGCGATTACCGCTGCGCTGCACGAGGCATGGCCGCGACCGGCAGCTGCGCAGTCCGCAGCGCTTGTGTCACCGAACGATAGCCAGTGGCGCTTTGGCCAACGGCGTTGGCGTTCCCGCCAGATCCCCCGTCAAACCTGGGGTCGCCATGACCGGATGGATCGAGCGGCGTCATGAGCGAAATCGACTTGGTTGTCACCGATCTCGATGGGACGCTTTGGGACCACAACGTGGAGGTGCATCCGGGTTCGCGTGCCGCGGTCGCCACTCTGGCTGAGCGTGGCGTGCCCGTCCTCGCTGCCACCGGGCGTCGGAAGGTGTCGACGCTTCGGGGATTCGACCGGTCGGGTCTGACGTTTCCTGCTGTCACGGTCAACGGCGCTTTCGGCTTTGTGCCGGAGACAGCCGACGTTGCCGAACATGAGTTTCACCGTGCGCCGTTCGATCTCGAAACCGCCATGGCGGTTCTGGACACGTACCGCAGTTGCGGTCACATTCCAGTGGCCTACAACATCGATGGCACCGCCCACGTGAGTGCCGACACCACGACGAGCCAGCGACACATCGAGTCGTTTACCAGCGATGCGATTTATGCTCCGCCCGAAGAGGCCGCACGACTGGGAGAGATCGTCGGGTTTGCTGTTGTTGGTGTGGACGATGAAGCCGGTCTCGACGAGGTCGGTGTAGCGCTTCGTGCCATCGGCGTCGCCACCGACCCGTATCGAGAGTCCATCTATGGCGGGTGGTCGATGTCGGCGCAGCCTCCCGGAGTGTCGAAGTGGCTGGGCGTACAGCGCTACTGCGAGTTCATCGGGCTGGCGAACCCGCGGGTTCTTGCGCTCGGTGACGGGGGCAATGATGTTGAACTGCTCGATGGCGCGGATATTGCCCTGGGAATCGATGGCGGTGACTCCGAGGCATTAGCGCTCGCAGACCGGATAATCGCGCCGCCTGAAGCCGGCGGCTGGGCGACGGTTCTGGAGTATCTGTAGCCAGCTCGACTACGCGGTAGGTTCGGGAGATGACCTCACCACTCCGATTCGGTGTGCTCGGCGCCGCACGTATTGCGCCCAAAGCACTCATCGCTCCGATTGCTAAGATCGACTCTGCGACGGTGACGCGAGTTGCCGCCCGCGACAAGGGACGGGCCGAAGCCTTCGCTGCCGACAACGACATTCCCGAAGTCAGCGATAGCTATGAGGCCCTGATCAACGCGGATGATGTCGATGTCGTCTACAACCCGCTTCCGATGCACCTGCACAAGGAGTGGACGATCGCGGCCCTTCGGGCAGGAAAGCATGTGTTGTGCGAGAAGCCGTTCGCATCGAACGCCGCCGAGGCAGCCGAGATGGTCCGAGTGGCCGAGGAGACCGGCCAGATCTTGGGCGAGGCCTTTCACCATTGGTACCACCCGATGTTCCAGCGAATTCTCCGGCTGATCGAACAGGGAACGATCGGTGATGTCACGCGCGCCGAGGGCTACTTCAACATTGCGATCCGTGAGGAGTACGACGGGCGCCCCGATATTCGCTGGGACTATGCAGCGTCGGGCGGTTCGCTGATGGACCTCGGCTGTTACTCCACGATCTGGGTGCGCCATGCCGTGCAGGCGAGTGCTCGTGGCGAAGAACCCACGGTCATCACCGCAACGGCCACCGAGCGTCCGGCCAAGATCGATGCCGACATGAAAGCCGAGCTCAGTTTCGCCAGCGGCGCAACGGCGCGGGTCGAGAGCTCGATGATTCAGCCCGATGGCGACGTCCGTCTCGAGGTGATCGGCACCAAGGGGTCGATCACCGCGCTCAACCCGCTCGCTCCACAAAACGGCAACACGTTGACCGTGCGCAATTCGTCGGGGGAGAGCTCGGGGCAGATCGACGCGGGCAGCACGTATGAACATATGTGTCGTGCATTCGTCGACCATGTGCAGCTGGGCACGCCGTTCTTTACGAGCGGGGCTGAGTCGGTGGCGAACATGGTCGCCATCGACGCAATGTACCTGGCCGCAGGCTTGCCGCTCCGAGGCGAATAGAGGCTTAGCTGTCGTTGGGGATGTTGAGCTCGACGGAGATGCCGTTGGGATCTGTCGTGAAGATCTGGGTGATTCCGAGCTCGGGGCGCGGGGACACCTGATGTTCGTAGCTGCCTGCAGCGAGGGCCGCGGTCAGCGCGTCGATGTCGGACGCGGTGAATGCCACGTGGTTAAAGGCGCCGGTCGGCATTGAGCATCGGTCGTCGTCGACGGTGTTCACATGCACGATTGCTCGTTCGCCGAGATGCAGCCAGACCCCATCGTTGCCCGACGGCTTCGGTCGAGACTCGAGTCCGAGAACGTTCGTGTAGAAGGCAACCGTCTCGTCGAGCCGGTCGGTGTCGATGTTGATGTGGTCGATTCCAGCGATGCCCATGACGAGATCTTACGAAGAATCCTTGACGAATCTTCAGACACTTCTCCGACAACTCCCAACAACGGCTGCGACGATCGACGTATGGAAATCACAACCGACGACGTCTCGAACTCCCGTAGTCGCCGCGTGCGCACGCTCGTGTTCGGCGGGGGCGCAGCTGGTCTTATCGCCATCTTGGGTCTGGCCTGGTGGCTGGGCTTCCTGACGCCGGAGCCCGACCCCGTGTCGATCACCGAGGCAGCCGCCAAGGTCGCCGAGACCAGCCAGGCTGACGGAGCCGACGAGTCCGATGAGACCACGGCCGAGGTCACGGACGTCCTGATCACATCGATCGTCGGCGATTGGACGGTCGTTGCAAACGACGCCACGTTCATTGGGTACCGCGCCGACAGTCAGGTGGGCGAGGCCGTTGGCCGATCGCCCGGTGTCACCGGAACGCTCGTCGCAACCGAGGACGAGGTCACCGAGGTCAACATCGTTGGTGACATGACGTTGCTCGAGAGCGACAGCTCGGTTCGCGACGACCACCTCGGCGACGAGGGCCTCGAGACGAACGTCTTCCCGACGAGCACCTTTGTGCTCACCGAACCAATCGCCATCGCCTCGATTCCGCCAGCTGGCGTGGAAGAGACGTTCACTGCTGTTGGCGAGTTGACCGTCAAGGACATCACTCAGCCGGTGACTGTCGAACTGCAGGCCGTGATCATCGATGACAAGTTCGTGGTCGCCGGTGATAGCCAGATCGACCTCGAGGACTTCGGTGCCGTCATCAGCAACACCACCGAGGCGGTGATGGAGTTCTCGCTCGTCTTTGCTCGTTAGCTCGGAACCGGCACGTGTGCCGGCCGGTATTCGAGCACGCCATCATCAACCTCAGCGCTACGGAACGCCTTCTTCTCCGCGAGGTAGTTCTGCGAGTTGAGCCACGGTTCGCGGTCGCCCTGCCGCGGCAGGAGTGGCATCATGCGTTGCATATAGCCCGCTGAGAAGTCGTCGATCCATGGACGAGGTGTCATCGATGCATCGCTCGGCCGTAGCCGTGGGGTGAAGCGAGCAGCACCGGTCGCGGCCATGTGGTTCAGGATGCGGCACGCGTATTGGAAGGTGATGTCGACGCGCAGTGTCCACGATGCGTTGATGTAGCCGAACGACGAGATCAGGTTCGGGATGTCGGAGTACGCAATGCCTCTGTAGGTCCACGTCTTGGAGAAGTCGACGGGTTCGCCATCGACGACGAAGTCCATGTCGCCAACGGTGACGAGTTGGAGTCCGGTCGCCGTCACGATGATGTCGGCGTCGATGTCCTCACCCGAGGCCAGCGTGATGCCCGTCTCGGTGAACGTGTCGATGTGGTCCGTGACGACGCTTGCCTTCCCGGACTTGATTGCCGTGAAGAGGTCGCCGTCGGGCACGAGGCAGAGCCGCTGGTCCCAGGGGTTGTACGCCGGCGTGAAATCTGGGTCGATGTCGTAGTCGGGCCCGATCTCGTCTTGCACCATGCCCAATAGGCGCTTCTTGACCATGTCAGGGTGCTTGCGTGTCTGGCGATATACGCCGTCGGTGAAGCGGACGTTCTTCCAGCGAATGACGCGGTGGGCAATTCGTTCGGGCAGCAGCTTTCGAATGCGTTGGGCAGCCGGGTCGATGCTCGGCTGAATCGCCATGTAGCTCGGTGAGCGTTGCAGCATCGTCACGTGTTCGGCGTCGGGGGCCATCGCCGGAACCAACGTGACCGCAGTGGCTCCAGAGCCAATGACGACCACTCGTTTGCCCGTGTAGTCCAAGTCCTCGGGCCACTGCTGGGGATGCACGATCTGCCCAGCGAAACGATCACGGCCAGGAAACTCTGGGTCGTAGCCGCCCTTGTAGCTGTAGTAACCCGAGCACATGAACAGCACCGAGCAGGTGCGCACCTCGGGTTCGCCGGTTTGGGTGTTGGTCGAGGTGAGGGTCCAGGTCGCCGAGTCGCTCGACCACTCAGCCGATGTGACTCGACGATCGAAGGTGATGTGTTTGTCGATGCCGTTTTCTTGGGCGGTCTCGCGCACGTAGTTGAGGATCGATGGACCGTCGGCGATCGCCTTCTCGTCGCGCCACGGCTTGAACTGGTAGCCGAGTGTGTACATGTCGCTGTCGGAGCGTATGCCTGGATAGCGAAACAGGTCCCACGTGCCACCGAGGTCGCTACGACCCTCGAGAATCGCGTAGCTGCGACCGGGGCATTCGGTTTGCAGGTAGTACGCCGCGCCGATGCCCGAGATTCCTGCGCCGACAATAAGGACATCTGTATGTAGCGCTTCAGCAGACACGGGCAACTCCGATCTGCGTACGTTTTACCAGAGACCGCGTACAAGTCAGCACCGTTGTTCTCAGGAGAGCTGGATCACGTCGGGTCTGTGCTTCGGCTTCCGTCTGCATTGAACGCTGCAACCTCCTCGAAGCCGAGTGGGACGCGATTGTTGGCGATTTCATAGCCCTCTTCGCACCCTCGATACAGCTTGATGCCTATTTGAACGCTTGTGGCTGCTCCGAACGAAACGCTTCCAGCGAGTTCGTCAGTTGTCCAGTCGACGATTCGAAGGCTTGCCTGTGTGGGGTCGAGCAGGCTCGGCTGCTCGTAGCGAGCGACGTGTTGCACGGATGCGTCACTTTCGAGGCTTCGCGCGAATTGCTCTGCGAATTCAGTCAATGGGTTGTCAAGCACGCCCCTGGGCTCGAAGCCTTCGATCATGTACTGGGGAGCAAAGGTTGAACCGAGGGCGAAGAC
>CALLAA010000180.1 GCA_938002955.1 uncultured Acidimicrobiales bacterium
GGCCAGAACCATCGGTCGAGGGCACCTTGGAAGATTTCCTTTTGCGTGTCGGTGCCCTGCGCGATGCGCATCATGCGGTCTTCCCCGAGGCGCATATGGAACCCTTCTTCGGAGATGATGCGTTTGAGAATGCGTCGGTACGGGCCGTAGCTACAGTTCTTGAACACGGCCTGTTGGCTGGCGAGCGCAGCGGCGTCGACCAGGAACGCGATGGCCACCTGATCGCCCCAGGTCTCGGCCTTGTAGTGGAAGACGTTGTGGAAGCGGCTCTTGCCGGCCATCAGGTCTTCGAGCATTTCGGTGCGGGTCTTGATGCCCATGTCGGCGGCCACCATGTACAGCAGGTGCCCATGTCCAATCTCGTCTTGGGTCTTTGCAAGCACGCTCATCTTGTGGCGGAGTCCCGGCGTTTTCGGGATCCAGTCACGCTCGGTCAGCCCACCCATGTACTCGCTGTTGGCGTGCATCTCGATGAAGGTGAACACCGCATTGCGATATTCATCGGGCATGTCGTCGTCGACCTCGACAATGCCCCCATCGTTCAAGAACGCTTCGAACTCAGTCATTGACTCCCATGATCTAGTCACTGGCCAGCCCTCTCTATTTCGCTCGACACTTCCGGTCGAGATCCGTTGTTAGCACTCATGGTCATTCCGCTTCGCTCCACTCCCCGGGAGGGGCTCCCCCAAGCGGGTTGTATACGCACGATGTGGGCGCCTCGGGCGAGTGGGGAGCGCAGCTCGCGTAGCGACCATGTCGATTTCCGCGGATCTTGACCGGCAGTGTCAAGAATCATGCTGCTCCGTTGATGCCGGGGGCGTTGGCGACCATGGTGAGGACGTCGTACACGGCCGCCACCTCGCCGTTCTGATTGATGACTTTCGTGTCCCACGCAACCTCGCCATAGCCGCGGCCGTCGAGCTGGGTCTTGCGCTTGCATGTCAGCACGACATGGACCTCGTCGCCTGGGCGGGTAGGTGTAGCGAATCTGCAGCGATCGATGCCGTAGTTGGCGAGCACTGGGCCTTCTGGCGGATCCACAAATAACCCTGCTGCAAACGACAGCACGAGGTATCCGTGAGCCACGATGCCGCCAAAGATTGGACTGCGGGCTGCGGCCTCTTCGTCCATGTGCGCATAGAAGGTGTCTCCGGTGAACTCGGCAAAGTGGGCAATGTCTTCGTCGGTCACGACACGAGATTCGGTGGTGAGCGAGTCGCCCACAGCCAGTTCGTCAAAGTTGAGCTTGAAGGGATGTCCCTTGTCGGTGGTCGGCGTGCCGGTGATGTACTCGCCGCCGATTGCGGTGAGCATCGCCGGGCTTCCCTGAATGGCCGTTCGCTGCATGTGGCTGAACACGCTGCGCATGCCGCCGAGCTCCTCGCCGCCGCCGGCACGACCCGGCCCCCCGTGTGTCAGCATCGGCAATGGTGAGCCATGTCCCGTACTGGCCGCGGCCATCGTCTCATCGACGACCAGGACCCGGCCATGGTGCGAGGCAATACCCCGGGCGAGCTCGGCGATCTCACCGACGTCACTGCCGTAGAGCGAGGCCACCAGGCTGCCCTCTCCCCTGCCGACCAGGTCGATCGCCTCGGAGATATCTGCGTACGGAATGAGCGTGGCCACAGGACCGAACGCTTCGACCGAGTGGATGACGTCGGCGTGGCGGTCGGTCGCTGCGAGCAGCGTCGGCGCTACGAATGCGCCTTTGGGTAGATCGTCTATATGTGCGCCTGTGCTGACGACGGCGGCTGCCGTGGACAATTCCCCGATGGCATCGAGTACCCGCTGCTTCTGGGAACCATCGACGAGTGCACCCATCGTGACGCCCTGCGTGCTCGGATTGCCGACGATCACGCTGCCCAACGCCTCGACGATTGCGGTTCCCGCGGCGTCGAGGTGTGCTTCGGGAACGAAGCCGCGGCGAATAGCCGTGCACTTCTGGCCGGCCTTTGTGGTCATCTCGCTCACGATCTCGGCAACGAACAGATCGAATTCCGCAGTGCCGGGAGCTGCGCTTGGGGTGAGTACTGCGGAGTTGATCGAGTCAGCTTCGGTCGTGACATGAACCGACTTTGCGATCAGGTTCGGGTGCGACTTCACGATTGCGCCGGTGGCAGCGGACCCGGTGAAAGCAACACTGTCTTGGCCATCGAGGTGATCGAGCAGGTCGCCGGGTCCACCGCAGATGAGCTGCAGCGCACCATCTGGGAGCAGTCCGCTATCGACGATTACTCGGACCGCGGCTTGGGCAAGAAAGGCCGTCTGCGGAGCTGGCTTCACGATGCTTGGCAGTCCGGCGAGAAAGCTCGGCGCGAACTTTTCGAGCATGCCCCAAACCGCAAAGTTGTACGCGTTGATCTGGACCGCGACGCCGCTGCGAGACGTCCGCACATGCACCGCGCCAAACGAGTCATCGCGAGAGAGCGGCTCGTAGGCACCGTCGACCATGATCGTGGAGTTCGGCAGTTCCTTGCGGGCTTTGCTTGCATAAGTGAGCAGCACTCCAGCGCCGCCGTCGATGTCGATCCAGCTGTCCTTGCTGGTCGCGCCGGTTCGAGTGGACAATTCGTACAACGGGGCCTTGACCGCGTCGTCGAGCAACAGCTTGCCGACGTTGCGCAAGATCGTGCCGCGCTCGTGGAACGTCAGCGAGGAGACCGCCGGATTGCCGACGGTTCGGGCATAGTCAACGATCGCCCCCATATCGATTCCAACCGACGATGTTGTGCCGAGCTGCTCCCCCGTTACGGCGTCGACGTATGGCTGGCCGTCGGCGCCACCATCGACCCATTCACCGAGAACGAAATGTTGCAGTGCCGTTGTCGACATGGCATCACCACTCATAGAAACCTTCCCCACTTTTCTTGCCAAGCTTTCCCGCTGAAACCATGTCTCGCATCAGCTGAGGCGGTTCAAACCGCTTGCCAAGCGTCGACGCCAGATGTTCGGCGATGGCCAGACGAACGTCGAGACCAACAAGGTCGGTCAGCTTCAGCGGTCCAATCGGATGTTTGTACCCGAGCGTCATTGCCGCATCGATGTCCTCGACTGACGCGACGCCGCTCTCGACCATTCGGATGGCTTCGAGGCCGAGGGTCAGGCCTAACCGGCTCGACGCGAACCCGGGCGAGTCTTGAACGACGATCGGCGTGAGACCCTGGAGTTCGCTTAGCTCACCGACCCGTCGCGTCGTCGCGTCCGAGGTGTTCGCTCCGACCACGATCTCCACCAACGCAGAGGCTGGCACCGGGTTAAAGAAGTGCATGCCAATGAATCGGCCTTGATGTTCGAGCGCACTCGCTATCTCGGTGATCGACAGCGAGCTCGTATTCGACGCGAAGATCGTCTCCGCCCCATAGATCGCTTCGAGCTCGGAGAAGATCTTCTGCTTGAGCGCCGCGTCTTCGGGGACCGCTTCGATCACCAGCTCAACGCCGGTTGGATCATGGTCGGTCGAGAACGTCAGAAGCTCCTGAAGCGCATCGACCTCGTCGGCGCGGTCCCGGCGTCCAGCGGCACGACCGAGCGACGCGCGCACGCGCTCCTCTGCCGTGGCGACGAGCTCGGGCGATCCCTCGATCAGGCGAACCGGCCGACCAGCGAGCACAACGCTCACGGCAATACCGCCACCCATTGTTCCTCCACCGACAACAACGATCATGCAATCCCCATATGATACATACTGAGCACCACTATGCCCACAGGTGTGTCATATTGTCAACCGGGTGGGGACAGGCCCCATGGGACCCAAGACACCACATGGGGACAGGCCCCACCGACGTCTCGGCGGATGATCCGTTGATAAATCAACGAACTGCGGACCTAACGGGGACAGGCCCCATCCGATCCATGAGGCCACATGGGGACAGGCCCCATAGGAGCGGCGAACCGGCCACCTCAGGTACTGTGCGGCCATATCCACGGGTCGAAAAGAAATTTCTGCGACACCTGTCGATTTCGTGGAAGTGCTTCGTCACTAGGTCGAAGGTGGGAACGACTCGCCTCTTGTGAAAGGACTTACCGCAATGGAATACATGATCACCAACTACACCGAACCGAGCACCGACGGCCCAGCGCCGGGCACCCCAGAGTTCCAAGAGATGATGGGCGCCTGGATGGCGTACAACCAGATGCTTATCGACGGCGGCCACTGGGTGGGCGGTGCATCGCTGGCTCCGGCGGACACCGCCACGACCATCACGATCGCAAGCGGCGCAAAGACCGGCACGACCGACGGCCCCTTCGCAGAGACAAAAGAGCAGCTCGGCGGCTTCTACCTCATCGAAGCAAACGACCTCGATCAGGCCATTGAGCTCGCTGCCCAAATGCCCGTCGGCACCGGCTCACTCGAAATTCGCCCAGTGGCGTTCCGACCCGACGCCCACAACCGCTAGTCGTGGACGACCGCGCCCAGCGAGCGCACCGATGATCGACGTTGCGCTCAGTCGGCTGGCGAGAGATGACGGACCTCGTGTCCTGTCCATCCTCGCCAGCCGGTACGGCGACCTCGAACTTGCCGACGATGCCGTGCAAGATGCCCTAGTCGACGCTGCTCGCACATGGCAGCGCGACGGCGCGCCAGACAACCCTGGCGGCTGGCTGATGACGGCTGCCCGGAATCAAGCGACCGATCGCCTCCGCAAGCGGGCGACCGAAGCTCGTCGAGTCGCCGAGCGTGGCGCTGAGCTGCTCGAACGTCAGCTACCGGCAGACGCTGGAGGCCTTTCAATGATCGATGCTGCTGACGACAGTCCATACCCCGATGACGAACGCCTTCGACTCATGCTGCTGTGCAGCCACCCGGCCCTTGCAGACGACGCCCAGGTAGCACTGACCCTGCGCCTCGTCGGTGGTCTGACCACCGACGAAATTGCGGCCGCATTCCTCGTGCCCTCAGCAACTATGGCGCAACGCATCGTGAGAGCGAAACGCAAAATTCGCACGGCCGGCATCCCGATGTCGATGCCGACCGAAATCGACGCACGTCTCGGAATCGTTCTTGGCACGCTGTATCTCGTCTTCAACGAGGGATATTTGGCTCACGGACCCGACACCGATCCGATTCGGCTCGACCTGATGTCGGAGGCACTGCGACTGACACGGCTTGTCGCCGAGCTCAGCGGAGGCCATCCCGAAGCCCTCGGCTTGCTGGCCCTCGAGCTGTTCTCGAAGTCGCGCGTTGGTGCCCGCACGGCCGCAGGCGGCGGATTGGTTCTACTCGAGGACCAGGACCGCTCGACGTGGGAGATTGCCGACATTTCCGAAGCCAACGACGTTCTCGCTCAAGCAATGGAACAGATGCAGCCCGGGCCGTACCAGGTGCAGGCGCTCATTGGTTCCTACCACGCCAACGCCCGCGTCGCCGAAGACACCGATTGGCCGGCGATCGTCGGCCTCTACGCCCAACTCGACGCCATGGACGACTCTCCGGTCGTGACCCTCAATCACGCTGTGGCAGTAGCGATGGCCGATGGCCCGCTGCATGGCCTTCGCATGGTGGAGCGGTTGGAAGGCCTTGAGGACTATCACCTGTACTGGGCGACGGTGGCAGAACTTCATGCCAGAGCAGGACAGTACGTCGAGGCCATTCCCGCGTTCGAGCACGCTCTTCAACTCGCCACGAACGCCGACGAGCGCGAGCACCTCTCGATGCGCCTGACGACGACGCGAGCGGCCGCGGCGCTTGAGGCAAACAACGGAAGAACTCATTAAGAGATTCTCAATTGTGGCCGTGTCGCGCTGACCTGAGCGGAGTGCGGGCGTAAGTTCATCAACATGTGCAACGACCATCAGCGATCTTCCTCCCTCACGCTCGCACCGACGATCACTCGAGTTCCCCTCTCGCGGATCTCCCAGCCATCGAGGTGGAGCCGCCGGCGACTCCTTGTCAACGCTGGCCTCGGCACGGCGAGCATGGCGATCCTTGCAGCGTGTGGGTCAAGCGGGAGCAGCACGGCATCAACGACTACATCGACGACCGCCGGAACTGACTCATCGGCGGCGCCGTCGACATCGACTACCGACGAAGTCGCCGCTGAGGCCGATCCGAGCCCCGACACATCGACCCCAGCGGCAGCTACCAGCGAGCTGCAGTTGCAACACGTCGCGCTTGGATTTGTGTCTGCATATGTACTGGTGCGAGGAACCGAAGCAGCGATTGTCGATACGGGGGTCGAAGGAAGCGGCGATGCAATCAACGACGCACTCTCGATGATGGGCCTCGCTCCCGCCGACGTCCGCCACATCGTGCTCACCCACAACCACGGCGACCACGTGGGCGGACTTGGCGAGCTCGAGGCGGCCATGACGAATGCAACCGTTTACGCGGGTGCCGGCGACGTCGATTCGATTCAGACCTCGCTCAACCTCGCCCAAGTCGGCGACGGCGACGAGGTCTTCGGCATGGGTGTCGTCGGAACCCCGGGCCACACCGTGGGAAGCATCTCCGTGTTCGACACCGACACCGGCTTGCTCGTCGCGGGTGATGCGATCAACGGCGACAACGAGGGTGGCATTACGGGAGCCAACCCCAACTTCACGCCAGACATGGACACCGCGAACGCCTCCGTCGCGAAGATGGCGGCGCTCTCGCCACGCATCGCCGCCTTTGGTCACGGTGGCGCGCCGGTGACCGAAGACGTCACCGCAAAGCTCGCCGCTATCGCCTAGAAAGTTATTAGCCAAAGGCGCATCGAGATCGATGACGCGTCTTACGTAGCGGCAGCCCTCGTTCGAAAGATGACCACGCCGGCAGTGATAACCGTCAGCGGCGCCACGAACGACAGCATCACGAACGCAAACGGGTCGGCGGCCCGGTGGCCGGTCGCATCGAGCACGAGGAACACGAGATAGGCCCCGTAGTACGCAAGAAAGACGAAACCTTCCCACCGGTCGAGCGTGTTGTCCCAAAAGATGATCGGCAGACAAGCAACGGCAGCCGCGACCATGATGGGCAGGTCTAGTGCGACCGCATCGTCACTAAGCGAAATTCCAGCTGGCGACAGCATTCCCGTAACGCCGAGCACGAGCAGGATGTTAAAGATGTTCGAGCCGATCGCGTTGCCCACCGCGAGTTCGCGGTCGCCACGAAGCACCGCAATCACCGACGTAACGATCTCGGGAGCACTCGTGCCGAGCGCCACGATGGTCAGCCCAATAATGAGTTCGGGAACGCCGAGCGAGGTAGCGATCCCCTCGGCTCCAGAGACGACGAAGCCCGCCGCGACCGCGAGCAACGCGGCTCCGAGAACGAAGCCGACGAGCGCCTTGACCAGCGTGCGGCTGGTTGGCCGGTCGGACGTCGATTCAGCCTGTCTCCCGGCGTTCTCTCCAGCACGGGCATCACTGGAGGAGGCCCGAAGCGTCCATGCGATGAAGGTGACGAGTGCCGCCAACAAGAGGACACCGTCCCCTCGAGAGACCTTGCCGTCGAGGGACATAACGAGCAGCGCAACGGACGCACCGATCATGATCGGTACATCGACACGAACAACCCGTGACGTAACCCGGATCTTGCCATAGGCCGCAGCGAATCCAAGGACGAGCAACACGTTGGCAATATTGGACCCGATGATCGAACCGACCGCGAGCTCGGTGTCGTCAGCAGCGATGGCCTGGAACACGACCGCAAGTTCCGGGGCGCTCGTTCCTGCGGCCACGATCGTCAACCCAATGACCGTTGGCGTGAGGCCAAAGCGAGCCCCGACCGTGGATGCTCCGCCGACGACGAAGTGTCCACCGATGAGAAGGCCGGCGAGTCCGATAGCGAATGTGACTACGTCGGCCAATAGTTGGCACCTTCCGACATGACGTCAAAAGACATACTTTATTATAGCTATCATTTCGACACCTTTACATGGTGTCCTTGGCTTTGGTTCATTCGACTCAGATCGGCTGGGCGCCGTGCGGGCAATACGAGCTATCACAGGAGACAGCGACGATGCCGATTTAGAATCGGTGAATGCACAATCCCGAATCATCGACCTGATGATTGATCTCGCGCACCTCGACGAGCGCGAAGACGTCCTGCACAAGTTCACCAGCGAAATCGCTGAACTTGTGGATGCTGTACGGGTGTCGGTAACACTTCGAGATTCGGACGACCCCGACCAAGCTGTCGTCGTATCCCTCTATGGCACGTCAGACAAGTTGGCGGTTGGGAGCACCGTCGCACTCGAAGGCACCACGATCGGCGCCGCAATCAGAGATAACCGGATGGTCTACCGCAATACTCAAGAAGGCGTCGATCAGAGACCTGAGGCGGTCCACAGCGTCGGCATTCTCCACGTTGTAAGCGCTCCAATCAGCGTTGGGCATAGGGTCCACGGCAGCGTTAACGCTGGCTACTCGACACTCCAGCCAGCCCCAGATGACCTCTCTGTCCTACAGCGGCTTGCTGGCTTGCTCGCCAGCCAACTGGAACGAATCGACTTGCAGGACAACCTTCGCCATGAGCTCGAAGCCGGCGGGCAACGAACCGGACGGCTAATGAATCTCTACGGGTTGGAGAGCAGACTCTCCCTCGCGACGAACCTGAACCAAGTGCTTGGCGAATTGGCGCCGTTCATCAACGACCTCGCCCCCGTCAGCCGGGTGAGTTATGCCCAGCGAGGACCGGCGGCAGGCACCGCAACCGTCTTTGCCATCAGCGGCGACGGCGTGACGAGTAACGTCGTGCCGCTCGACGAGCACCAGTTCGATCGAACATGGGCCGGCCACGCATACCAATACAACCCTGATCACCGCTCCTCGTCGCACGAACAATTCCACGACACCCTCGCCGAGATGGGAATCTTGTCGTCGCTCAATCTCGGCGTCTACGTGGACAATTCTCCGGTCGGGACCCTCAACG
This sequence comes from uncultured Acidimicrobiales bacterium, assembly GCA_938002955.1. Taxonomy (GTDB): domain Bacteria; phylum Actinomycetota; class Acidimicrobiia; order Acidimicrobiales; family SHLQ01; genus SHLQ01. The sequence goes on from CALLAA010000180.1 coordinate 8,858, forward strand.
TTGGATGCAACAGTGTCGACGGCCTTACCGCCGATGACCGAGCGCTTCTGGCGACGGTGGCTTCGTTCTTGGGCAGCACACTCGAACGGATAGCGAGTCACGATCAGCTCGTCTACCAGGCGCATCACGATGTGTTAACCGGGCTGCTGCGACGCGAACGTTTTGAGGAAGAGCTAGCGACCGAGATTGACCGACTTCGGCAGAGAGACGAGACGAGCGCCGTGTGCTTCTTGGATCTCGACCGATTCAAGCTCGTCAACGACACCGAAGGACACCAGGTAGGAGATCGGTTGCTCCGAAACGTCTCCGACCAGCTTCGAGCTTGCCTGCGACCACACGATGTCGCAGCTCGCTTGGGCGGCGACGAGTTCGTCCTACTGCTTCGCCATCGCGAGGCGCACGAGTACGAAACGATTTGCGCCGAGCTCTTGTTGTCGACTGCCGGAGCAGGGTTCATCGCCGATCACTCTGTAATCGCACCATCCGCGAGCATTGGATGGGTGACGGTCGATGCTGCGGCGGCCGGGCCGCACGAAGTTCTCGCCGCAGCGGACGCCGCGTGCTACGTGGCAAAACGCCGTGGAGGCGGGACCGCTATTCAGGCATCGAGCAGCGATGATGCACAGAACGCTCGTCGCAATGCCGGACAGATTCTTAATGAGGTGAAAGATGCGCTTCAGCACAATCGGTTCACACTCCTCGGGCAACCGATCCGGCAGCTATCCGCAGAGGGACCCAATGGGTTCGAGGTTCTGCTTCGAATGCACGACCACGCAGGCGATCTCATCCAACCCGATATCTTCATTCCAGCCGCCGAGCGCTACGGGCTCATTGCGGACATCGATCTTTGGGTACTTCACGGAACGTTGTCCGCTCTTGAACGGAACCATCGGTCCGGCACCAACCCGGCGCCATCGATTGTCTTCGTCAACGTTTCCGCCAACTCGATCGTCAAGGACGGCTTCGTCGACCAAGTCAGCACTCTGCTCAAAGAGACGTGTATCGATCCAGCCGGTCTGTGCTTTGAAGTGACCGAGTCAGGCACGATGCGCAATGTTGATGCAGCGCTTCGGTTCATTAATCGGGTGAGATCCATCGGCTCCTCGGTTGCCCTCGACGACTTTGGAGTCGGCTTCTCGTCGTTGGGCCGGCTGCGGCACTTGCCAATCGATCATCTGAAGATCGACGGCTCGCTCATTCGAGAGATCGATACCAATCCTGTCGACGCCGCAATGGTTACCGCCGTGCAAACGCTCGCTGCGGCAATTGGGATTACGACGATTGCTGAACACATTGAAACGGAGTCTGCGCTGGAAGCGATTACCGCTCTCGGCGTGGATAGCGGCCAAGGCTATTTTCTTGGCCACCCGGCGCCGATCGAGCGGCTACTAGGGATCGGCCCGCCGGAACACGCAAGCCAACAGATTCCGACAGCCAGTAGCTGGCTCGCGACCGCCGAGCATTGATCCGCGATCATTTCAGCCGGCCAAGTCTCCAACGACTTCCTGGATCTGGCGTAAGCCCTGGGCCAGTTGGTCGGCCAAGAGCTTGAGCTCGGTTTCGGCGATATCGATCTGGATCGGCACGTCGAGCTTCACCGGCACCTCGGCCTGCACCGGAACGGTCTCGTTGATCGGCACGTCGACATCGAGATTGATCGGCACGTCCACCTGCACCGGCACCTCGACATTCACCGGCACGCTCACATCGACTGGAACCTGAAACCCGAGCCCTGTGTCGATTTCGATCGTTGTATCGACGGTCTGATCGATCGGGAAGATCTCATCGATCGTCACCACCTCGTTGATCGGGAACGTGAAATCTCGGTCGATCGTGATCGACGTGTCGATCACGACGGTTTCATCCACGGCCACATTGAACGTGAGCGACGAGTTCGAGAACTGCTCCAACTCGACGATGGCCTCGTTGAGCCCCTCACTGATCTGCGGTTCGAGCTCGGCGATCTGGCGAGAGATCTCCAACACCTGCGCCGAAACGATCGCCGAACCTGCAGCACCCTCTTCGACTCGGATCAGGTCGGCCTGGGTCTGTGCGAGCTCATCTTGGGTGTTGTTCAGCGAGCGCACCATGAGCCCCAACGCAATGATCGATCCGAGCAAACCAATCGCCAACATGATGACCGCAGGCTTCAGCCAGCTGCTGTCTTCCACACCGCTCGGTCCGTCCACGCCGGCGGCCATGGTGTGGGCGGGCGTACTGTTTTCCACACCGCTCGGGGCGCCCACACCGCTCGGTCCGTCCACGCCGGCGGCCATGCTGTGGGCAGACAGACTGGTCCCTTCGGTTGTCGCAGCGAGGTCGACCGTAGGGTCAGCGCCAAGATCTGGCTGGGTCGCATCAGGGTCCGGAGTGGGTCCTTCTGGGTCGTGCATAGCTGTCTCCTTGCTGGAGGTTGCGAACGCCGCCACCACCACACCGAACGCGGTGAGTGCTGCTGCGGCGAGAAAGGTCTCCGAGATCGCGTCGGCGGTGAGCTGCGCAGATGCTTCGGTGATGGCCTCTTGGAAGCCGGGGTCGGTAATCGACGGCAACTCCAGTCCGGCACGAAGCTCGTTGAACCGCCCGAGCCCCCACGCGGTCAGGCCAGCGAGGCCAACCGACAAGCCAATGAGCCGGACGATCATGACGATTGCGGCCGCAGCACCTCGCTGGGTCGGCGGCGAGGCATCGACCACGGTTGCCGTCGTCGGCGCAAACACGAGGCCAAGACCCGCACCGAGCAATCCAAGTTGCGCTGCGCCCACGATGTAGCTGATGTCGGGGCTCCAACTCAGACCCATAAGCAACAGCGCAACCGCCGCCGCGGCCATGCCGATCACCGTTGGCGTCCGGTACGAGAAGCGTTCGGCCAGTCGGCCGCCCAACCATGACGCCACGGTCATCGCAGCTGTCATGGCAGCGAGCATCCATCCAGCGAGTACGGCGGATCGTTCGAGGTTGATCTCGATCGCGTTCACGAAGATTGGCACGTCGACCATGGCGATGATCAGCGCTGCCCCGACGAGAAGGTTGGTGAACAGTGCAATCCGCAAGTTGCGGCTACGGAAGAACGACGGATCGATCAGCGGGTCGTCGGCCCGACGTTCGTGCCACACAAACGCGGCACCGAGGATCGCCGCCACAGGGAAGAGCAGCCGGAAGTCGAAGCCGCTTCCACCTTGCAATTCTTCGAGGCCCGACACGCTCTGTATCTCGGCGTTGCCCAACAAGGCCAGGTCGAGCACGATGAGTGTGAGCGCCAACAGCACTGCGCCGGTCCAGTCGACGTTGCCGTCTCGCTCTCGTTCGTCGACGTCGGCGAGCGCCCACCACGCAAGGGCGAGGCCAACGAGTGCGAGAGGTATGTTCAACCAGAATTGCCAGCGCCAGTCCAAGAACCGAACCAATAGCGCGCCGTACAACGGGCCCCAGACCCAGCCCATGGTCTCGATCGCTCCCAGGCTGCCGAGAGCGCGAGCGCGCTTGTCATCGGTGAAGACGTCGCCTACTACGGCAAGCGCAACAGGAACCATCGCTCCGCCACCGATAGCGGTGAGGACGCGACCGACGAGGAAGGGCGTCATCGACGACGAGAGCGGAATGACGATCGTGCCAACCAAGAAGACGCTGTACGCCAGAACGAAGAGCTTGCGGCGGCCGATTGCATCGCTCAATCGACCAGCTAGGGGCATGATCGATACGAAGGCGATCAGGTAGACGTTGACGATCCATGCGGCATCGTCGAGCCCGTCGGGCAGGGTGAGGCCAAGGTCGTTGATGATCGGCCGCAGCATGGTCGTGACGACGGTGAGGTCGTCGGCGGCAACGAAGACGGCGAACCCAACAACCCACAGGATTGCCCTCGG
>CALLAA010000181.1 GCA_938002955.1 uncultured Acidimicrobiales bacterium
CCTCTGCAACCGGCTCAGGAGTAAAGACCTCTGCAACCGGCTCAGGAGTAAAGACCTCTGCAACCGGCTCAGGAGTAAAGACCTCTGCAACCGGCTCAGGAGTAAAGACCTCTGCAACCGGCTCAGCACCGAGGGACGGTAGGTCAAGGCCCGGCATGTCGATGGTTGGAACAGGCTCAGGTGCTGGCATTTGCACCAGGCCATCATCGAACGATGGAACCTCAGGAGGCGTAATAGCGAGATCAGGAATCTCGAGCGTTGGCGCTTCAACGACCGGGGCAGGCTCAGGAAGTGGCGCCGGAAGTGGCATCAACCCAACATCGGGGGTCGGTGGTGCTACCTCTGGAAGTGGCGCCGGAGCGGGCACTTCAGCTATAGGTGCTGGTGCGGGTACCGGCGGTGCGGTGTGGGCAACTGCGCCAGCTGGAGCGGTCTGGGCCCATTCGGCAACGACGTTGCTCGGGACGACGACGGTCGCGGACAATCCGCCATCGTCTGCGTGGTTAAGACGGACCATCAGACCAAGCGAATGAGCCAGTCGGCTCACAACCTGCAGGCCAATCGAATGCGAGATCGTCATGGTCGAGGTCGGCGGACGCTGGAGAAGCTCGTTCAAACGACCGAGCGTTACCTCGTCGACACCAGTCCCGTGATCCAGGATGTGGATTGCGTAGTTACCAGTCGCCGGATCGTGAGCACCCGAAACATCAACGGCCGTGCCCGGAGGCGAATGCTGAGCAGCGTTCTCCATCAACTCGGCGAGCAGGTGTGCGAGGTCCTGTGCCTTGTGGCCAGCGACATGCATATCGTCGAGCGAGATCGGAATGATGCGTCGATAGTCTTCGACCTCACCGATGGCGACTCGAAGAACTTCACGAAGCTCAACTGCTGGGCTATGGCGTTCAGGAGTCTTGGCGTCAGCGAGGACCAACAGGCTCTCGGCATTGCGACGCATGCGAGTGGCGAGGTGATCGACCCGGTACATCAGCGCCAGACGGTCGGAGTCGCGCTCTTCGGCTTCGAGGGTATCGATGGCCTCGAGCTGGCGGTCGACCAATGACTGGTTGCGACGGGCGAGGTTCACAAAGGTGTCGGCGATGCCGCCTTGCAGGACCGACACGCGCTCGCCCACTGCATTGGCGCTCTCTCGGACAGCGCTCAGGCTGGTCGCAACCTCACCGAACTCACTGTCCCCCATGTCGAGTGGTTCACGATCGCTCGCAAGCTGTGCCACCGGTACACCGTTGGACAATGCGTCGGCGATGCGAGGAAGATCGCTGTTGGCGATGTTCGATGCCTCGTCGCGGAGTCCAGCAATCGACTCCTTGATGCTCTTCGACACCAAGTAGACGAGGGCGAGACCCGCTACCAGGGCGGCGAGCAAGCCAATGGCTAGATAGTTGGAAGTGTCACCACCACCGTCGCCCAAAAGCGTCGGCAGAGCGGCGGCGAGAAGCAACAGGAACGGAACTAGTGCAATGAGCGCCAGTTTCCTTCCAATGGACAAATTCTTGAGCATGATTCCCTCGACATACGTCGTTCGTACATCGACCTATCGGAATCATGGCGAAACTATTGAGCTGTTCGTTTGCTTATCGCAGAGGCATATCTGTTGGAGTAACCGGTGCAGGAAGAGCTGAATCGATTCCCATGAGTGCAGAATCGACCGCTGAGGCACATGCACGCCCCTCGGCGATAGCCCAAACGATCAGGGATTGACCCCGTCCCATGTCGCCGCAGACGAACACGCCGTCGACGTTCGTGGCGTACTCAAGATCGCGATCGACGTTTCCGCGATCGGTGAGTTCGACGCCAAATCCATCGAGAAGCGGCGACTTCTCCGGACCGGTAAAGCCCATTGCGAGGAGGACCATCTGGGCTGGAAATGTCTGCTCTGAGCCTTCGATGGGTACGAACGTTGGTCGCCCGTCGACGATCTCGGACTGCACGCGGACCGTAGACAGCGATTCGACGTTACCGGACGAGTCCGCATTGAACTCCAGCGTGTTGATCGCATATTCGCGAACGTCGCCGCCTTCGATCTCGATCGCCTCGAGGTGCGCCGATGGCGTGCGGAGAACTAGCGGCCACGTCGGCCAGGGGTTTCCCGCTCCGCGCTCTCCTGGTGGTTCTGGCATGATCTCGAACTGGTGGATCGACGAAGCTCCGTGTCGAAGCGCGGTTCCGAGACAGTCAGCGCCGGTGTCGCCACCACCGATGATGATGACATCTTTGCCCTCCGCCGAGAACGGGTGCTCGTCCAAATCGCCCAGCTGAACCGCGTTGGATGGCGGCAGGAACTCCATGGCCTGATAGATCCCGGCCGAGTCGCGCCCTGGGATCGGCAGATCACGCCACTGCGTGGCGCCGGCGGCGAGTACGACTGCGTCGTAGTCGCGTTGCAGCTCGTCGGTCGTCACATCGACGCCGACGTTCACGCCGGTACGGAATTGCGTGCCCTCGGCCTCCATTTGCTCGAGGCGGCGATCGATGAACTTCTTTTCCATCTTGAACTCGGGAATGCCGTACCGCAGCAGGCCGCCGATCCGGTCGGCGCGTTCGTAGACGGTGACGGCATGTCCAGCGCGTGTGAGCTGCTGAGCAACCGCAAGGCCAGCGGGCCCTGAGCCGATTACCGCCACGCTCTTGCCGGTCAGGACCTTCGGCGGCAGTGGTGTAATCCACCCCTGTTCAAACGCCTTCTCTACGATCTCGATCTCGACCTGCTTGATCGTTACCGGTGGTTCGTGGATTCCGAGGACACACGAGCCTTCGCACGGCGCTGGGCACAACCGGCCGGTGAATTCCGGAAAGTTGTTCGTGGCGTGGAGCCGCTCCGACGCTGCTTCCCAATCGCCGCGGTACACCAGATCGTTGAAGTCGGGAATCAGGTTGCCGAGCGGGCACCCGCTGTTGCAAAACGGAATGCCGCAGTCCATGCAACGAGACGCCTGGGTGGTGAGTTCGCCTTCCGGAAACGGTTCGTACACCTCGTTCCAGTCGAGGATACGTACCGGAACTGGCCGCATCGTGGGCGTCTTACGCCCGTGCTTCATAAATCCGGTTGGATCAGCCATGTCGAGCTCCTCGTTCTTTGGCCGAAGCCATGATTGCTTCCATCTCGTCGGTGCCGGCCTCGCGTGCCGAGGCAGCGGCGTTAAGTACTCGCTTGTAGTCGCGTGGCATGACCTTGACGAACGACGAGCGGGCGCTCTGCCAATCGGCGAGCAGTCGGATACCGACGTCAGAACCGGTTTCGATGACATGACGGTCGATGAGGTCTTGGATCGTCGCCTCATCCTCGTCGCTCAGTTCATCAAGATCGACCATCTCGGTGTTCACACGGGAGGCAAAGTCCCCAGATTCGTCATAGACATATGCGATACCTCCGGACATGCCCGCTGCAAAGTTGCGGCCGGTTCCGCCCAGAATCACGACGACACCGCCGGTCATGTACTCACAGCCATGGTCGCCAATACCTTCGACGACCGCAACGGCTCCGGAATTGCGGACGCAGAATCGTTCGCCCACGCGGCCGCGCAGGAATATTTCTCCGCCGGTCGCCCCGTAGCCAATCACGTTGCCCGCAATGACGTTTTCTTCGGCGACACAGGCCAGATCGTCTGGTGGTCGCACGATGACGCGACCACCGGAAAGGCCCTTGCCGACGAAGTCGTTGGCGTCGCCGGTCAGCCGCAGCGTGATTCCCTTCGGTACGAACGCTCCGAGACTGTTACCAGCCGACCCGGTCGCGTCGATGATGACCGACTCATCAGGCAAACCGTCAGCACCGTGTTTGCTGGTGAGGTGATAGCCGAGTTGAGTGCCGACGCTGCGGTGCACGTTCTGAATTAGCGTGGATATCCGCACCGGGGTGCCGCCGTCGATCGCAACGCGTGCTGCTTCGAGCAGTCGCACATCGAGCGCTTCATCGAGCTTGTGGTCTTGCCCGCTCGTGTTCCGGCGCTCTTCGCCATCGAGCAGCGGCGGTACGTACAGGATCGGCGAGACGTCGAGGCCATCGGCCTTCCAGTGGTCGATCGCATCGGTCAGATCGAGGGCCTCGACTTGGCCAATGGCCTCGTCCAAGGTGCGGAAGCCAAGGTCGGCCATGATCTCGCGAACCTCTTCGGCAATGAACTCAAAGAAGTTCACGACGAACTCGGGTGTACCGCTGAACTTCTTGCGCAGCTCGGGGTCTTGTGTGGCGACGCCGACCGGACACGTGTTGAGATGACACACACGCATCATCACGCAGCCCATCACCACGAGCGGCGCCGTAGCAAAGCCGTATTCGTCGGCTCCGAGCAGCGCTGCGATCATGACGTCACGACCGGTCTTGAGCTGACCATCGACCTGGACCACGATCCGCTCGCGAAGGCCGTTCATGAGCAACGTCTGTTGGGTCTCGGCGAGGCCGAGTTCCCACGGAGCGCCAGCGTGCTTCACCGAGGTCAACGGCGATGCGCCGGTGCCGCCGTCATGTCCGGAAATCAAGACGACGTCGGCATGTGCCTTCGATACACCGGCCGCCACGGTTCCAACGCCGAGTTCGCTCACAAGCTTCACGTGAACACGAGAGACCGGATTCGCGCTCTTGAGGTCGTAGATGAGCTGTGCGAGGTCTTCGATGGAGTAGATGTCGTGATGCGGGGGCGGGCTGATCAACCCGACGCCAGGGGTGCTCTTTCGAGTCTTGGCAATCCACGGGTACACCTTGTGGCCGGGTAGCTGGCCGCCCTCCCCTGGCTTGGCGCCCTGGGCCATCTTGATCTGGAGGTCGTCGGCGTTCACCAGGTAGTTGGAGGTCACCCCAAAGCGACCGGAGGCGACCTGCTTGATCGCAGACCGCTTGGAGTCTCCGTTTTCGAGAACCTCGAAGCGCTCGTCGTCCTCTCCGCCTTCGCCGGTGTTGGACTTCGCTCCGAGGCGATTCATCGCAATCGCAAGCGTCTCGTGGGCCTCGGCCGAGATGGACCCGTATGACATTGCCCCGGTCGAGAACCGCTTGACGATCTCCGAAACCGGTTCAACGTCGTCGATCGGAATCGACGGGCGATCCTCGCTAAAGCGGAATAGGCCACGCAAGGTCGAGAGGTTCTTGGCGTGATCGTTCACCGCCGCCGTGTACTGACCAAAGATGTCGTAGCGCTTGTCCCGTGTGGCGTGCTGGAGCTTGAAGACCGTGTCCGGGTTGAAGAGATGGAACTCCCCTTCTCGACGCCATTGGTATTCGCCGCCCACCTCGAGCGAGCGGTGTGCACGGTGATTGGCGTTGACCGGGAAGGCGCGTCCGTGCCGTTCGAGAGTCTCTGCTGCGATCACGTCGAGCCCGACGCCACCGAGACGGCTGGTGATGCCACCGAAGTAGGTGCCGAGCACCTCGTCGTTCAGGCCGATCGCTTCAAAGATCTGTGCGCCCGTGTAGGACGCGACCGTCGAAATGCCCATCTTGGACATGACCTTGAGCAAGCCCTTGTCGAACGCTTTTACATAGTTCGAATGTGCGTGATCAACCGTCGTCGTCAGCCCGTTCGCACCGCTTGTGACCAACTCGGTAATCGTCTCGAATGCGACATAGGGGTGAACGGCACGTGCGCCGAAGCCGAGGAGCGTCGCAACATGGTGGACTTCGCGCGCTTCGCCGGTCTCGACGACGATGTCGGCCTGGCCCCGATTGCCCTTCGCCACGAGATGGTGGTGAACGGTGGCTGTGGCGAGCAATGCTGGAATCGGAGCGAGGCTCGGAGAAACCGAACGATCGCTGAGAATCAGGATGCTCGCCCCGTCGTCGACGGCCGCATCAGCGGCCTTACGCAGTGCATCGAGCGCTGTCCGCATGCCGTCGGCGCCTGCAGCGGCAGGAAAGACGATGTCGAGAATGACGCTCTGCAATCCCGTAGCCGGATCCGGAGTCGGCAGCAGACGTTGAAAGTCGGCCGGTGTGAGCACGGGGTGTTCAAGTCGAATCTGAGTAACCGTGGAGTTATCAGGGTCGAGCAGGTTGCTGCGTGGCCCAAGCGTTGTGCCCACTGCGGTCACAAGCTCCTCGCGAATCGCGTCTAGCGGCGGGTTGGTGACCTGGGCGAACAGCTGCTGGAAATAGTCGGGCAGCAGTCGGGACTTCTTCGACAGGGCCGCAATGGGCGTGTCGGTGCCCATCGACCCAAGCGCTTCCTTGCCGTCGCGAACCATTGGCGTCAGGAGCAATTTCAGCTCCTCGTGGGTGTAGCCAAACACCAACTGCTGGGTCTCGAGAGTCCCCTCGGTAGTGCGATCGTCCTCGCGGACAGGTAGCTCTGAGAGCGATGTCAGGGTGGAGTTCACCAGATCGGCGTATGGTCGCTTTGCCGCGACATCGGCCTTGATCTCATCGTCGCGAAGAATCCGACCCTGCTCCATGTCGATGAAGAAGATACGACCTGGCTCCAGACGGCCCTTCTCGATGATCGTCGACGGGTCGATGTCGACCACGCCGACCTCAGATGCCATGACGACCAGGTCGTCGCTGGTCACCCAATAGCGCGATGGACGCAGACCGTTGCGGTCGAGGACCGCTCCGATCACGCTGCCGTCGGTGAACGACACCGACGCTGGTCCGTCCCATGGCTCCATCAGCGTCGAGTAGTACTCATAGAACGCGCGCCGGTCTTCAGACATGGACTGATGGTTCTCCCAGGGCTCCGGGATCATCATGAGGATCGCTTCGGGCATCGAGTAGCCCGAGAGCGTAAGGAGTTCGAGACACTCATCGAACCCAGCCGTATCGGAGGCACCAGGAGTGCAGATCGGCAATGCGCTTTTCAGCTTGTCGCCGAACAACTCCGACTCGAGCGACGAATGCCGAGCCTGCATCCAGTTGCGATTACCCTTGATCGTGTTGATCTCGCCGTTGTGCGCAACGAAGCGATACGGGTGAGCCAGTGGCCACGATGGGAACGTATTGGTGCTGAAGCGAGAGTGGACCAGCGCGACCGCTGATTCGAATCGCTCGTCGCGTAGATCGGAGTAGAACGATCCGAGCTGCGGCGTAGTGAGCATGCCCTTGTAGACGATCGTGCGAGCCGACATGGACGGGAAGTAGACGCCGTCGTGCATCGCCGACGCCCCGCCCATGGCCTCGTTGACCTCATCGTCGCCCGCTTCGAGGTGAATCTCATGCTCGAAACGTTTGCGCGCAATGTAGAGGATCCGGTCGAGTTCGATCCCCGAAAGCGTGCCCGAGCTATGGGTAACGAAGGGCTGGCTGAACGATGGCATGGTGACCCGGGCGCCGATACCGATGCCGTCGGGTTCCACAGGCACGTCGCGCCAGCCAAGGACGACGAGTCCCTCTTCGACCGCGATGCGCTGAATCTCGGCCTTGGCCGTCGCCGCGACCTGGGGATCTTGTGGCAGAAAGGCGATACCAGTGGCGTAGGTGCCGAACTCGGGCAGCTCAAAATCGAGGACAGCCCGAAAGAACGCGTCCGGGATCTGCGTCAGGATTCCAGAGCCATCCCCGACGTCTGGGTCAGCGCCTGCAGCACCGCGGTGCTCGAGTGCGCACAGAGCACCAAGTCCCAACTCGACGATCCGATGGCTCGCTCGCCCTTGCATGTCGCAAACAAAGTTGAGCCCACAGGCGTCATGTTCGTTTTCGGGATCATAGAGTCCCTGCCGGTTTGGCAGTCCGAATGTCATCGTCGTCCTTCATCCTCTGGTGTCTTCCACCGAGAAGTGTTGAGTACAGCGTGGTTAGTGGCACGCTGGGACGACGTTGGCCCATGCCTATACGTGCAACCTATCGCCCTGTTAGTGGCCGCACCAACACCTTCCGAGAGACAAGACTGGACAGATGGCACAAGATTTTTCCTCCCACGCAGCCCACGCACAAGCGCTCACCCGCTTTGTCGACGCCTCCCCATCGCCCTTTCACGTGGTCGCCACGGCATCAGAAATGCTCGATGCCGCGGGCTTCGCGTCGATCGAGCCCGGTGCCATCCCTGCAGGACCGGGTCGGTATTACACCGCCCGAGACGGAGCGCTTATTGCGTGGGTGACACCTGAGGGCGCATCACCGACGGCACCCTTTCGCGTCGTTGGCGCACATACCGATAGCCCCAACTTGCGGTTGAAGCCCGAGCCGACAGCGAACACGTTTGGGTACCGGCGCCTCGGGGTCGAGGTATACGGAGGGGTCCTGCTGAACTCGTGGCTCGACCGCGACCTCGCACTGAGCGGACGGCTTGCGGTTCGTGGTGAGGATGGGCCAGAGCAGATCTTGGTGAAGATCGACGAGCCGATCCTTCGCATCCCGCAGCTCGCCATTCACCTCGATCGCGAGATTAGCGAAAAGGGTCTGCTCCTCAACCGTCAGCAACACCTGGCTCCGATCTTTGGCCTCGTCGATCAACACGCTGCAGACATCTGGAGCATCGTGGCCGCGTCGGCCGACGTTGCACTCACGGACATCATCGGCGCCGATCTTATGGTGCACGACACACAGCCTTCACAGCTGATCGGTATCGATCAGGAGTTCATCAGTGCGCCGCGTCTCGACAACCAACTGAGTTGCCACGCAGCATTGACCGCAATCGCCGGTGTCACCTCGACATCGTCGATTGCGATGGTCACGCTGTTCGACCACGAGGAGGTGGGTTCGGTAAGTGCGACGGGAGCTGCGACAAACATGTTGCCACTGTTGCTCGAGCGGATCACCGGGGGCCTGGGCGGCGATGCGTCCGATCATGCCGCGGCGCTCAGCGAATCGCTGTTCGTCTCGGCTGACAACGCCCATGCCACACACCCCAACTACCCCGAGCGCCACGAGCCAGCGCACCACATTGCGCTGAACGCTGGCCCGGTGTTGAAGCACAACGCGAATCAGCGTTACACGACCGATGCGATGACCGAGGGAGTGTTCCGACTCGCAGCCGAGCGTGCCGGCGTCTCCACCCAGTCGTTTGTCAACCGCACCGACATGGGCTGCGGATCGACGATTGGCCCAACGGTGTCGGCGCTGCTCGGCATGCGAGCCCTCGACGTTGGTTGTCCGCAACTCGCAATGCACAGCTGCCGTGAACTCGCTGGCACAAACGACCCATGGGATATGACCCTGTTGCTCGCCGAACTTCTCCACTAACCGTCTCAGCCGTGTCGCCTGCGTGGCGAATGAACGCTGTAGAGGTGCGGGCGGCTGAGCCGTCAGAAGGTGTGCTTGTGCGGCTTGACGCGCCGTAGCGCCCGGCGAGGAGCGGCGAACATAAGGAGCACGGCGAAGAGCTCGAGCCGCCCGACGAGCATCAGGAACGCAAGCACCATTCGTGCCGGCGTGGGAAACGCATCCTGGAACGTGGCCGTCGGCCCGGCGTCCCCGTACGCAGGGCCCATATTTCCGAGCGAACCAATGACTCCTGCGATGGTCGATTCGGTATCGCCGCCGAGCAAGGTCACGAGCATGAAGCCCCCGACGACGAGCGCGCTGTACGCCATCATGAAAAGGGAGACTTGGGTGACGACCCGTTCGGGTACGACGTCACGCCCGAGCTTGACCGGAACAACAGCTCGTGGCTGACGCGCAACGGCCAGGGTGCGATGGCTGATGGCGGCGAGCACACGCGACCGGATCACCTTGGTGCCTCCCGCGGTCGAACCGGACATTCCGCCGACGACCATCAACAAAAGCAAGATCACGAGTGGGGTCGAGGACCAGACGACGAAGTCGCCAGCGCTCTGGGCTCCTTGGGCGTTCCCGAAACCGGTACTCGACGCCATGCTGGCGACGTTGAACGACGCGGAACGGAGCGCGGGCCCAAACCCACCCTCGATCTCGTTGCCTGCGGTAAGGATCGCGGTGATTGCAACCGTGCAGACGATGTAGATCGCGAGATATGCACGGAACTCATGATCTTGGGCGTAGACCTTGCGACTCTTTGTCAGGAAGAGCCAGTGCAACGCCCAGTTCGACCCGCCGAACAACATCGCGACTTGAGCAACGACCTCGATCGAGATTGAATCAAACTCGCCGAGAGAGTTTCCGTAGGTGCTAAACCCGCCGGTCGCTGCAGTGGTGAGTGCGTGGGCGAAGCCGTCGTACACGCTCATTCCGGCGGCGGTATATGCGATTGCGATGGCGAGCGTGCCGCCGATGTAGAGCTTCCAGAGGATCTTTGCGGTGTCAGCGGCACGTGGGGCGAGCCGATCAGCTGTTGGACCCGGTGCCTCGGCGCCCATAAATCCGAGCGCCTTCGAACCGAGCGCCGGAAGCACGGTGATCACGAGCTGCACAAAGCCCATGCCGCCGTACCACTGTGTGAGCTGGCGATAGAACAGGATGCCTTTGCCAACCTCGGGATCGTTGTCGTTGAGGCTCGGCAGGTTTGTGAGCACGGTTGACCCAGTGCAGGTGTAGCCCGACACCGACTCGAAGACCGCGTCGGCGATCTCCACCCAACGGCTGATGCCTTCTCGCTCGAACGTACGAGCGAGGATAAACGGCAGCGCTCCGAGCACCGAGACGAGCATCCAGCTCCACGCCACCGACGCAAAGACCGTCCGCAGCGCAAGATCGCCGAGCCTGGTCCCCTGCCACAAACCTCCGCCGACGATGCCGAAGATGAGCGCGCACGCCACGAGCCACCAGCCCGAGTCGCCGCCACCGACGAACTCGACGATTGCACTGACCAACAGGCCTGGCGCGATCGCGAGCAGGGCCAGACCACAGATGTGGGTCACGGTGGCGGGTATCCGGCGAGACGGAGCGGTAAAGCCTTCTTTGCGCCGCGACTGCTGCCGTCGTTCGAGCATCATGCGTCTGCGCCGATCGCTCGATGTGGTCGGAACCGAGCGAGCCAGCGTCCAACGCCGGCAACGGTGAGCAGAACCGGATAGATCGACAAGCGGCCGAGCAACATGCCAAACGACGCAACAATCTCCGTCCAGCCAGACGGGTCAACGTAGCTCTGTAGCTCGTCGCCATTCACGAGCACCCCAATGTTCGACACCAGTCCAAGCGCGAAGGTGAGCGTTCCGATGATGTCGAGATCGATGTAGAGCAGGGTCGCGACCCCGGCGAGCGTGAAGGCGTGCATCCACAGATAGCCGTATGTCAGCGCGAGCGATTCTTCCTTCACCGCTACCCCGTCGACTCGAATGATGCTTTGACGGTTCGGACTCAACAGGTGCTGCAAGCTCCGGCGAACTTCGAGCGCGATGCGCGCAACGCGCGCTTGGCGAAAGCCGCTGCCGACCGAACCGCTCATCGCGCCGATTCCGCCCGCAACCAACAGGGAGGCCTGAACAAACTCCGAGCTCGCAGCCCAGTTCGCGGAACGAAGGCCCGTGGTCGACAGCATCGACGAGATCGCGACTGCAGCATCGGAGCTGCTGAGGTCGGAGCCTCCGAATCGAACCGCGAGAAAGCCGAGTGCGAGCAAGGATGCGTACAGGCGCAGTTCGGTCGACTTCCACACCGAGTCGAGGCGGCCGCGAATCGCCCACCAAACAACGAGCAGGTTGCCTCCGGCGGCCACCATGCCCGCCGCCGCAATCCACTCGATCGCTGTGCTATCGAAGTGCCCGATCGAGTCTGCGTGATTTGCCATGCCCCCCGTCGAGGCCGTGGAGAGCGCGTACGTAACGCCATCGAAGACGCCCATGCCGGCCCCCAGATAGCCAATGATGAGGGCGCATGTGAGCAGTAGGTACAAGCCGAGGATGTTTCTGATGGCTTCACGAACCGTGGTGACCAGCTGCCGTCGACCACGAAGTCGACGTTCTGGAAGCAACTCGGCTCCAGCGACCGCTGCGGGCAACACCCCCATGCTTACCAGCAGCACACCGAGGCCGGTCGCCCATGGCATCGAAACACGGAGAAAGCGAAGCGAATACGACAGTTGCTCGGGGTCCGCGACGGTCGTGTACCCGGTCGTGGTCGATGCGCTCACGGCCTCGAAGACGGCGTCGAGGGGCGAGGCCAACTCACCCGACAGCCAGAATGCTGCGACCGCAACGGCGTTCATGCCAACCCAACCGGCCACAAACATCGACATTGCCGCAGCGCGCGTGATCGTCTGATCTGACTGCAGGCGAGCAAGTGCGAATCCGGCGAGCATCGCCACGATTCCGAGAATCAGTTCGCTCACACGCGCTTGGCTGAACTCGTCGCCGTCGGCGAGCAGGCCAATCACACCCGACGCCGTGACGCAGACTCCCCCGGTCCCGAGGCCAACACCGAATGGCAGGGGCAACACATGCGATGTGCCCGCTGAGCGACGAACGCTCTCGTTTGCGACCATTAGTCGAGGATTCGAGCGACCGAATCGACGAATGATGGCTCGGCGATCACGATGACATGGTCGCCTTTGCGCAGTGTCGTACGTCCACGAGCGATCTGGGACCGTCCGTCTCGCACCACTGCGGCGATAAGCACGTCGCGTGGCAGCTTGAGCTCGGCGATGCTCTGACCGTCGGCTTGGGCGTTGCTGTGAATTTCGAACTCGAGCAGTTCGACCTCGCCCTGGAGGAACGTTGCGACCTGGGCAACGTCACCACGTACGAAGCGAAGCACGCCGTTGGCAGTAGCGGTTCGTGGCGAAAGCGCAGCGTCGACACCCACCTGATCGAGGAGCGACAGGAAGTTGAGGCGATGCACGACGGCAATCGTTTCGGGAACGCCAGCAGACTTTGCGTACACCGACGCGAGGATGTTTGCGTCGTCTTCGCCAGTGAGCGCTGCAACGAGTTCGATCCGGGGAAGGTCAGCCTCGTCGAGCACGTCGGAATCGGTGATGTCGCCGTTCAGGACTCGTACCCCGTCGAGCTTCTCCGCCAGGTATCGAGCTCGGTCGGGATCGCGTTCGATCATCTGAACGCGAGCTCCGGTCTGGCTCAGTTTCTTTGCGACCAGGGTTGAGGTTCGTCCGCCACCGAGAAGCAGGATCTCTCGTGGAACGTCGCGGGCGAGGCCGAGCAGCTTGGCGACCTTGCGTCGAGCCGACCGCTTACACACCACCCGGACGAGGTCGCCTGCCTCGATCGTGTAGTCGCCGCGAGGAATGACCGTTTCATCTCCGCGTCGGATGGTCGAGACGATGAAGTCCCATTCGGGTTCGTTCTCTACACCGATCTCGATGAGCGATTTGCCAACGATGGGCGCGTCGATCGGGACACGCGCGCCGATCGCGTAGACCTCGCCATTGCCGAGCTTTGCAACCTCTGAAGCACCTGGCATTTCGATGAGCGACAAGACCTCCTGTGCGGTCTCCTCATCTGGGTCGATGAAGAGGTCGGCCTGGGAGGCCCGGCGCAGGCCGGCTGCATCGCGGCCCCGTAACTCGTCGGCTTCGAGTCGTACGATCGTGCGTGGAACGTCGGCCTCTTTGGCCAACATCGATGCGACCAGGTTGACCTCGTCGCTCTTTGTAACCGCGACGAGCAGGTCGGCGGAGTCGACGCCAGCGAGCGCGAGCACCGAAGGGTGCGTTCCAGACCCGGTGATGACCTCAACGTCGGCGGTCTCGGCCAAGTGCGCTGCGCGCTTGGCGTCGCGTTCGATGACGTAGACGTCGATACCTTGCCGACTCAACCGGTCGGCAATGTACGAGCCAACCTCGCCAGCTCCAACAACAATTACGCGCATCGACCCGTGTCTATCACCTGCGACGGGGTGATCAACGTATGCATGGGCACATCCCACGCTTCCGGTTCGGGTAACGCGACGATCTGTACATCGTGCGCAAGCGCCAGTCGGAGGGGGTCATGGTCAGCGGCGAAACACCGGGCGAAGAATCGGTCGTAGAACCCAACGCCATGGCCAATGCGGGCTCCTCCATGGTCGAAGCCAACGCCCGGCACGAGCACGACGTCTATCGACTGGATCGGTACGGGATTCTCGATGGGCTCTCCGATCCCATAGCGATTCGGTTCGAGCCGCTGACCGATCTCCCACGGGCTGAAGTCCATCGACGCGTCGTCTCCGCAGATCGGTAACACCACATCCCACCCGAGCGTGGTCAATGCGCGCAGCGTTGGCAACGGATCGATCTCCCCACCATGAGCGACATATCCGGCAACGATGCCCGCTGTGCGCGGCATGGCCGTGACGACCGGATCGACGATGCTCGCTGCCGCGGCCAGCTGATCCGCACTCGATATGCCAGATCGAAGCGATTGGAGTTCGCGTCGCAGACTATTTCCGCTAGGTTTCATTGGTCTCGTTCTTCTTTGCTGTGCCTGACGGCACAGTTGCGGATACGGGGCCATGCCCCAACATCTGGGAAACTTAGCGGTCGCATCAACCGACGATGCGACGAGAGCACGGAGATACGTACCTTGGAAGCAATCCCCTATCTGGCAATAGTGTCGGCGCTCGCCGCACTAGGTCTCGCCGGTTTCTTCTTTAATAGTGTCAAGGCCGCGAGCCCTGGCAACGAACGCATGGTCTTCTTGATGACCGAGATTCAGAAAGGCGCAAAGGCCTTTCTGAAGCAGGAATACATCTGGGTGTCTGGTTTCGCTGCGGTCATGGCGGTGGTGATCGCCATCGTGATCGTTCCTGCCGCAGCAATCACGTACTTGCTCGGCGCGGTTCTCTCCGCCGGTGCCGGTTACGTCGGCATGACCGTCGCAACGATGGCAAATGCCCGCACGACCGAAGCTGCCAAGGACGGCCCCGGGAAGGCACTTCCGATCGCCTTCCGTGGCGGCGCTGTCATGGGCTTCTCCGTTGCTGGCCTTGCCCTTCTCGGCCTCATGATCGTCTACGTCGTGTTCGTGCTGATGCTCGAATCGAGCGACGCGTTTGAGATCGTTACCGCATATGGTCTCGGCGCTTCGACCATTGCGCTCTTTAGCCGTGTTGGTGGCGGTATCTACACCAAGGCCGCCGACGTCGGCGCCGACCTCGTCGGCAAGGTTGAAGCAGGAATTCCCGAAGACGACCCACGTAACCCAGCAACCATCGCCGACAACGTTGGTGACAACGTCGGCGACGTTGCTGGCATGGGCGCTGACCTGTTTGAGTCCTACGCCGGTTCGATCATCGCGCCGATTTCGCTGGTCGCCTTTGCACTTGCGATCAGCGCTGAGGAAGCAACCGCGGCGACCAACATCTCGCTGCTCATGTTCCCCGTAGCGATTGCCTTTGTCGGCATGATCTCGTCGATCATTGGCTCGTTCCTGATCAAGGGCGGCGAGTCCACCGATTCCAAAGCGCTCTCGAAGGCCCTGCACTTGGGCACCAACGTCGCAATGGCACTCACCATTGTTGCGACCGTCGGTGTTGCCCTGTGGATGTTCGGTGACAACGCTGACTTTGACGCTCCTATCGGCCTTGCGATCGCAGTCATTGGCGGCCTCATCGTTGGTTGGGCACTCGGCAAGACCGCCGAGTACTACACGTCGGATCACTTCGGCCCCGTAAAGAAGATCGCCCAGCAGACCGAAACCGGTCCCGCAACCACGATCCTCGGCGGCATCTCCGCCGGCATGGTCTCGGTAGCAGCTTCGGTTGCCCTGATCCTCGTGGGTATCGGCGTTGCGTTCTGGGGCGGCGAGATGGCCTTTGACAACATCGGCGCTCTCGACGGTGGCATCTACGGCATCGCCGTCGCCGCCATCGGCATGCTCGCAACCACCGGCGTTGTGGTGTCCGTCGACGCATACGGCCCAATCGCCGACAACGCAGGCGGTATTGCCGAGATGGCCGAGCTCGATCCCTCGGTCCGCGAAGTGACCGACGCCCTCGACTCGCTCGGCAACACGACCGCAGCTGTCGCAAAGGGCTTTGCTGTTGGTTCTGCTGCGCTCACCGCTCTTGCGCTGTTCAAGAGCTTCGAGTTCGCGGTCATCGAGGCCGGTGGCACCTTGAGCCTCGATGTCGGTGAAGTTGACGTATTCGTTGGACTCTTCATCGGTGCAGCACTGCCGTTCCTGTTCGCAGCCCTCACCATCGACGCTGTTGGCCGAGCCGCACAGGAGATGATCGAGGAAGTTCGCCGTCAGTTCCGTGAAATCCCCGGCCTTCGTGAAGGCAAGGAGGGGGTCATCCCAGACTCGGCTCGCTGTGTAGCGATCTCGACCACAGCCTCGTTGAAGGAAATGGTCATTCCTGGCGCACTCGCCGTAATCGTTCCTCTCGTTGTTGGTTTCATCAGCGTCAACATGCTCGGCGGCCTGCTCGCAGGAGCGCTCGTCACCGGCTTTGCACTCGCTATCTTCATGGCGAACGCTGGTGGTGCGTGGGATAACGCAAAGAAGTACATCGAAGCTGGCGCCCATGGCGGCAAGGGCTCCGATCAGCACAAGGCTGCCGTTGTCGGCGATACCGTTGGCGATCCGTTCAAGGACACCTCGGGCCCGGCAATGAACATCTTGCTCAAGGTCATGACGATCGTCAGCCTCGTATTCGCAAGCGCCTTCGTCTAGCGAGCATCGACCAATCGCCGCCTCGCACAGAGGCGATCTGAACGAACAGAACCCCCACTCCAAGGAGTGGGGGTTCTGCCGTTTTCCGCACGCTGCTGTCGCGCCAAGGGTGCGTTGTCCTCAGCAGGCAGCGAGCTGGCGGAGAGCCGCGAACACCTCACCGACACTGTCGCCGTCGGTATCGAGAACGTCGGTGGCCACAGAGATCGACAACAGTGCATGAAGGGCTTCCTGGCAGCCGTCAGGCATCGCAATGCCGTAGTCCTCGCAGAACTCAGCCAGACCGAACCACAGCAGCTCCTGAACGTGCTCGGCGGAGAAACGTAGTGGCGCGTCGGCCATGTCGTCGTGGGCGGACAGGACGACCACAAGCGCAGCAGGAGAGACCGGCACGCCACTTTGCAACGTGTGGGCAAGTACCTCCACATGCTGAGAGCGCAGGACCGCCGGTAGCTCGTTGAGAAGTGCTCGACGTA
This sequence comes from uncultured Acidimicrobiales bacterium, assembly GCA_938002955.1. Classification (GTDB taxonomy): domain Bacteria; phylum Actinomycetota; class Acidimicrobiia; order Acidimicrobiales; family SHLQ01; genus SHLQ01. Next base: position 16,884 of record CALLAA010000181.1, read on the forward strand.
TCGTCCGGTCCACCACGAGTGGCTCGGTTTGGGAAACGGTCGTGTTTGTGGTGCTCGACATAGAAACAACCTAACGATGCCCTATGACAGTCACTTGAGGTGCCATGACGCCTTTCGATGGTCACGCTGTGTGGGCGTTGCTCATGATTCATCGAAAATTGTTGTGTCCAGGCCTTCAGACCGAGGACCGATGAGCCGATTGACCCAGGAGGCGCAATACCGCGCCAAAGACCCTGAAGACGAAGGTTCGTCATGTCCAACATGCCTCAGACCAGCACTGCCGCTCAGCGATCTACGCTCCGCTCCACTCCGTCTGGATGGTTCGATGAGCTCGTCAGCGAAACGACAAAGCTCGAACAGCTCGGAGTCCATGCCGCCATGCTGGCCGTTCGGCTCCGCGCTCCGCACGACACCACCCGAGCAGCGGCTCAAGCCCGAACGCTGTTCGGCCTGATTCTGCGCCCAACCGATCGTGTGGACCAGACCACACCTGTCTCCTTCTCGGTACTCCTCGCCCCGCAAGACGACTTGGCCGAGACCGTACGGCTCTCAAACCAGATCGCCAAGGCCCTCGCAGACGCAAACATCGTCGCGTCGACCGGGTTTGCGCAACGACGTCCCCAAGAATCGCTCCTCGACACGTGGGCACGAGCCGAGGCCGAACTCGACCGGGCCGCATACCGCATCGAACACCCCAACGGACTCACAATTTCGTAAGGCGATTTTTCACATGATCCGTGTGCGAATCGAAGAAGGGCCATTCGACTTATGCCAACAACCTCCTCCACTGCCGTAGGTCATTTGTGCAGTTGAATCGTATTTCGGTGGGCAGAGTTGAATGGATCGTGGCTCTGGTGGGCGCCCTGATCGTCGCGCTTTCCGTCGTAGTTGGCGTGATTTCCGTAGCGCTCGCGGTCGTTGCGAGCATCGTCGTGTTTGCGACGGTTCTTGGGCTCGATATCGCGCGAGCGCACCGGCACAACGACGAGGATCGCCGGCCCGACGGCCTCTTAATGATCGCGATCGCGCAGATGCTCGCGACCGCAGGCCTCATCCTGCCCGGAAGCGCGCAGGTACTATCGTTTCTCGTAGCCGCCGCAATCAGCGCAGTTGGAGCGCATCGACTAGTCGAATACCGGGTGGGCAGCACCCCGGAAATCTCCGAGCGCGAAACGGCCATCGTCGCCGCCGGCCTGTCCCTCATGTTCTTCGTTCTGCTCGTTGAACCAAACACCGAAGGAATTTCGGAGTTCCTTTCGTCGGCTGTCGCGAGCGGCGCACTCGGGCTTGCGATGTTCGCAATGTTCTACGTGTTTTGGCTCGTCGGGTACGACAAGGGTGACCTGACGGTCCCGCTCGCGCTCGTCACGATCCCACAGACGATTCTGACGCTCGCCGTTGCGAACTTTGCCGGCTCGTTCGACATGTTGCCTGTCGCGATCTTGCTGATCGTCGGAATCGGCGCAGCCGTGGGTGCGTATCTGCACCCCGAGTGCATGACGGCCTTCTCCCCCGCCGTTATCACGTCGTCGGAGGTCAACGTTCGCCGAAGCCTTATCTCCTTCTCGGTGGTTCTCGTTGGGCCGGTCCTGATCGGCATCGACCTCATGACCGGACTTGAGCTCTCGCTACCGCTCGTGACCGTTGGTTCGAGCGCGCTCTCGCTCGTCGTCGCGATCCATCTACTCGGCCTCATCCGCCGTTGGGTCGCGGTCGAGCACCAGGGCCAACACGACCCGCTGACAAACCTGCCGAACCGGCCGCTGTTCTTCACACGCCTTGAAACCGCTATCGAGAGCGCACGATTGCGCGACGCCCGATTCGTGACGATGTTCCTCGATCTCGATCGCTTCAAGGCCGTCAACGACACCCTTGGCCATGACGCTGGTGACGAATTGCTTCGCCAAGTAGCAGGACGTCTGCATGAGGCGTCATTGCGGGTTGGAGCGAACCTCACCGTTGCCCGACTCGGTGGCGATGAGTTCGCGATCTTGGTGCCGGCCGTCAAAGACGCTCGACACTCCCACGCGATCGGGCGTCTCTTCCTCGATCAGTTCCTCGAGCCGTTCGACGTTGGTCTACGCGACATCTACGTGACACCGTCGATCGGTATCGCCGAGTTCCCCAAGGACGGCAACACCGTCGAGGAACTCATCGAGAACGCCGACACGGCAATGTTCGAGGCCAAAGAACGCGGCCGCAATATGGTGGTCAGTTACTCCCCGGAACAACGTGTTCCCGGAGCGCATCGTCTCGAGATCGAGGCTGCCCTGCATCGAGCGCTCGACAACCAAGAACTCCAGCTCTATTACCAGCCACAGGTAGACATCACGACCGGCAAGATCTTCGCGGTTGAGTCGTTGCTTCGCTGGGAACATCCAACGCTCGGAATGATCAGTCCGGACAAGTTCGTGCCGGTTGCGGAAGAATCCAGTCTTATCGACTCCATTGGCCAGTGGATTATTGAAGAGGCGTGCCAAACCGCTGCTCGATGGTCCGATATTGGATTGCCGCCGATCAATGTCGCGGTCAACCTTTCGCCTCGCCAGTTCCAAAAGTCGGTGCATCTAACCGACAACGTCGCCCGTGCACTCAAGTCGTCCGGATTGCCGCCGGAACGACTCGAACTCGAGCTGACGGAGTCGCTTGCTTTGGAGAAGCCCGAAGAGGTCAACGAGACCCTCGTCCGGTTCCGAGAGATGGGCATCCGGACGGCGATCGACGACTTTGGCGTCGGCCACACCGGCCTGGACTATCTCGACCGCATCGAGGTCGACACCCTCAAGATCGACCGATCGTTCATCAACCGAATCGGTGAATCCGGGGCACCCCTCGTGACGGCGGTTATCTCGCTCGCACGCGGCCTCAACCTCGACGTGATCGCCGAAGGCGTGGAGACCAGGGCCCAGGTGAACTTCCTGAAGTCACACGGGTGCCGCTACATGCAGGGGTTCTTGTTCTCCAAGCCGCTCACCGGCGCTCAACTTGAGCAGGTCCTTCGCAATCAGCAGAAGCGGACTGCAGAGACGGCACCCAAAAGCGAGACGGCGACGCAGCAAGCAACCGAACCGCAAGACAACCCTGAAGAACAGGACGAAGCAGCCGCCTAGCTCGTTGTCAACGCTGCCGCGACTCGACCGGCAAGGCGTGCATTGTTCGCAACCAACGAGATGTTCGCTGGTACCGATGCGCCGTCCGTGGCCTCAGCAATACGTCCAAGTACGAACGGGGTGACCTTTGCGCCGACGACTCCGCTGGCCTCGGCATCGTCGAGCGCCTGGGCGAGCGCTTCGTCGTGAACCTGTTGGTCGAGCGCATCGTCGAGCGGCACCGGGTTTGCGATGAGCATGCCGCGACCGAACTGCAGCTGCGCCGCCACGATCCGGGAAAGCTCGTCGAGCTGATCGATGCGATAGGGCAAGGCGTAGGGCGTCTCGCGGGCGGTAAAGGCTGGCAGCACGTCGGTTCCCCAGCCAACGATCGTCGCGCCGAGCGTCTCCAAGGCCTCCAACGTGCGCGGCAGATCGAGAAACGACTTCGCACCAGCGGACACCGTTGCGACGCGATGACGTGCGATCGCTCCGAGGTCGGCGCTGATGTCGCCGGTGAGCTCCGAACCGCGGTGCACCCCACCGATTCCGCCGGTGGCGAACAGCGCTATGCCAGCCGCCTCTGCGATCGCGAGCGAGGCGGATACCGTCGTTGCGCCAACCGACCAGCGTTGGCCGAGGGCAACGGGCAGGTCGCGCTCTGCAGCCTTGGTGGCCTTACCGAGGATCCGTTCGTATTCGTGCTGGTCGAGGCCAGCGCGCAGCTCCCCTTCGATTACTGCGGTGACCGCTGGAGTCGAACCCGACTCGGAAATCGCCGCAATGCACTTCTCGAGCGCCGTCGCGTTATCGGGCGACGGAAGTCCAAGATTCGAATACACGGTCGATTCGAGGGCAACGACCGGCCGGCCGTCGCTCAGCGCATCGGCGACGGCCTCGCTGAGACGGACGGGTACTGCAGGGAGAGATCGCGACATGCGGAGGCGGCCTTTCGCAGGGAGGAGGGTTAACCGAGCCGTGCGCCCGGATGTTCGAGCGTACGCCGGGCGAGATCGTGTCCCGCCTGCAAACACTCCTCTGGAGACTTTTGCCGTAGGTAGGCCGTGAGGAAGGCACCGGTAAACGCATCTCCGGCTCCGGTTGTATCGGTCGCCTTCACCGGCGTCGGCGACACCCTCGCTTCGTTCCCGTCGGGCTGGACGTAGCGTGCGGGCAGATCCGATGCCGTGACGACGGTCGCGCCGGCGTGGCGGAACCAGGGGTGTCCACGAAGGAGAAAGTTGGCTTCTTCTCTGTTCGCAAATACGAGCGCAGGGTTCACTGCCTTTACGAGGTCGAGGAACCGGTCCCGCCCGTAATCCTCAAGAACCGATACCGAGCTTGTCGAAATCGAGATTGGGATGTTGCGTTCGACGGCTTCGCCGATCATTGATTGCGATGTCTCGGCGAGTGCGCCAACCGTGAGCGAATAGGCCGGAATATGCAAGAGGTCGACGCCGTCGAGCGATCCTTCGGGAACCCACGCAAGGTGGACGGCGGCAGCCCGATCGGTGAGAAACGACCGTTCGCCGGAGGCATCGACCAAGACGACGATCGTGCCGCTGACGCCGCGACGAACCACCCGAAGTTCGACGCCTTGCGATTCGAGTGCTTCGGTGAGCAACGCTCCCGCCACATCGTCACCAACCTGGCCAACAAAGCGCGCCGACGCGCCGCTCGCTACAGCCGCAACCGCAACATTCGCTGCCGAGCCGCCGCGCTGATAGTCGATCGACACCGGAGTGTCGGTCCCACGTTGTGGATCGGTGGTCAAATGCACGACCACGTCGGTTACGAGGTCACCGACGCAGCAGATCGTGTTCATTGAAGCTCCTTGGTGGTAGGAGCGAGATTATGCAGGCGAGTTCGTTTGTGCCGCATCGCGAAGGTCGACGACCTCGGCGCCTTCGAATCGGCGTGGTTCGTCGTCGGCCAGATGCAGAATTCGTTGCGCCATGTCCCGAAGTTCGCTTCGCTGGTCTGCGGTGCGGGCTTGCAGGTGTCCAAGGGTGCTTTGCTGGGTCTCGATCTCGGCATTGATCGACGCGAGCTCGGCTTGGACCTTGTTCGCAGCCTCGTAGGCCTTCCGATCGCTTTCCTTTGCGATCTGCGAAGCGGTGAGGTTGGCTTCGGCGACGATCTCGTCAGCGCGGGTGTGCGCCTCGGCGATGGTCTCTTCAGCGGAACGCCGTGCCATGCGCAGGACGAGCTCGAGGCTCTCTTCGCTTGCACGGTCGTCGGACTCGACGGCGACGGGAGCTGCGGCTTCGGCGACGGGTGCAGCGACCGGTGGTGGCGGTGCAATGGAGGTGAGCTGGTTACGCAGCTGATCGTTCTCTGAACGGAGCGCCTCGGTGTTTGCGTTGAGCTGAGTGACATGAACAGCGAGCTCATCACGTTCGTTGCGCAAGGTCTGCAGCTCGACGAGCAGTTCGGCGTTGCGACGCTCGGCCTCTTCGTTTACCGATGTCGACTCTGGGATCGCCATCGTCTGGGTCGGGGCTGCGGAGTCCTGGCGGCCAATGTCGCCGTGGAGCACATCGATCTGTGCAGCAACGAGCTCGAGGTACGCGTCTACCTCGATCGGGTCGTACCCGCGTTTGGTCTTGGCTTGGAACGTTTTGGCCAACACATCTCGGCCGGTCAGTCGTCGTTCGTTCAATGGCATTGCTGCTCTTCCTCGCACCTTGGTTCTACTGCTCCACCCGCAGTGGCACATAGCCTTGCACACCTTGCACGCAGGGGTCGAAACCACAGCCGAACTTCTCACCGATGGTGCCTGGACGGTCGCGTTGGCGGGGCCCACCCAGCGCTGCGCTCGCGAGTGATTTGCGGCACGGCGCCACCGTTTCTCCGCGCAAACGTGGTGGACTAGACCCGTGGCGAGTGAGAACGAAGAACCGGCAGGCAACTTCCGAGATCGGTTAGCCCGAATTCCGAAGATCGAAGATCAGCCGACGACGTCCGACCCCTGGGAAGCAGCCGCACCACCGGTCGTGAGGCGTCCCGCCCCCGTGGCACGGCCTCAGGCATCGACGGTCGCTCCAGTAGCGACCCCACAGGCCGCTCCTCGGTACGAGGAACCCGTCTCACCGTCCTTCCAACCGGGTCTCGATGACGACGACATGTACCTCCCGGAGGTTCCACGGCGTCGACGGCGGTGGCCGCTCGTACTCGCGGTCCTGATCGGTATTGCGGCGTTGGTCGTTCTTCTCCCGATCCTGCGGGCCCGCCAGATCTTCAACGGGGTCGAGCGGGTGCCCGTCGCAGAGATCTTGGCGCCACCGCCCGAGAGCGGCCGCAATATCTTGCTCGTCGGCACCGACTCGCGTAGCGGCATCACGGCCGATACCGACAACGCAGGCGTCATCATCGGGGGCGACGAAGCAATCACCGGCGAGCGGACCGACACCATCATGGTGCTTCGCTTGCTCGACGACGGATCGGCGAAGTTCTTGTCTCTCCCCCGCGATTTGTGGTTGCCGATCAACGGTGGGGATCCTCAGCGCATCAACACGGCCTTTCGCGACGGCCCCGAGGGCATCATCAACACGGTCCAGTCGGAACTGAACATTCCAATCTCGCACTACGTGCAAGTGGATCTGGCCGGGTTCATCGACCTCGTAGATGCTGTCGACGGCGTCGAGATAACGATTCCGTATCCGGCGTTCGATGAGAATTCTGGCCTCAACCTCCCGGTGGCGGGCGATGTGGTTCTCGATTCGACGCAAGCGCTCGCATACGTGCGTAGTCGCTTTTATACCGAGATCGTCGATGGCGTCGAGCGCCGAGACCCAACCAGCGATATCGGCCGGGTGCAGCGGCAGCAGGCATTCATGCGGGCGCTGATCACCAAGCTGTCGGCGCAGCGAGACCCACGAATCCTCGACTCGATGGGCACCGCAATGGCCAATGCGGTCGTTATGGACGACGGCACGACGCTCACCCAGGCGATCGAGATCGCGAACACCTTACGGGCCACCACTCCTGAGTCGGTGGTACTGCCCACGCAGAACGCATCGATCGGCGGCCGCTCGGTCCTGGAACTCACGAGTGACGCTCCTGCGGTTCTGGCCCAGTTCGGTGGAGCTGGCTAGCCACCAGCCCATACCGCCGTGGGTGGTGGCTTCACTACCTCCCGTGGCACATGTCGCTCAATTTGGGAGTTTTCCACAGGAGTCCCTACTATTCGAGGGCTGTGGTAGCCATGAGGCCGCAAAGGCCAGCTCTTCGACGTCTCTCCGTCAGTATCATCGCCTTCGTCGTGATGCTCACGTCGGTGATGATGGCACCGGTGCTCGCCGAGGACCCATCCAACGGCCTGCCAATCCTCGAGCCTCGAGCGCTCGCTCCCACGCTGCCGGGGGCACCGTTTCTGCCGTCGGCGGTCCGCACCGATCTGGTGCTCGACCGTCTCGACGTTCTCTCCCAGCTCGACGCTCTCGGACATGCCGAAGCTGCGCTCTCGATTCGTGCGGCGGTGGATGGTTCCGATGCTGAGGCGTACGCGGAAACGCAGCGGATCCTGTCCTCCCAGATCGCATCACTCGAGCGCCAACGTGCCGAGCTCGATGCTGCCGCCCAAGACCTTCGCACCGAGACCGACGAGTTCGGCGTCGACATTGCGGTCTTCCCTGTCGCATCGCTGCGCAAGCCGTTCTACAACGACTGGGGCCAGCCGCGTTCGGGCGGACGACGCCATCAGGGAACCGACCTCCTCGCCCAAATCGGTGTTGAGCTGCGTGCGATAGAGGACGGCTACGTCGAGCGGATCACGAACGGCTCGCTCGGTGGCCTGAGCATCTACCTCATTGGCGACAGCGGATCTCGCTACTACTACGCACACCTCGACGAGGTCGAAGATCTCGAAGACGGCGAACGGGTCTATGCCGGCCAGCGCGTTGGGACCAACGGCGACTCGGGCAATGCACGCGGCGCTCCGCATCTGCATATTCAGTGGGCTCCAGATGGCGGCTCGGCCTGGGAGAACCCGTTTCCGTTACTCGACGTCCTTTTCGGTGAGGGTGCCGCAGCCGAGGCGCTCGCAGCGGTAGACGAAGTCCCAGCAGCGGACCCATCACTGTTGCTGCTGAACGCCGACGGCTGACGTACACTTCCCAGGAACTATGACGGTTCCGACACTCGATCCAACGGCAGCCGCCGAGTACTTTTTCGCCGGCGCCCGTGACGCTGGACTCGCACACGTCGTGCTCTCCCCCGGTTCCCGGTCGACCCCACTGACTATCGCTGCGGCGAGAACTCCCGGCATCTCCACATCGATCGAACTCGATGAGCGGGTGGCGGCCTTTGTTGCACTCGGGATGGCCAAGCTGTCCGGCAGGCCCGTCGGACTCGTGTGCACGTCGGGAACGGCGGCTGCGAACTACCTGCCGGCAGTAGCCGAGGCATCGATGAGCAATGTGCCCCTTGTGGTCATTACCGCCGATCGGCCGCCCGAACATCAAGACTGGGGCGTCGGACAATCGTTCGATCAACGAGGCCTCTACCAACGCCACGTGCGCGACGAGCTGACGATGCCGGTGGGTGGCGATGCCGGGCCTGCATTCTCCCAACGCGCCGGATGGCGGGCGACAGCCACGGCGCTCGAGATGCACGGACCCGTTCATGTCAACTGGGCCTTTCGGATGCCGCTCGAGCCCGTTGCCGGCCCGATCGACCAGCCGCCGACGTTGTCGGGCATCACCGTGGGGCATCGCAACGCGAGCCGGGATCACGTCGAGACGTTCGAGGCGGCCCTGCGAGCGTCCCGGCACCCGCTGATACTCGCGGGCCCAGATGCGTGTCCTCGACACGTCGGCGGCGCGCACGAGGTGCTCGCCTTCGCGAGGGCTCACGACATACCCATCGTCGCCGACATCTTGAGCGGGCTTCCCTGCGACGACGACGGACCGGTCGTATCGGGACATGCGCTGCTCACCCACGCGCCGGCATTGCCGTCGCCCGACCTCATCATTCATCTCGGCCAGACCCCGACCGCGAAGATGCTGCGGCTGTGGTGGGAGAAGCTCGACGCCACACATCTCGCCGTCGATCCATATGACGAATGGCAAGACCCGTCGCATCTTGTGAGCATTCGGCTTCGCTGTACCCCTAACTCGCTGCTCGCAATGTCGACGGCGACTCCAGCTGGGGACGCTTCATGGATGGCGACGTGGCAGGCCCTTGGGCAACGCGTCGCCGAGCGCACAGCCGCGGTCCTCGACGGATGGCCAACGCTGACCGAGGGACATATGGCACGCACACTCGCAGCGCATGCGACGTCGAACGATCGCATCGTCGCATCGAGTTCGATGCCGGTGCGCGACCTCGACACCTTTGCGGCCAAGCCGGCTGCCACGATCGTCGCCAATCGAGGAATCAACGGGATCGACGGTGTCGTCTCGACCGCGATTGGGTTGCACGTCGCTGGCGACGGAGGCCGCACCTACGTACTGATCGGAGACATCGCATCTCTACACGACGTTGGCGGAATTTTGTCCGCCGCACGCAATGGCCACGACCTGACGATCGTGATTCCCAACAACGACGGTGGCGGAATCTTCTCGTTCTTACCGGTGAAAGACGCGATTGACCCCGACCAGTTCGCTGCCCTCTTCCACACGCCCCATGGCACGACGTTCGAGTTTCTGTCAGGACACCAGAACGTGCAGCACCGTCACACGATCGATCTTGCCTCTGCGCTTGAGGCCACGGCCAATGACCGCGGCGTCACTATTCTCGAACTCGCCGTCGACACGTCCGATCGGCTCGCACTTCACGCTGCGGTCACTTCGGCCATTGAGGAACTCGCACCATGACCGAACCTGCGGTCGAACATGTCACCGCTGCAGACGGCACGTCGCTTGCGGTTCGACGTCTCGAAGGTACCGGCAACCCAATCGTGACCCTGCACGGCTTTACCGGCGACGGCAGCACGATGCTCCCGCTGCTCGAGGCCTGTCGCAACGGACGCCCCGCTATGGCGATCGACCTCGTCGGCCACGGCGCCAGCGCGTCTCCCGAATCGCTCGAGCACTACGCCATGTCGTCGGTGGTCGACCAGGTGCTTTCGCTGATTGGCCCACATGACCCAGCAACGGTGCATTTGCTCGGGTACTCGATGGGCGGCCGGGTGGCGCTGTCGATCGCCGCTCGCGCTCCCTGGTACTTCGGCTCGATCATCACCGTCAGCTCAACCCCGGGAATTCTCGATCCGGTCCAACGTACCGCCCGGTACGAAGCTGACCAGGAACGTGCTGAGCACCTCGAGACGGTCGGCCTTGAATCCTTCATCGACGAATGGCTATCGCTGCCGCTCTTCGCTCCGTATGTGGCTGCTCTCGGTGACACCGAACGAGCGCAGACGATCGCTCAACGCTGCTCGGGCAACGTCCTGGGTCTGGCGAACAGCCTTCGCGGAACGGGAACGGGCTCGATGCCTCCTACCTGGCAGACCCTGCCGTCGGTCAGATCGCCAGTCCTTGCGATCGCGGGCGCACTGGACACTGCCTATGTCGAGATCGCCAAACGCATCGCAGAAGCGGCACCTTTTGGCCAGACAGCCATCATCGACGGAGTTGGCCATGTCGCTCATCACGAAAATTGTTCCGCAGTAGCCGCACCGATCGCTGCGTTTCTGGAAGGGTGTGATCGTCATGGAGATCTCTAGAGCGTCCTCAGCCACCTTCGACATCCGGTTGACCGAAACACTGACAACGGGCGCAGGCGGTATCGGCGACCGAGGCGGGCTCTCGCTTGTCGTCCACGGACGCGACGGCCGCGTCGGACGCGGGCAGACCGCCCCGATCCCGGGCATGGACGGTCCAGGGCTCGAAGCGCTCGCGGTCGATCTCGACCGCTGGTGCGGCACTGCCTCTGGCACGCCGGTCGACGAGGCCCTCGCTGCCCTGTCGACGTTTACCGGAAGTCCGCTCGCACGCTTCGCCATTCATACTGCTCTCGCCGACCTTGCGTGCCAGGACGCTGGTCTTCCGCTCGCTCAGTGGCTCCGTTCTGGTTCGCCCGGTTCGGTTCGGGCGAACGGTCTCGTGACCGAGCTCAACCCCGGTGCGGTTCACTCACGCGCCATCGAGTTGGTGTCCCAGGGAGCGACGGCGATCAAGCTCAAGGTGGGCGTGGCCGAGAGCGCCCAAGATGTCACCCGCATCATCGCCGCCAGCGAGGCGGCCGGTCCTGACGTGTCGCTTCGACTCGATGCAAACGGCGCGTGGTCACGAGAAGCCGCCGAGCGTGTGATCGGACGCGTTGGGATGCACCGGATCGACTACATCGAGGATCCAACGGACACGCCGTCGCAGTATCGAGAAATCGAAGCGGCAACCGGTGTCGCTGTTGCGCTCGACGTACCCGTCACCCACGATGCAGCGGCTGCAATCGACGCCGCGAACGTGTCGGTCGCAGTCGTCAAGCCAGCGGCGATCGGTGGTGTCGACCGGGTGATCGACCTCGCACGGTCACGACCGGAGCTTCGGATCATCGTGACATCGTCGATCGACCGCGAGATCGGGCTGGCAGCAGCGATTCATGCAGCAGCGGCGCTCCCTCGCGACGAGGACGCTCACGGGCTCTCTACGGGCCTGCTCGTGCGCAGCATGCCAGACGCCCTCCTGCCCCATGCAGGCGCCGTTGCGGTGCCGTCAGAGCCTGGAGTGTGGACCGTCGACCCCTTGGGCGCTGACTAACTCCGAGGCATTCGTTCAGCACCTTCGAGGATGCTCCAATGCCACGGCTCCGACTCAAGGTTCTCAAAGCCATACGCCGGTGCATTTCGGGCGAGCCAGACAAAGGCCGAGCTGTCTCGCGACTGAATCGATGCGCCGTTGAAGGTGAAGTCGATCGCTCTTCCCTGCTCATGCTTGGAAAACCCCGGCCGTGCCGTTGGTGGAGCACACTCGAAGACCGGGCGATGCCAGATGTCGTAGTCGGTGCCGCCGCAATGGGCGGCGCGAAGCTCGATCTGTAGCTGGATTGGCCGGTAGCCCCAGCCGGCGAGGTTTACCCCTTCGTCAAACGCCTTGTCGAAGAGGGCTTGGGTCTGTTCGGCGATGTCTTCGTGAACCTCGATCTGGAAGAACGGTTCGACGTCGAGCGGGATGAGGACCGGCAGCTCTTCGCCGGTCTCTTCGTCAATTTCGGGGTCGGGGAGGTCTCCGGGACGGTAGAAGTCGAGGCGAACAATGTCGTCGAGATCGACGGGGGTTGGAATCTCGACACCATTTCGTCGTGCTGCTGCGGCGACGCGCTGGTTTATCGACGTCTGCTTGTCTCGGATCTTGGTGGCGAGTTCGACGTCGCGCTCTTGCAAGATTGCAGCTTCGGCGATCTGGGCTTCGAGACGGATCTCGGCTGCGGTGACGACCTTGGCTTGTCGGTCGAGGGCTTCTTCCAGTGCGAGCGTACGGTCCTCTACTTCGGCGAGGAACTGTTCTGCGCTTTCGACGGCGTTCCGCTCCGATTCGAGCAGCAGTTCGGCTTCGAATTCCAGCGCACGTAGCCGGTCGATTCCGTCGCCCAAGGTGCCCGTCTGGAGTTCGAGCAAGTGGATAAAGCGTGCGGACTCACCAGGATCGTCGGAAAGCACCAATTCGGTGACGTCGTCGCCACTTCCGCTTTCTCCCGTGAAGCTCGATACCGCCAAATTGGTGAGGTGTTCGCGTACGAGCACCGTCTCCTGCAGGACGAGGTCTCGTTCGTCACGAGCCTGATCGATCGATGCGAGGGACGCCTCATAGGCAGTCTCGGCCTCCTGCAAACGAATGCGTTGCAGGTTCACAAATGCGGCCAGGTCGTCGAGTGCTTGGGTGACCTCTTCGACGGTTGCGGTGACGATGTCGATATCGCCGACGGCGAGCGCGGCCTCTTTCGCGGTGCGCTCGCGCTCTTCCTTCAGATCTTCGATCTCTTGGTCATCTTCGGAGTACTGGGCGCCAACCGTCACGGTCGCAGCAAATAGCGCAACAAAAACGAGAAAAGCGCAGGCCAGAGACCGCGCAGAAAACAGGAATCGAAACACGAGGTAACCATCGGCTCAGCGGCGCCGAAGATGAGCCGTTCGACCTAAACGCAAGGCCGAATAGGGGCGCCCGGTTGGCCTATTGCCCGGTCGTGCTCCAGTGCCATGGTTCCGACGGCAGATTCACGAAGTTCCACCGGTGCGCGTTGTTGTTCAACCACACGAATCCTGGATTGGAGTGGGTGGTGATCGATCCGCCCCGATACGTGAAGTCGATGGCGAGGCCGCGTTCGTGCATCGACTGGCCGGGACGGGCTGTGGGTGGCCGACACGCAGAAGCTGGTTTCTCCCACACGTCGTACTCGCTCGTTCCGCAGTGCTTTTGGCGAAGCTCGATCTGTCGGATGTTGTCGCGATAGCCCCACCCGCTGAGATCAACTCCATCGGCACGAGCAGCGTTGAGCATTTCGTCGACCGTTGCCGCGATGCTGCTGTGCACTTGAATGCCCTGAACGGTGGAAATGTCGGCAGGAGTCGCAACGGGAGGACGCTCTGCACGTGCCTTGGCAGCTTCGATCGCTGCCCGTCGAGCGGCTTCTTGACGGATCCGGCGAGCGATCGCTTCCTCTTGCTGGCGGATCTTGGCCGCGGCTTCCGAGTCGCGCTCCTCGAGGACCGCAGCCTCGGCGAGACGAGCTTCCAAGCGGCTTTCGGCCGCGGCGACGAGCTCGATCTGTGATTCTTGGGACGCCACGAGATCGACGCGACGCCGCTCGGCCTCAATCCGTCCCGCCTCGGCTGCAGCAGCAGCCTCCTGGCGTTGCTGCGAGACGACCTCGGCTTCGGCAACGAGGGAACGCAGTCGATCGATGCCATCACCGAGCGAACCCGTTTGGAATTCGACAAGGCTACGGCGACGTGCGGCTTCGGTTGGATCGTCGGAGAGCAACAGCGCCGTGAGGTCCTCGCCGTTCGCTCCTGATTCGCCGGTGAACGACGCAACTGCGAGATCGCGGACCTCGGCCTGGAGCGTCACGACCTCTTCGGCGATTTCTGCCTCACGACGAGCCGCCTCTGCTGCCTGTGCCTCGGCCGACCGGACGGTTTGCTCGGCATCAACGAGGCGTGCCTCTTGCAAGTCGACGAGGGCGTTGATTGCATCGAGTGCCTCAACAACTTCGCCGAAGTCCGCGTTTGCCGCGTCGACCTTGACCGCCTGTGCACCCGCTTCGGCCTGAATTCGTTCTCGTTCGGCCTTGAGCTCTTCGAGTCGTTCCTTTTCCTCTTCGGTCTGTGCGTTCGCTGGCATGGTGATCGTGAAGACGGCCACCATGAGCAGCAGCAGACCAATACTGGAGCGCACGAGCGCGCGAAGATGACCACGAATCACAGAGCTGAAACTAGTCGGTTTCAGGTGTTGAGTGGGGCATTGGGCACCCGCTCAAATGCAGGGGGCGCTAGCGGCCGTTCGTCGACCAGTGCCAGGATTCGCTCGGCAGGTTGTAGTAGCCGTACTTGGACGCATTGTTCGACAGCCAGACGAAGCACTCCGAACCGCGCCAACAGCTCTGGAAGTCAATCGCAAGACCACGTTCGTGCATGGATTGTCCTGGTCGGGCGGTTGGAATTCGACAGCTGCTCGGCGACGCCGTGTACACGTCGGGACATCCGTTGATCACACGAAGTTCGGCAGTGCGCTGCGGCGAGCGGTAGCTGTATCCAGACAGTCGGACACCGGCAGCACGTGCATCGCTGATCATGCGGCTTACCTGATCCTGCACCGAGCTGTGTACGTAGAAGCCTTCAGCTTCGACGATGTCTTCGCCAGACGCTGGCTTTGGCGCTGCGGCGGCACGACGTGCAGCTTCTGCGGCGGCCTTTCGTGCAGCCTCTTCGCGAATTCGCTTTGCGATGACCTCTTCTTGGGCCCGGATCTGGGCTGCGGCCTCTGCATCGAGTTCGTCGATGTAGGACGCTTCGGCCAGCCTGGCTTCGAGGCGAGCCTCGACATCGAGTACGAGTTCGGTCTGTGCGTCGACAGCAACATCGAGATCGCGTCGGCGGTTGAGTGCTTCGGTACGGTTCATCACCGCTGCTTCTACGGCTCGGACCCGATCGACCTCGACCTGTTCGGCTTCGGCCTCGAGAACGCGCATCCGGTCGAGTGCGTCGCCAAGATTGCCGGTTTGGAACTCGACGAGGCTGCGACGGCGGACGGCTTCGGTTGGATCGTCCGACAACAAGAAGGCGGTGAGGTCCTCGCCGTTCTCGCCGGTTTCTCCGGTGAAGGATGCGACCGCAAGTTGGGCGACGAGGTCCTGTATCTCCAGGATCTCCGCGTCGATCGCCAGGCTCCGAGCCTCGGCTTGTACGACGAGCTGCTCGGCAGACCGAACCGCCTGTTCGGCGTCAGCCAATTTCGCTTCGTGGAGGTCGACGAGAGCGTTGATGTCGTCGAGCGCCTGGGCAACGGTCTCGAAGTCTGCGGTTGCGGCATCGACACGGACCGCAGCGGCGGCGACCTCGACCTGAATCTTCTCGCGTTCTTCCTTCAGTTCCTCGAGACGCTCTTCGTCATCCTCTTGAGCAACAGCGTCGCCCGAGAACAAAAACAGGGCCGCGAAGAGAACGACGACGAGGGCGCGCCAACGGCGCGTTTGAAGTGGCACCGCAAAAGACTGCCAGGTCAAGCCACGAAGTGCAAAGCAGGGGCATAGACAGCCGTCACGGCTACTGTTCGTGCATGGTTTCGGAGATCTTCGATGAGTCCCATTGGTCTGTCATTCCCGGCTTTGAATCGCTGGAAGACATCACCTACCACCGGGCGCGAGCCCACGGCACCGTCCGCGTTGCCTTTAATCGGCCCGAGGTTCGCAACGCATTTCGGCCCCAGACCGTCGATGAGCTCTACCGCTGTCTGGACCACGCACGCATGTCGAGCGATGTCGGCTGCGTTCTGATCACCGGAAATGGTCCGTCGCCCAAAGACGGCGGATGGGCCTTTTGCTCAGGCGGCGACCAGCGAATCCGCGGCCGTACTGGGTATCAGTACGCCGAGGGCGAAACGGCCGACACCGTCGACCCCGCACGCGCCGGACGGTTACACATCCTTGAGGTACAGCGTCTAATTCGTTTCATGCCCAAGGTGGTCATCGCAGTGGTGCCGGGCTGGGCGGTGGGCGGAGGCCACAGCCTCCACGTCGTGTGCGACCTCACCATCGCGAGCGAGCAGCACGCGATCTTCAAGCAAACCGACACCGACGTCGCAAGCTTCGATGGCGGTTACGGCTCGGCCTACCTCGCACGGATGATCGGCCAGAAGAAAGCTCGCGAGATCTTCTTCCTCGGGCAGAATCACACCGCGAGCGAGGCTGCCGCCATGGGCATGGTGAACGCGGTGGTACCCCATAGCGAACTCGAGACGACAGCGCTCGAATGGGGCGCTTTGGTAAACGCGAAGAGCCCAACTGGCCAACGCATGTCGAAGTACGCAATGAACATGGTCGACGACGGGCTCGTTGGCCAGCAGGTCTTTGCTGGAGAGGCAACACGCCTCGCGTACATGACCGACGAGGCCGTCGAAGGCCGCGATGCATTCCTCGAAAAGCGTGCGCCCGACTGGTCGGCGTTCCCGTACTACTTCTAGACCGCATCGCTACTTTTCGAGGCATCGCTACTTTTCGGGAGCATGAGTCGTCGGTCGCCTCGCAATGCGACTCGCCGTGGTGTGTCTTAGTGAGCGTCGGGGTCGACCAGGAATTCGTTGACGACCTGAGCAAGAAGCTCGGGCTGTTCGAGGAGCACCCGATGCTTTGCGCCGCTGACGTTGACCGCTTCACTCCCGTCGATCAGATCGAGAAGATCCGTCGCCGGGCTATGGCGTAGGACCGGGTCGTCTTCACCAACGATCACAAGCGTGCTCGCCCGAACGTGATGGGCCACATCGTCGAGATCGGCGTTGCGAAGCGCCTCGGCTCCGGCGAGATAGGCAGCTGGATCGATGTCCAACAGCATTGCGCGAGCGCTCTCTCGACGATCCGGAACCGTGTGCTGCCAGGCCTCGGAGAAAAACACCGAATCGAGATGATCGACGATGCCGGCCATGCCGAACTCTTCGACGCGACGGACCGTCTCGGCCCACCACGACTCGGTGCCAATACGCATTGCGGTAGCGGCCAAGATAAGACGTTCGACGCGGTCGGGCACGGCCGCAGCGAGTGTCGTGGCGACCAAACCACCAAGCGATGACCCCATCACGTTGGCCCGAGGAATTTCGAGCGCGTCGAGCACCGCTAACGCATCGTCGGCGAGCTCGCCAACGGTGTACGGGAGGATCGGTTCGCCGACGGACAGGCCGTGGCCGCGCAGATCGAAGCGAATAACCCAATTGCGTTCCTCGAGCTCGGGCAGCATCGGCTCCCAGAAGTCGACTGTGGTACCGAGTGGGTTGATGAGTAACAGTGGTCGCCGTCGGTCATCGCCGGTGGTAACGACGTTGAGCGGGTAGGCCGAAGAAAGCACGATTGGCATGTCGGGAGCTTACGTCAGCCGACTGGTTCGACGGTGACGGCGAACCCCGTGAGTTGCGACGTACCCGAAAGCGGGTCGACGACCGTGCTCGGCGTGAGGACGTTGACGTTCACTCCGCCCGCTGCGCTCGCGACCGCAAGCGCAGTTCCGCTGGCGCCATGCCCCCAACCGTGCGGGATGCACACCACCCCGGGTCGTAACCCATCGTCTACGGCCACCGGAATTTCTACCGACCCAGCCGACGAGCGCACCCGGGCAATGTCGCCGCCAACGAGCCCCAGGCGATCAGCGTCGGTTGGATGGATCTGCATTGTGCAGCGAGGTTTACCCTTAACCAAGATCTCGAGATTGTGCATCCAGGAGTTGTTAGAGCGGAGCGTGCGCCGATTGATGAGGCGGAGCGTCGAGGGATCTGGGGCCACGAGCAACCCGTCCATTCGGGCGATGTCACCCATGAGATCGGGATGCTCAAATTCGGGCCGCCCCGACGGCGTGAGGAGCGCTTCGGGCAACCGCGGTTCGAGAGCTCCTAGGTCGATTCCGTGCGGGTGCTCGCGAAGGTGCGCGAGCGAGATGCCGTCGGCGAGCCCGAACCAGTCACCGAACGGACCCGATCGCAACATGATGTCGAGCAGGCGCTCGGGACCCGCATCGTCGTCGAGGGCACCGACGACGCGTTCCCTATCGAGCCCGTCGGGCGCTGAGGGGGCGCTCAGCGCACCCGACACGAGCTGCTCGAAGATCATGGCATCGACGGCCGCAGCGTCGGCGGCCGTACCTTGCGCACCACCGAGAACCGACGCAAGGCGAGCAAGGACTTCCCATTCGGGCAGCCCACCATCGTCGAGCGGGAGCACGGGTTCGGAATAATTGGCGACGTTCCGGATCGTGAGATTCCCGAACGCTACGTCGAAGTGCGACTTCTGCAGGTGGGACGGCGGGGGCAAGATCACGTCGGCGTGGCGAGTGGTCTCGTTGAGGTAGCAATCGACGCTCACCATGAAGTCCAACGACGCAAAGGCTGCGTCGAGGCGTTCGCTGTCCGGGCACGACAACACCGGGTTACCAGCGACGGTGATCATCGCCGTGATGTTTCGCGTCTCGATCTCTTCGGCCATCACCGCGACCGGATACTCGCCGAGCTCGATCGGCATGTGCGAGACCGACGTCTTGCGTCGCCCGAGGGACTGGACTGGCCCATGTGGGCCGCTCCCCCGCGTGTTCTTTGATCCCGCAGCGTTCTTCGGGAACATTGCCCCGCCGGGAGCGTCCAGGCTGCCGAGAAGCGCGTTGACCACATCGACCAACCAACTCGCGGTTGTACCAAATGGGGTTACGGTCGTCCCGATACGCGCATACACACACGGCCGTTCGGCATTCGTAAGCTGTACGACGAGATCTCGTATCGCCGCGGATGTGAGCCCCGTGCCGTCGGCCACCGAATCGGGCGTGAACGCCGAAAGCGCAGCAGCAACCCGTTCGAGGGCTTCGCGATCCTCGTCGACCGGACGGTGTGTTCCTGTACTGACAAGTTCGGTGGCGATCGCCGCGAGAAGAAGCACGTCTGCTCCGGGCACGATCGGCAGATGTGTCGTTGCTCGCTGAGCGGTTTTGGTACACGCTGGGTCGACGACCACCAGCGCTCCGCCGCGTTCGAGCAACGCGTCGATTCGACCCGGCCAGTCGGGTGCGGTGGCGAGCGACCCGTTGCTCACCATTGGATTTGCCCCGAGCATGACCAACATGTCGGTCCGATCGATGTCGGGAACCGGAATCGTGCCGGAGTGGCCGTAGATCAAGCCGCTCGCGACCTCGCGGGGCCGCTGATCGACCGTCGATGCCGAAAAGACCTTCTTGGTTCCAAGCCCCACAGTGACCGCCTTGCTGTACAGCAACATGTCGAGCGAGTGGACAACAGGATTGCCGAGGTAGATGGCTCCCCCGGCCCGTTCGTCGCGATCGAGCACGGGCAGGAGGCCTTCGGCGATTGCTCGATACGCCTCCTCCCATGTAACGGCCACGTGTGTGCCGTCGCGTTTGACCATCGGTTGACGAAGCCGGTCGGGGTCTTCATGGAATTTGCCAAGCGCTGTGCCCTTGGGACACAAGAACCCCTTCGAGAAGACATCGTCACGATCGCCCCGGATTCTGGTGACCGCCCCGCCGTCGACCTCGATCGCCAACCCACAGGTCGCTTCACACAGCGGGCAGGTACGAAAGGACGTTGAGGAAGCCATGGTTCAGCTTTGCACAACTTTGCGTGTCGCATCTCGACGAGGCAGTGCTATCCTGATCGACCTTCGGGCCGTTAACTCAGTTGGCTAGAGTGCCACCTCGACATGGTGGAAGTCACAGGTTCAAGTCCTGTACGGCCCACGCTGAAAAATCAACACTTTACTGGTTGAATTCGCTCGAAATCATCGAGTCTGTGACATATCCAAAGCGGCGATATGTCATCAATATGTCGAGATTCGCGTAGTAGCTACGCGCTCAAATCTCACTCTCGGTTGAGATATGAACCCGTGAATGGTGGAAGTCACAGGTGGAGGTTCGTAGCTAGCGAGCCTTCGATGGGCATTGCTGCAAGCCGCCTGGCTAGAACAAGCTAGGTGGACCCTCAGGGTCTGGCCGTGGAGCGACCTGTCGACGCGTGAATTGTGCGAGAAGAGGGACTGCGAGCGAGTACTCTCCGTGACGACTTTTGTAGACGAGCCCCTTGGTGATGAGTTGTTGGAAGACCTGGCTTAAGTTGCTCGGACTGAAGCCCGAATCCAGAACTACCTTGGACTTCGCAGCGACATCCTGAATCGAAAAGTAGTCAGGGTCTCCTTCAAGGGCCGCGATTGCCGTGAGTGCGTCGCGTTGTCGTTCCGTAAGAATGTTCCAGCGGCCGGCGAAGAAGTCTTCGTCTAGCTTGGAAACGACAGGACCGAGCGGAACCTCGCCGAGATCTTCCCCACGGTTATGACGGCCAACCCATACGTCGAAGACCTCGCGACAGAAGAACTGAACAAAGTATGGGTATCCGCTTGATTCTTGCCAGATCGACTCAATGGATGGGTCGTTGAACTGTACGGCTGTGTCCTGGGTCGGCTTCAGAATAGCCTCTCGTGTCTCGCTGCTGCTCAGAGTGCCAAGCGTTTGAACAGTAAACATGCGCTCGGAATAAGTCCTTGACTCGACAAGCTTGGAATAGAGCGTGGGGAGTCCGGTAAGGACGAGCATCATCAGGACGTCGGAATCCGACCGCTGAATCGATTGGAAGACTTCGAGAAGTAGAGCGATCGGCAACTCGGTTCGATCACTATGGTCTTGTAGATTCTGAGCCTCGTCGTACGCGAAGACGATTCCTCTCACACCCGAGCCTGTCAAAGTCGATTGAACTGCTCTCAGGACGGCCTTTATCTTGTCCGAAGGCAATCCGGGCGTTTCGTCGTAGAAGCTGTGGAGGTCTGCGTACGAGAGTCGATGAGTTGTCTTCGTCGCCTCAGAACCGAACCCAACGGGGATTCGCGTCTCCTCTCCGAGAACAACTCCGCTCAATGCGGCCGCTAAGTCGGTCATCAGCCTGACGCAGAGGTTCTCCTCGGTGTGGGTTGATCGCTCCGAAATGTCTGCCCCCACCCACAACCAGCGGGCCTCTGACGCTATCGGGTGGTAGTCCTCCAAGAGTACGGTCTTACCGACGCCGCGTAGCCCTGTGAGAATGAGATTCTCAGTTACCGGTTGTTGTTCCAGAAGCTTCGCAAATTGCTCTTTCTCCTCCATTCGGCCAGCAAGAAAGGGAGGGCGATGCCCTGCCCCCGGGCGGTAGGGATTCGTCATCTTCTCAGTAACCATACCTCTACGGTATTTCTTCTAAATTTAGATTGCAACCTAAATTTAGGAGAATACGAATGCGGCTTAGGTCTGGGTGTCTGGCCATATGTCATTTCGGGACGAAAAATATGTCCGAAATATGTCCAAAAGCGCGGTTCAGCATCACGAAACAAGCGGCGCCTAGCGCTCGATCGTGAGTCCCAAGTGTCCAAAAATCATTAATTTCTCAATCGAAATGTTACGATTCAAAATGCCGATTGGATAGTCTCGAAACTTGTAGGTTTACCTCGACATGGTGGAAGTCACAGGTTCAAGTCCTGTACGGCCCACGTATCGAACTTCGTTCGAACGAGAAGATAATCGGCTCCTCCGGGAGCCGATTTGTCGTTTTCGCCGCCGTGCGGTCAGTCGAGTGCGTCGCCCTGATCTGCGGCAGCAGCTCCGACCATGACGATCGCGGCGACGAGCTCCACGTAAATGCCAATCCCGAGGCCACTCGCGTTGATCGCAGCGAGTCCGACGACCACCACACCAACCAGGCCCGCAACGATTGCTGTGGCCTTTGGGAGAACGTGTCGAAAGCCAACGAAGATCGGGCCGGCCATGGCCGAGCCCACGACCCCTGCGAGGATCGTGGCGGTGCCGTCGCCGCGGACCCATCCAGTCTCGGCAATTGGGTCGATGGTCCACTCGAGGAATGTGCCGATGATCATGGCGATACCGGAGATGAACAGCAGTGAGGCGAGGACGCGATCCTTGGTCGATGCGACCTGTAACGGCACGCTCGGCACATGGACGAGAGCGGTCGATGGTCGTAGCGCCGGTTCAGCGGTTACCGGCGCGGGCGTTAGCCTTACACCGGTCGGCACATCGAGCTCGAGTTCGGTACGCCCTGGGACGCTCGGCTTTCGAGCTGGGGCGTTCACCACCGAAGGTGGCACCGTTCGATCGAAGACCGGGCGCTCTGGTGGGTTCACGAAGTCGGGTGATGCGACGGAGAATGCCCGTGACGGCTTTGGGCGACCGAGGTCCTGGGGAATGGAACGCTCGGGCGCGAGCGAGGTCCCTCGCTGCACCGCCGCTGGCTTCGTCTCGACGCCACTTCCGTCAGGGCCCGTCGAGATGTCGCTCACCCTCGCTGAGGTGCTCTCTGCGGCTCGCTGCTGAGCCTCGACCTGTTCGGCTACGAGCTGCGCTTCACGCTCTTGGGCCGCGAGCTGCTCGGCAGCCTCCTGGCGTTGTCGTTCGACCTGCTCGAGGTGATCGGACAGCTCCTGGCCGGAGATCTCTGCGGTCTCATCGAGCTGCGCTGATCGTGAGATCACCATCTCGCTAAACGTGCTTGTCGAGGTCGTTTCGGTGTCGTCGTTGTTGTGGATGCCTACCGCTGGGAAGTCCGACGGTGGCTTCGCTACGGCGTGCTGGTTCCGATAGTTGATATCGGGGTGGCGTTCCGGCGGGTACCACTTGCCGTCAGAGGCCATCCACCAGCCAGGCCCTTGAAAGACGTCACTCATCGTTCCAGGACCATTCTGCTCGGAGCGTGGTGTGGTGTCGTCATAGCAAGAACTCGTAAGTAGAGCGCCGGGCGGGATTTGAACCCGCGACTGTACGGCTTTGCAGGCCGTTCCCTTGGGCCGCTCGGGCACCGACGCACGGCTGCTAAGAATAGCGGAAGTCCCCGGGCTTGCGTCGCGAAAGCACAAGGGTTGTGGCGGAGCGCCGGGACGATTGTGGCGGACCGCCAGGAGCGTTTTGGCCCCCTAGGGCCAAAAGGCGGGAAGTGAGGAGGCGCCACAGGCCAGCACAGGGTTGTGGCGGACCGCCAGGAGCGTTTTGGCCCCCTAGGGCCAAAAGGCGGGAAGTGAGGAGGCGCCACAGGCCAGCACAGGGTTATGGCGGACCGCCAGGAGCGTTTTGGCCCCCTAGGGCCAAAAGGCGGGAAGTGAGGAGGCGCCACAGGCCA
>CALLAA010000182.1 GCA_938002955.1 uncultured Acidimicrobiales bacterium
GACGCTCGATGACGAGGTAAAGGCGGACTTCGAGGACGCGAAGACACTCAACCCGGTTTCGTTCGGCGCCGGTGAGCTAGTGCTGATGCCACAGTTCGGTCAGCTGCATGCAGGCCCGGGCCCGTGCGGCACGGCAGAACAGCGCCGCCATCTCATGGTGTTCCGGGGCGAGACGAAGCCGACCATATAGAGAGTCCGCCACGCCGTTCGTGGTGAAGCCGGAAGAACGACTGCGGCCAGGTTGCGCCTCTAGAGAGTCGAGAACGGGTCGACTCACCGACATGACGCCAACCACCATCACCCCGGTCGATCTCATCGACGTGCCACTTCGAGGGATGCGGGGAACTCGCTAACTAGGGCCTGGGCAACCGTGACCAGGCGAGCCAACAGGCCCGATACAGAGTCTTCCGATTCATGAGTGCTCTCCTCGGGAAGACGCCGCATGACGGTACTTCGTGGGCGAAACCGCAAACCGCTTCGTGAACGAACGGGTGAAGTGGGACAGGTCGCCGAAGCCACTGTCATGACTGACGTCGGTTACAGAACGTTCGGTGTCCTGCAAGAGTTCGGCCGCGCGTTGCAAACGAGTCTCAACCAGCCACTTTCCTGGCGGAGAGTCGTACGTTTCGTCAAACACTCGTTTAAAGGTCGACACACTCATCGCACACATCGACGCGTACTGGTCGAGCCTGAGCGGGCTATAGCAATGCGAGCTCATGACCGAACGGATTCGCCCTGCGTGCGACGAGCTCCATCCGCACACGTCGCTGCCGACGACGGTTCGGATGGTCTCGTTCATCAACAACGACACGAGTACCTGTTTCACCGCGAGTTGTTGTTCGGTCTTGGATGCGGCTTGTTCAACTCGGTGTCGGAGGCCGGCGGCGAGTGCCAACGTCAACTCATCGACGCCGACCACGGCTGCTCGAGGCCCATCGCCGCTTTTCGCTTCGCCCGCGAGAAGTTCGCCGAGTACGTCTCGGTCGGCAGAGACGATCGTGCTGACATATCGCTCGACACCCGGCATGAGGTCGGACATGACGTGGGTGCCGGTCCGCATCGCGACGAGCGACCCGGCACCAGCGAGGAGCGTACGTTCAGCTGACGCCAACTCTTTCGTTCCTTCGTGAATGAGCACGAACGTCGGGCGGGTCACCACAACGGGCAGCGACAGTGTTGGGTTCGTAGCGACATAATCGACCACCCACACACCGTCGCGTTCAACAGTGGGACGAGCCGGATCCGCGTGCAACCCGTCGGGAATACTGAGCATCGAACTACAGCGCAGCCAGAACGGACTTGTTCAGCGCATAGAGGCCGACGTGTCGGTCAGTGGCGAGCACGTGGCCCTCCATTGCCTCGCGAACGACGGCCCCGGTCATAGCCGATTGGTCAAGGCCAAGGCTCTCGACATCGAGAGCGAACACATCGAAGTTGTAGCGATGAACAATCGAGTCGTTCCACGGTGGACACGGGCCGTCGTAGCTGCCATAGGTTCCTTCCATATCGGCATCGCCAGCGAACCAACCGGTGTAGTCGTTGGCACCGGTCAGACCACCGAGTGACTCACCGATCGACTTACCGCCGGGAGTGATACCGCTCGATGCAGCACCTTCCGCAATCGACATCACGTCTGCGGGAAGGTCGACCAGCACCCAGTGGAAGAAGTCGACGCGGGGAAGGTCTGCGGGGACGTCACGGTCATCGACGTTCACGTCGTCGGCCGCTGAGGGAACGTCTGGATCGGAGACAAGCACGGCGAACGACTTGGTGCCCGCAGGAGCGCCGCTCCAGGTGAGCTCGGGGCTGATGTTCTCGCTCATCTCCATTGGTTCACCGGGCTTTCCGAGGGCGAATCGAGCGGGGATGAGTTCACCGTCGTTCCACGCGTTGATGTGGAGAGAAAATTCGTTGGTCATGAGAATGTCCTTCGTCTGTATCGGTCCGGGGTGGATTCGATATCTCCATTCAAGCGATCACTCAAGGGCCAGACTTTGCATATCAGCTCACAGGCTATGCATATCAGGTCAGCCATTGACCAGCAATGGGGATTCCGCTCGCACGTTCCAGCTGTGCTCCTGGGCCTGCTAAGGCGGGCCTGCCCGTGCGCCGATATCTCGAACATGTACGGCGCACTGAAGTCTCGACGGACTCGACGACGGCTACTCGCTACTTTCTCAGCGTTCACAATCTTGGCGACCGGTTGTGGAGCTGAAGCCGCGCCAGAAGCGACGCCGCTTCGCGGATTCGACGGCGAAGTGGTCAACCTTGGTGACCCGCTAACGACCTCACCTGTCGATGGTGCGGTGCCCGAGGAGGCGATTGCGTTCTCCGATGACGCAGCGAAGACGGAGGAATCGACCGTCACCACGGCTCCTGCGGATCTCACGGCCGATGCCTTACCGGTCTCTACCGACGACGGTCGCACTACTGCCGACGGCGTTGTTGTTCGGGCCTACCTCGACGAAGTCGACTTCGGCGACGGTCCAGAGTCAACGTGGTGGATTGAGGCCGACCATCCCGTTGGGGGATTCGCCGGGGTGACGTTCACGCCAGCCCCAGCAGAAACCTCGAGCATCGACGACCTCGGGTGGGCGGCCAGCGGTGGGGTGTTCGTTATTCGGGTCGAAACCGGACCGCAGGTCGTCGAAGTTCGGCTGACAAGCGTCGAGGGGTCGGTCGACCGAGTCGCCCCCGACGATGGCCGCTTTGCCGTCCTCGCAGTTCGGACCAACGACCACGAGAAGATGCAGCTCGATGCGTTCGACGCATCAGGGTCGATCGTCGCAAACTGCATCTTCGAGCCGGTCGACGGATTCGCCTTCACATCCTGCAACCCGGTGTAAGAACGAGCTCAGTCGGCTCCAGGAATCCAGCTGGTTCCGGCGAGCGGGACCTTTGCCATTGCCGCTGCTTCGACGGTGAGCGCTGCGAGGTCGTTGGGGTCGAGGTTCGTCACGTGCGACTTGCCGCACGCACGAGCGAGCGTCTGGGTCTCGAGCGTGAGCACCTGTAGATAGTTGGCGAGGCGACGGCCCGCTATTTCGGGATCGAGCCGA
>CALLAA010000183.1 GCA_938002955.1 uncultured Acidimicrobiales bacterium
CCCGAACTCGACGGTCAGCGCACCGTTGCTGAGCAAGCGGTAGCGGCCGCCTCGGCGCATGGTCTTGTAGAACCTCCCGAGCTCGCCGACTTTGTCGTCGATCTTCTCGACGCCGAAGCGCTGCTCGACAAGCCCAGCTGGCATTTCAGCCGAGGCGAACAACAGATGGCCGGACTAATCGTGGCGTTCTCGAGGCCGTTCGAACGGGTGGTTCTGGTCGACCCGACCGCCGGCCTCGACGCTCGTCGGGCGGCCGCTCTTGCGGACTTCCTCGTCGATCTTGCTCTCGACATCGACGTCGACATTGTGAGCGACGCCGAGATCTTCGCGTCGTTCTGACAGGAGTTACCGGCCTTGTGCTGCCGTGTTCACAATCGAATCGGCCACGACCCCGAGCAGAAGCACGGCGGCGACGAGCGCAACGAGTAAGACAGCGAACAAGATCACCCGTGGCATCCGTCGTTGGCGCCACCTAGATCCGAATCGACCGATCGGTCCCACCTCACTCAGCTCGAGTGGTGGTGCGAGCGTTGGTCGGGGCGCGCTTGGGACCGCGACGAGTGGCGGAGGTTCACCAAAGAGAATTTCGTACTGCTCTGGAGTGATTTCACCACCGATCGCCATCACCGGATTCTCCCACTATCACCCCAGAGGTTTCGCTACCTCGTTTGATAGAAATCGCAGCCTCCAATGTCGACCCGATTTCGGCGTCAGACATTTTGCTGACCGAATCTCACAACGCGTGAAGTCGCTACGTTTCACGTGGAACGCCGAGAGCTCGAGTCGACCGGCGAATCGCCGCCTATGTAGGCACGTTTCGGCTCGTACTCCTCGGTGACGCTGCCGTGCGTTCGCCGCTTGACGACAGGCATCTGAGCTAGTGAATTTGCTATGCCAATCGCGGCTGCCGTCCCAGCGTTGCAGGAGCAATTCGCAGGCTGTCCGCCCGGAGCGTGTGGGACATTTCTGCTCAGAATCTCACGGAATGTGAGTTGGCGTCTTTCTGTGCGGATTCGACCGTGCCGCCGGCGACCATGAGCGCGAACGCGATCAGGTTCGTGGCCGCAGCGAACAACAGCGAGAACCGGTAGTCGACGAGGTCTCGCAACCCACCGAGGAGAAACGGCCCGCTCGCAACACCGATGGTCGCGATGAGCTGGCTGTACGAATAGATCTGGGAGTAGTGCTTCACGCCAAACGTCTCGACCAGCAGCAGCGGCTGCAACATGAGTAAGTTGCCAACGCTTAGTCCAAAGATTGCTGCGGCGACGAAAATCGTCGATCTCGAATCGGCGAACGCGAGAAAGCTCAGTGCACCGGCTTGCACGAGAATGAGCACAGCGGTCAGCTCCCGCGCCGGAACCTTTGTGACGACCACGCCACCGAGCAGCCGGCCGACGACGCTCGCAAACGCCAACACCGATAGCGCGGCTGCGCCGGTCGTCTTGTCCACCCGCTCGGACACGAGCGACACCATCTGCGCGAGCGCACCGACCTGTGCCAAAAAGATCAGCGCATACGCAGCGGACAGGCAGCGGTAGAACCGCGTGCGCTTCGCGTCGGCAAACAATGCCCCCGATAGCTCGATGGGTTCGGGTGGTTCGGGCTCGCCATCGGGCTGGAGGCCCTTGTCCGACGGGTTGGAACGAAGCAACAGCGCCAGCGGCACAACACCGATGAGCCACGCGGCCGCCATGGTCGGGCCCGCCCCGGACAAGGTCCGGTCATCGATCAAGCGAGAGGCGATCGGCGTGATCGCGATGCCACCGACCGACAGGCCCGTCGACGCGATCGACAGCGCAACCGACCGCCTCCGGGCAAACCATCGGGCCACGAGGGTGACACCGGGAACCAGCCCGGCGAGCGCAAACGACACGCCGAACAGGGCAAAGAACACGTACAGCTTCGGGACCGAATCAACCCAGCGCAGCGACAGCAGCGAGAACGAGCCGCCAATTCCGCCAGCGATGTAGAACCATCGCAGGTCAAGGCGGTCCATCCAGCGCGACATCGCAAAAGCGGTCAAGCCAGCAATCCCAAAGAACAACGTGGGACCCAGCGAAACCGCACTGACCGACGCGTCGAGCTCGGTTCGTGCAGCGACCAGAATCACCGACGCGTTGTAGAACCCAAGTCCCGCCGTGACCATCAAGGTGGCGAAGACCACTGCAACGATGACCCAGCCGTAGAAGATTCCACGGGGCTTGTTCGTCGGGTCGGTCACCGTCCGACGATACCGGTCCATCCGTTGAGCCAAGGTGTTCAACGGCCTCGAGCAACGACGTCGGCGACTAGGGTTGCGACGTGGACGCTTCGACTCATCGTCCGAACAATGGCGCCCTCGTTCGAACGCTGCTCGCCGATACCGAGCGCGAGCTAGCCGAGATCATGGCGTCGCCACAGAACGAGTGGCTGCCGAGGCTGACACTGCTCGCCCTCGAACGCGAACAGATCGCCGCGGTCGCATACTCCGAGGAGCTGGTGTCGGAGCGAATCCAGTCGCTCCCCGTGAGCGAGGAATGCCGCGAGCTAGTCAGTCGCATCGTGAAGTGGACCCATCGCGACGAGTCCTTGCACGCCCAATACATGCGCGGCGTTCTTCTGCACAGCCTGCCGAATGTGTCCGGGGCAAAGCGAGTGCTGCCAACAGCGTCCATCATCGCCCGCCAACTCGTCGGCAGCGTTTCCGGTTGGGTGAGTGCGGTGAGCCATCATCACAGCACCGAGGCGTGGGGGGTTCGGCGCATCGTGTCGGCCGGCGCTATTCAGCTCGGTCGGCTGGCGGGCCGGATCCCAGACGGGCTTGAAGACGAGCTCAGCTACCAGGGATTCCGGCGGTTTTGTCTGCTGAACGTGGCGCTCGAAGAAACCGCGGTGCTCTCCTATGAGCGCACGATCGAGCTTCTCTCCGATCCCGAGCAGGTCGAAGCGTTCACCCGAATCCTCGAAGACGAGCGCCGGCACGCCCAAGTCTTCGCGGTGCTCGCAGACGCCTTCGACGACGACGATCAACTGGCCCCGGGTATGACATTCGATCTCCTGGTGGAACACGTTCGCGCCGTCAGTCCGTGGTTTTTACCGGCGGACCTCCGCGAGGGGCGGCACGCAACGTTCGGCCGAGGTTCGCTCGTGCACGTCGAGCGCGGCGAGGACGGCGAGCGTCAGCAGGCACTCGAACGAGCGCTCGACGCCGCTGGCCTAGAAGCGCTGGTCCGATCGAACCCTGGTCCCATCGCGGTCCGGTGCCATTTCATGCTCGGGTATCACAAGGACGACCTGTCCAACATCGTGCACCCCGAAACGATGGAAACGCTGGCTCGGAAGCTTCGTGAGTGGGGTGCGACCGACGTTGCCGTGGTCGAAACACCGATGGCCTATGACCGATTCTTTGGTAACCGGTCCGTAGCGGAGGTCGCCGAGTACTTCGGCTTCACCTCCCCGCTCTATCGGATCGTCGATGTCGGTGACGATGCCCGCGATGTGCACTTCGAGCGTGGGTTGGTGTCGACGCGGGTCTCGGCGACGTGGGCTGATGCATCGCTTCGAATTGTGTTGTCGAAGCTGCGGGGCGACCCGAGCGAGATCGCGCATCTCTCGCTTGCAAGCTTCTGCGGAATTGGCAATCGCACGGACGAGCATCTGTATACCGACCGGTTGATCGACCACCGAAGCGCAGCCCTCATGATCCTCGATGTCGCACCACCCGACTTTGCGGTGGTCGATGCATGGGCGCCCGTTGCGGACGGACCGCTCGGCGTCATGGGTTGTCACAAGCCGAGCGATGTTCGTCGCTTCTACGCCGGCGAAGATGCCTTCTCGGTAGACGCTGCGGTCTTTGCAGACATGGGGTTTCCCGACCCGTTTGGCTCCGAACTCGTTCGGCAAGCAGATCAGTGGTTTGGAGCCGAGTCGAGACCCATCGATGTCGTTGGCGCTCCCGGTCCCCTTGAGAACTTTCGAGCTCCCCAGCGTGGCCCCTGGTATCGATTCATTTCAGCGACCGCCGCGCCCATCTATTTCCACTTGTCCGGCCGGGGGCGGCTTTTCGTACCCGAGATGGATACCGACGCGTTCCCGTCGATCGATGACCCCGGCCTACTAACCCGACTGGTACGGGTCGCCGCTCAACGCCTCTTTGGGCTCCACCCACCGCGAAACTGAGCAAGCGAGTCCCGCTTACTCGTCCGTGGGGTCCTCGGGTGCAAAGTCTTCCCATCGGGGAGACTCATCCACCTCGGCCACCCCGTGGTCGTGGTCGTGATCGTGGGGTGAGGCCGTCTCGTCGCCCGGCGTCAAGATCGAAGCGGCCAAGGCCGTGGTGAGCGGCACTGCTCCGATCAGGCCAATAGATCCGCACAGGGTCCGAACGATCTCTACCGCAATGACTTCGGAGTTCGCGACCTTGGCCCACGACTGATCCGATGCCGCAAACAGCAACAACAGCGGCAGGCTCGCTCCGGCATAGGCCAACAAGAGCGTGTTCACGGTCGCCGCAATGTGATCCCGGCCAACCGAGAGTCCAGACGAAATCAGCCGGCTCGACGGCATCTCCGGGTTGCTTCGGCGCAGCTCGCCCACGAGCGATACCTGCGTGACGGTGACATCGTCGAGCGCACCAAGAGCGCCGATGATCGCTCCTCCGAGAAGGAGCGAGCTCAAACGCAAGTCTTGGTTCAAGACCGGCAACACCAGCGCCTCGCTGCTCGCAAAGCCGGTGAAGTTGGACCACCCAAAGAAGATCCACGACAAGAGAAAGGTGAGACCGAGCGCACTGAGGGTGCCGGCCAATGCCACGGCGGTTGTTGGGGAAAACCCGTGCGTGAGAAACAAGCTGACGAAGGCAATGATCGTGGCCGCCGCTAGCGCGACCAGGATCGGGTCGTTGCCGTCGAGCACCGATGGTGCGACGAACCCGACGAGCACCACGACGGTGATGGCCATCGCAATCAGTGCGAGTAGGCCTCGCGCCCGGCCGAACACGACGACGATGATCGCAAACAGAATTGCGAGCGCGGCGATCGGCGTCGACCTGGCCTGGTCTTCGTAGAAGTACGTGTTGGTCTGCGGGGCAAGTCCCAGAATCACGCCATCGCCCGCCTCAAACTCTGGGATGCCTCGCTCGATCTCGAGGTTGATCTCCGGGAGGGCCAGAACGGTTCCGGCGTCGGGACCATCAAGCACGTTGAGAACGAGCAGCCGGCACGTCTGGGGAAACTCGTCGGTCGAGTAACTGCACGGCTCGGTCGCCGAGGTCACGATCTCCGCCGACACCCGCTCCGTCGCGAGCCCAATGCGGGCTGCGGATTCGATTGCCTCGGCAGTCCCTTCGCCCGTCGGCCACATGAGGATCAGTCCAGCGATGGCGGCGACGAGCGCGATGGCAAGACCAGCGATGATCGAACGAAGGCGCGGCGAGTCCAACCACTGCGCCCATCCGCCAGGCAAGCCATCTGAGTGTGAGTGCCCGTGTGAATGTGAATGTCCCGGTGATTGTCCCACTGGGTTCAGTCTGCCAGCGACCAGCTGCTGATGACATTCCAATATCGCGTGGGTAATCGTTAGGAAAAAACCACGAAACGTGAGACGATGGCATGTCTACGGCACATGAAAGAGACACACATGCCTTCGAACTCACGCCTTACCAAGACCGTTAGTCCGGTCCTGCTCGTTCTCGCACTTATCGCCACCGCGCTCTCGCTGAGCGCCGGAGCGGCAGGCGCCCAAGTCGACGCTGATACGGGCTACTGCGACGAGATCTCTTCCAACCAGCTGTATTGGACCATCGATGATGTGAAACGGGTGCAAGTGCGCTCTTCGCTCGGCTGGATCGCAACGGTCACTGCGCCGCAGGATTCTTTCTCTGTCGAAACCAGGAGAGCCTCCGGTTCGTATTTCTTGCGGGCGAAGCTCAACTCCGGCGAGGTTGTGGACATTGCATGCACGAAGCGGCCCTACCTCGGGTTTGTGGTGACGGCGACGGCCGATCCCATCTGCACGATTCGTGAATTCCCGCTCGGCACGTACTTGAGCGTCGACAACACCGATGGATCGCTCAACCTTCGCGATGAAAATGGCTGGGTAGTCACGATGGACAAGACCGAACCATACCGAGGTTCGGTGGAGTTCAAAGACTCGTACGTCATCGCAAACCGCAATCCGGTACAGGGGCGAATCGACATTCCCTGCACACTCGAAGCGCCAGTAAACGCTCGCCAGATCTGGGGAGGCGTGAAGGATGGCCTGACGCCGGGCCTCGCTGCTGCAAACGGTGACTACGAAGTTGTCGAGCTCAACCGTGTTGACGACGCATACCTCATCCGAAACACCAAAACTGGCGAGACCCGATCGATCAACGCCGGATCGGACTGGTTGCCTCAACTCATCAGCGCCGATGGCACGATCGTCTCGGTCTTGGACAGCGATAGCGGTGACCGCTACGAGGTGCACCTCGACACCGCCCCTGGGCAGCTGACGTATTACCTGATCGACTAG
>CALLAA010000184.1 GCA_938002955.1 uncultured Acidimicrobiales bacterium
TGAATCCACGGTTGGCATGAGGCAGACAACGTCGCCGCCGATGATGTTCTTGCCACGAACCGACCGAATAAGTTCCATGACCTGATCGATTCCGAACCCCTCAATGCCGGCCTCGATGTTTGCCACGCCGGGCGCAACCGATGGGTCGAGGCAGTCGAGGTCAAAGGTGATGTACACGGGGCGGTCGCCGATTCGCTCGTCGATGATCTCCATCACGCGCTCGGCGCCCATCTCGTCGTAGTCGGTCTTCTTGATGACCTCGTAGCCAAGGTCGTAGCTGGGGTCGAGCCATTCGAGCGAGCGGGTGTTGCCGCGAATACCGACCTGAACGCTGTGCTCAGCGTCGACATGACCGTCTCGTACGAGATAGCTGGCCCAATGCGCCGCAGACTTGATAGCGCCCATGAAGTGGTCGACGTTGTGAAACGCGTCGGTGTGTGCATCGAAGTGAAGCAAACACGCCTTCTCTCCGCCCGTGAGGTTCGCCCCCTCCCCCGCGATCGCCTGCAGGATCCCTCCGGTGATCGAATGGTCTCCACCGATGGAGACCGGACGGCAGCCAGCTGCATCGATGCGCTTATAGAACTCGGTGATCATCTCGATCGACCGCTCGTTGTTGTTGCCCTCCGACAACGGGACATCGCCGAGGTCGTGAATCCGGCACGTCTCCCACGGATCGACCTCGAACTCGTTGTGTACCCGCCGACCGATGGCCGACACATTGCGCACCGCTCGGGGCCCAAGATGCTGGTCGCGCTGGGTCGTTCCGTTTCCCGTGCTGTGCGGAACGCCGACGAGACCAATGTCGGCATTGGTGGGATCGGCGTCGTGTTCGCAACGGAACAGTGTCGGGATTCCGTACCAGTAGATCCCGTCCATCAAACGTTCTGCATCACTTCTACTCATCGTGCCGAACCTAGGGCATCAGGCAGACGTCGTCGCACTTCGGGAAACCAGAGGAAACCAAGGCGGCCTATTCAATTTGCTAGGTCCGGGCCAATAGCTTCCTGCGTCTCACAGCACTTCGCTACTCTCCCCCGTAGCGCCAGACTTGGGGAGTGACGTGCAGGCAGGGATCGAAGCCGAAGTCGACAACTATCGCAATTTGTTCGACGGGCCCGCGACGGAGTCGGACGTCCATCGGCAGCTCACCTTGCTCATGAATTCCCTCGACATCGCCGTCTTCTGGAAGGATCTCACGTCGACCTACGTCGCTGGGAACATCGCATTCGCTGAGGCCGCTGGCCTCCGGCCCGACGAAATCGCTGGCAAGGTCGATGCGCAAATGCCATGGGCGATCGAACATGGCGCAGCGAGCAGCGAGGTCGATCGAACGATCATCGAAACTGGAGAACCGGTCCTCGACGTCAGCAGGCATGTTCTTCTCGCCGACGGACAGATGCATTGGATCACGCTTCATAAGGTCCCAGTGCGTTCGGCGTCCGGCGAAATCGTTGGCGTACTCGGCAACTTTCGCGACGTAACGAAGTGGCGCAATGCTGATATCGAGCTCCAAGAGACGCTCGCTGACCTCGACGATCGGGTCCGGATCAAGACCAAAGAACTCGTTCGTGCGAACGAAAGCATGCGACGCGAGGTGGAAGAACGCGTCCGCCTACAAGCGCAAGAACATCAGTTACGTGAGTATGCCGAGGCCATGCGCGACACGCTCGCCGAGATGACCGAGGCCGCCAACCTCGAAGAGGTTTTCGACTCCGTCATCTCCGGCATCTTGCGGATGCTGCCGACCGACCTCGTCGCGATCGTGCTGCCGCGCTTTGAGGGCGAGCTAGAGATTGTTCGTAAGCATGTGTCCTTCGGATATTCGATCGACCCGAATGCGACCAGCCCCGAACGGCTGAGCGAGCTTGCCCGGAGCCCGATCTCAACGTCCACCATGACCATCAATGAGCGGTCGCTTGGGCCGGCTGCGTCATCGCTCGTGATGCCGATGCGCGTGGGCGGACGCGACGTTGGGTACCTCACGGTCGAGAGCCGTATCCGGAACCTGTACTCCGACTCCCACATCGAACGCCTCCACTCGTTGGCTGCCTCGGCCGCAGCGATGGTCGTCAACCACCAACTCGCCCAGCAGGCTTCGCTCGTCGGCGCTGCTCGCGAACGCGATCGCCTTGCTCGCAGTCTGCACGAATCGCTGAGCCAGACGATCTGGAGTCTCTCGGTGACAGCGGAATCGGGAGTGGCCTCCGCGACGAGCCAAGAGGAGGCGCTGGCCGTTCTCGAGCGCATCCAAACCCTCACCCAAGAAGCCAAGGTCGCCATGCGGGCGCTCTTGTCGAACGAGGAGTTCTCACTCGTTGGCAGCCCGGAACTCCATGTCGCCATTCGCGAACTGGTCAAGACGTCCTTTGGTGGAAACGGCCCAACGGTCTCCTTGGATCTCGAACCCATAGCCCTATCGCCCGAGCGTGCGACTGGACTTTTTCGCATCATGCAGGAAGCACTCAACAACATTGCTCGTCACGCCAATGCGACCAACATCGACGTATCGATGCACAACGCCGAGCAGCCGTTGATCCAGATCACCGATAACGGAGATGGGTTTGACACCGACGTGGTGCTGCCAGGACACATGGGACTAGAGATCATCCGTCGGCGCACGGCGGAGATTGGTGGTGTTCTTGATCTGCGTTCGGTTTCCGGGTCCGGAACATCGATCACGATCACGCTCATCGGCTAGTCGGTCCGACCTTTCCACCGTGTTTCCACAGGAGATACGCGAGATCCACAACGGTGTCCACTTGTACCCCACAAGCACCACTCGGCACACTGGCAACACGAACAACACACGAACCGGAAGGACACCACATGGCCGCATTCTCCGTTGAGCTCGCCAACGACCGCATCGAAGAGGTCCTGGGTGTGGATGCCTACCAACAGGAAGGGCCGCTGACCACCTTTTTCGCCGTTGAGTCGCAACGGCTGGTAATCGATTCGTGGTCGACCCGGGTGGCGTCGTTTCGAACCGCCGACATCGTCACGGTGCGCCGCGCCTAGGGCGGCTCCACACGCACGGCCGCGTCGCCCGATGCGACGGACGGCCATCGGTGTGGCAAAACTGGGCCATGCTCTCGCCCGGATCACTCCTGCTCGCCGCACCCGGCATGCACGACGTGACCTTCGAGCGTACGGTCGTGTTTATTCTTGAGCATGATGACGCCGGGTCCATGGGACTCGTGCTCAACCGGCCGAGCGACATGCTCGTAAGCGATGCGCTCCCGGACTTTGGCCCGCTCGCGCACCCCGACCGACTGTTTCTCGGCGGGCCCGTCGAACAGGGCACGGCACTTGTGCTCGCCGAACCGCTCGACCCTGCGGCACCCGACATGCACTTCATGCACCAGGGGATCGGTCTACTCGACCTTGCGACGGAGCGGAACCCCACGCAGCACCTCGAACGTGCCCGCGTGTTCTCGGGCTATGCAGGGTGGGGTCCACGCCAGCTCGAAACCGAGCTTCGTAACGGAGCTTGGGTGGTGGCCCACTGCGACCCGAGTGATCTCTGGGTTGGCGACTACCAAACCCAATGGGCCCGGATTATGGCCCGCCAGGGTGACTTTGGAGAGTTCCTCGAGGCGTACCCAAGCCAACCCTGGCTCAACTAGAGCAGGTTGATATCCCAAAGCACTTTCTCGAGCGCGCTCGAGGCCGTGATGGAGCTGTACGCCAAGGGATGATCGGCCGTCACACATGTTGGGATCGGTGACAGAATCGTCCATGGCGTTGGATGGCAGAACTGCACGACGCTGAGCCGCTCCCCTGGTTCGGCGGGGTCGCCGACGACGCGATGCGTTCCAGGAGCGAGAACACCGTTGGTAATGCGCTCAAGCATCATTCCGGTGTTGATCACCATCTGGCCGTCCGGTGGAATTGCATCTACCCAGCCGTCGGGCATCTCGACCTGCAATCCCTTCGCCGTGGCTCGCGGTAGCGCAGTGATCAGATTGATGTCGTCGTGGGCCCCGGCCCACACGTGCTCACCACTAGGAGCGTCGGGCATCGGCGGGTAGCGGATCGCACGGGTGAGCGTTGGGCCGTCGAGCAACATCTCGTCGAAGAAGAACTCGTGGCAACCCAACCCAAGAGCAATGATGCGAAGAAAGCGCCGCTGAATATCGAAGATGCGCGAATGGAACTCGAGCAGCACCGCTTCTATCCCCGGAACGGTCGCCTCGGGAAGGACCGGCGGGTTGTAGCGAAACGGAAAGTTTGTCTTGAGGGGATGCTTGTCGGGGATCGGGGCACCCCAGTTGATCATTTCTTTCCAATCGGCAACATCGGAGGTCGCCGCCGTCTCAACGAGCAACCCGGTATAACCGGTCTGTCCGAAACTTCCCGGAACGATGTATTGCTCCTTCTCGTCGGCCGAAGCTGAAAAGAACTCGCCGAGCTTGCCGTACGCGTCGTCGAGCAAGCCGTCGGACAAGTCATGGGCGGTGTAGACAAAGCCATGTGCGAGGCTGCGCATCACTCCGTCGACCACAGCCGAGCGTTGGCTTGCGTCGCCGGTTTCGAAGGCGAGTAGGTCTACGTCGAGAATCTCATCGGCCATGGTCGCGACACTATCGCCTCGCGTAATCGAAGTAGCCGATTACGTCACACCACTCGACGACGAGTCTCACAATAGACTCGCCTCCGTGAACACCCCCACCGACAGGCCGTACGACATTGTTGTTTTTGGAGCGACGAGCTTCGTTGGCCAAATCCTCTGCAGCTATCTCGCGGAGCGTCACGGCCAGAACGGAACGCTTCGCTGGGCCATTGCCGGACGTAACGCCGCGAAGCTCGATGCCGTCGCCGAAGACCTCAAGCTGACCGTCGATCACCTGGTCGCAGACGCCACCGACGAGACGGCGCTGCGAGCGTTGGTCGAGACGACGAACGTGATCGTGTCCACGGTCGGCCCGTACGCCCTGTACGGCTCAGCGGTAGTCGCCGCAGCGGTGGCTGCTGGCACCGATTACTGCGATCTCACCGGCGAGCCCCACTGGATGCAGCAGATGATCGACGCGCATCAGGACGAGGCCACGCGGACCGGGGCGCGCATCATTCACGCCTGTGGGTTCGATTCGATCCCGTCCGACCTCGGCGTCTATTTCACCCAACGCAAGTCCATCGAGTTGCTCGATGAGCATTGTCATCAGATCTCGATGCGGGTCAAGGCAATGAAGGGAACAGCGAGTGGCGGAACCATTGCCTCCATGTTGAATATCGTGGAGGAAGCAGCCGCCGATCCAGAGCTGCGTCGCGTGTTGAGCAACCCATACGCGCTCGCTCCCAAAGGCATGCGAACCGGCGTCCGACAGCACAACGTCACCGTTCCAATGCGAGACGAAGCATCGGGACGATGGGTCGCACCATTTGTTATGGCCACCGTGAATACTCGCGTCGTGCATCGCAGCCATGCACTCCGCGGTCGCCCATGGGGTGAGGACTTCCTGTACGACGAGGCAATGTTGACCGGCACAGGGCCTCTCGGAGTCGCACGCGCCGGTGCCGTATCCGGTGGTATTGGTGCCTTTATGGCTGCCTCGAGCGTCAAGCCGATCCGAAATCTGCTCGCCGACAAGGTGCTACCAAAACCGGGAGAAGGACCGAGCCCGCAAGCCCAAGAAGCCGGGTTCTACGACATTCGCTTTTACGGGACCACACCGTCGGGAGCAACGATTACTACGAAGGTCACCGGCGACCGCGATCCGGGCTACGGCTCGACGGCAAAGATGCTCGGCGAGGCTGCCCACGTGCTCTTGAACGCAGACCCAGCCGATACGCCCGGCGGTTTCTGGACACCGGCCACCGGCCTTGGGCAACCGCTCATCGATGCGCTGACCGAACACGCCGGGCTCACCTTCTCCCTCGTCGACTGACCCCACCGAATCGACAACTCGATTCGCCCAACCACAACGACCCAACCACAACGACCCGAACTCACCAAAACCGAACACACGTTCGGCACGGGTGCTATCATCGAATGATGACCACCCTGCCGCTGACACTGTTTGGAGCGGGCTCCCCCGAAGTCCGTTCGTCGTGGAGCGCCGAGCGGACTCACCTAGACCCGTGCTGTTGGTTTGACCATGCCCCGGGTTTTCTCGCCGGTGCCGATCAGCTCTTCGTCGAGCTCGAAGATGCAATCGACTGGTTCCGAGGCCGTCGCCTCATGTACGGAACCTGGCATGACGAACCTCGCCTGACCGGACAAGATCCCCGCGCCGACGTAGCACTTCCACAAGCCATCGAGAGCATTCGGGACGAGTTGACATCGCGCTATGACCGCTCATTTCTCGGCTTGTTCTGCAACTTCTATCAGACCGGTTCCGACAGCGTTGCGTGGCATGCAGATCGCATCGGGCGGACGGAGATCGATCCACTCGTTGCGATCGTGAGCCTCGGTGGCCCGCGAACGTTCGCCATGCGCCCCCAGTCGGGCGGACCGAGCAATCGAGTGCATCTGCACTCTGGCGATCTGCTGATCATGGGAGGCGCGATGCAACATCACTGGGAACACGCGATCCCGAAGACAAAGCATGCTGCGCCACGAATGAGCATCACGATGCGAGCTGGCGGTCCTCCGCTTTCTTCGCAGGCCGCTGGCGCTCAGGCAGAACCTGAGGCATCTGGCCCGGTCCAGCGAACAGCCGGCAAACCTGCACTAATCCGGGCGTCAGCGACCCGACGGCGGCCGAGATGTGCGTCGACCTCAGCACCGAGCAGTACAGCGAGTGCCATCAGCTGAAGCCAGAGCAACACAACGATGATCGTCGCTAACGTGCCGTAGGTTTCGCCGTAGCTGCCGAAGTTGTTCACGAAAACACCAAAGCCCCAGGAAAGCACGACAATAAGCACCGTTCCGACCGCCGCCCCACGGCTGAGCATCGGCCCCACTCCCCCAGAGACGAGTTCGTTGCTGCGAGCCGGATCGGCCGCCGGGCCAACGCGATACAGAAACGTCAGTCCAAAGACCATGAGGACGCCGAGCGCAACGAACCGGCCGATGTTGATCGCGAGTCGCACCCACGACGAGTCGAACCAGTCGTTGATAAACGCCGGCAAGATCGACATCGCGAAAACCATCGCTGCGACGAGCGCTATGGCCCCGAACATGATTCCGACGGCCAGCAGGCGCTTCAAGACAAAGTTCCGATTCTCTCGCCGGTCGAACACCACGTTGAGGGACTCCATCAGGTTACCGATTGCGCCCGAAGCGCTAAAGATCGACAGGAACACACCGAGCGCAGCAGCGATGCCAGCGCCGGTATCGCTCCCGTCCGCGATGGACTCGATCTGAGACACGATGAAATCCTTGGTTTCCGCCGGTGAGTTCTCTAACGCCGCCTCAGCCTCAGAAACCAGATTGTCGGTATCGGCGACCAAACTTGTGATCGAAACTGCCGCGGCGAGTGCTGGGATCAGCGCAATGAACGCAAAGAACGCAACCGCTGCTGCGAACATCGGCAAGCGGTGTTCTTTGATCTTTGCCTTGACGTCTCCGAACATTCCAGGAGGCTTCTCCGTCTGGTCTGCCTTCGAACGTTTACTTTTCGCCACGTGGTTCACCAATCTTGTCAGTCGGGGCGGCTACCGTCTTCCTGCGATGGAGCCATTCGTATTTGGAGTCGATCTCGACGGTGTCTGCGGCGACTATACGCCCGCCTTCCGCACGATCGTCGCAGAAGAGCTTGGGGTTTCTGAAGAATCGCTTCCGCTGGAGCGTTCTTGGGACTTTCGAGAGTGGAATCTGGAGCGAGCGGGGGGCTTTGAACGACTGCATGCCATGGCGGTTGCCGAGCACCGTCTGTTCGCCAACATGCCGGTCATCGATGGGGTCACCGATGCACTGTGGCGACTGTCTGACGCCGGCATCCATATTCGCGTTATTACACACCGCCTGTACGTCAACTGGGGTCACGCCTCCGCAGTGGCTGACACGGTCGAGTGGCTCGATACTCATCGGATTCCGTACCGAGATATCTGCTTCCTCGGCAACAAGCCCGATGTCGGTGCCGACGTCTATATCGACGATGGCCCACACAACATCATTCAGCTCCGCGCCGCTGGCTTCAACGCGATCGTCTTCGATCAGCCATACAACCAACACCTCGATGGGGCACGCGCCAAGGACTGGGGCGAACTCGAGGACATGGTGATGGAACTTGCCGCCGAGCGCCTCGGGGCAATGCAACCTCAGCTGCCCGGTGTCGATCCAGGTGCAGATCGGCTCGACCGTAACCGCGAGTAGCCCTTAGCGATGCGCGAGCTTCGCTCGAGCGGGCTCCAGATCGTTCGGATTCGTGACGCCAATCCACTCTTCGGCAGAGACCGGCACAACGACGGTCATCTCGCCCGCCTCGCGCAGACGATCGACCACGTCGGGCAGCAAGTACTCGGTCTTTGGCTCGCCGCCGAACTCGTCATAGAACGATTCCCACTGGCTCTGTAGGTGTGGAAAGAGCGTCTGCGGGAAACCAAACATGTTCATCGAGACCATCGTGTCGTCGCTGTGCTCGCCAGCGGGGTCTTCAGAGCGAATCTGGCCGTCTTCGTGACGGCTGATTCCGTGAGTCTCGGTAATCGACGCGAGGTGTCCGTCAGACACAGCACACACGCCGCGCGATACCGCTCCTTCGAGCGGCAAGGTCTTCGCCAACTCGAACGCAACGAGTGCGCCCGTCGACTGATCACCGCTCGATAGTGCGTCGGCGGCGAGTTGGAACGAGGTGGGACCGTAGTAGTCGTCAGCATTGACCACGATGAAGGAACCGGACACGACAGCGGCCGCAGAGAGCACGGCGTGGGCAGTTCCCCAGGGCTTATCGCGTTGAGGGCCAAAGTCGTCTTGGCGCACCAACACAAAGCCGTCGAGCGAACCGTATTGGGCGAGCAAGTGGTTCCGAACATCTTCCTCAATGTCGGTGCGGATAATCAAAACCACCTGTTGGCAGCCAGCAGCCCGGCCGTCTTTGATCGCAAAATCTAGGAATGCCTCGCCGTTGGGCCCGACCTCTACTAGCTGCTTCGTTCCACCAAAGCGGCTACCCAGACCAGCGGCCATAATCACCAAAGAAAGATCCATGCTCTATTGGTAGCCGCGTCGGCGAACAGATCGGTGGCAATCCACGGATACATGTGTCACGACCTACGATTGCACCAATGCATGTTGACGCACTGATAACCGATCTCGACGGCACCTTTTGGTCGCCGACCATGGAGATACATCCGGCGAGTATGGCTGTGGTCGAGGCTCTCGATGGACGAGAGGTCCCGTTCGCTGTGGCGACCGGGCGTCGCGCTCAGGGCGCTCTCAAGGGTTTGGTGCCCGTCGGACTCGACAGCCGGCCGGCAGTGCTCATGAACGGGGCGCTTGCCCGAGACACGTTGGCGGGCGAATCGTTCCTTGTCGACGGCATCTCAGACGACCACGCCGATGAGATCTTGACGATCTTTCGCGGTGCGGCGCTCGAACCGGTCGTCTACATCGACCATCCCACGACCGACATGCTCGTTGGTCCGGGCAGCGCAGCCGGCGACGAATACCTCGCGTCTGCCACCGGCTTCGAACGGGTGGATTCGCTCGACCGAGCACTGGACGATCGCGCAGTCATTGGCTTCGGCGCCTTTGGTTTCGCATACGACCTCCTCGAACCGATCGCCGAGCAGATCAACGCGGCCAGCCTTGCAACAGCGATCATTGGCGTCTCGCACTTTGAGGGCGATCACGGTCTCATGATCCAAGCCCACGCAGTGGACAAATGGACGGGCATTACCGCATGGTGCGAACGCGCCGACATCGACGTGGATCGCCTGGCTGTCGTCGGCGACGGTCACAACGACATCGAGATGTTGACGGGTGCGAAGATCGCCATCGTTCCGAGTAACGCACCCGACGACATCAAGGCCTTGGCAGACGCAATCATCGCGCCGAACGAAGAAGGCGGCTGGGAACAGATTCCCGACATCCTCGGGATGTAGCGTGGCCGCCATGACCGTTATTGGATTTATTGGGCTCGGAGCGATGGGATATCCCATGGCCGGCCACCTCGTCACTGCAGGCCATCAGGTGAGGGTGTACAACCGCACGGCGTCCGTCGCTGAGCGGTTCGTCACGGAATTTCCTGGATCAACCCTTGCCAAGTCGCCCGCCGAAGCGTGCAACGATGCCGATGTGGGCATGCTCATCGTTGGCAACGACGACAGCATTCGGTCGGTGGCGCTCGGCCCCGAGGGTGCAATCGCAGGACTCCCCGTGGGTTCCATCCTGATCGACCACACAACGGCGTCGGCCACGATCGCCCACGAACTCGCAGCTGCAGCGGCCGAAAAGGACATTGGCTGCCTTGACGCTCCGGTCTCCGGTGGCGAAGCGGGCGCTCAGAATGGCGTCCTTACCGTCATGTGCGGTGGCGACGAGAAGACGTTCGTTACCGCCGCTCCTCTGCTCGACGCGTACGCAAAGACGCGCACGCTCATAGGACCGACCGGAACTGGTCAAACCTGCAAGATGGTCAACCAGATCGCCATCGCCGGGTTGTTGCAGGGCCTCTCTGAGGCCCTGAACCTCGGCATTCTGGCGGGCTTGGACATGGAGAAGGTGCTCGCCACAATCTCCGACGGCGCAGCGGGATCGTGGCAGATGTCGAATCGAGGCCAGACCATGGTCGACGACGCATTCGACTTCGGCTTTGCCATCGAATGGATGGTCAAGGATCTCGGTATTGCACTGGCCGAAGCCGAACGTTTGGGCGCTCCGACACCGATCGCATCGACAGTCGCCGAATATTACGAAGAGCTGATGGGTTCCGGTGAATCACGCAGCGACACATCGGCGCTTATTCGCCGTCTGCGCTCAACCGACTAACCCCCTATCGCTACACAAAGAAGACCCGTGAAACACTTCGACCTCCTTATCATCGGCGCCGGCTCCGGCAACTCACTTCTGACCCCGGACTTTGACGATCACTCGATCGCCATCGTCGAACGCGGCCTGTTTGGCGGCACCTGCCTCAACGTTGGCTGTATTCCGTCGAAGATGTTCGTCTACGCCGCGGAGATG
The DNA here is from genome assembly GCA_938002955.1 of uncultured Acidimicrobiales bacterium. Taxonomy (GTDB): domain Bacteria; phylum Actinomycetota; class Acidimicrobiia; order Acidimicrobiales; family SHLQ01; genus SHLQ01. Next base: position 11,072 of record CALLAA010000184.1, read on the forward strand.
GCCCACCACGCACAGCACGACGGGCCCCGACTCGGGGTGCACACCACCTTTGACGGGGCTGACTGGCCGGCGATCCGCGACCGCGTCTTTGGACGAATCGATCCAATCGCAGCCGGCGGTGAGCACTACCGGACCAACGAACAAGAGCACGTCACGGTCTTCAAGGGATCTGGCAGATTCACCGGCGATAAGACCCTTGAGATTGCGATGAATGACGGCACCACCGAGGTGGTGACCGCCGATCGCATCGTTCTCGCGGCGGGCGCCCGGATCAACATCCCCGACGTCGTGGCGAAGTCCAACGTCGACTACCACACGTCCGACACCATCATGCGGGTCAGCGAGCTTCCCAAGCGCCTGATCGTGCTCGGCGGTGGATACATCGGCGCGGAGCTCGGAAATGTCTTCGGTTCGCTTGGAAGCCACGTCACGATTATCAATCGTGGCTCGGTTATGTTGCGCCGCGAAGATCCCGATATTGCTCAGCGGTTCACCGATTCCTACAGCGAGCGTTTCGACGTTCGCCTCGGCGTCGAACTGCTCGGCATGCACCAAGACGACGACGGCGAGATCACGGTGCAGATGCGCGAGAACGGCGAAGACGTGACCGTGACCGGCGATGCTCTTCTCGTTGCGATTGGCCGGATCCCAAATGGCGACGAACTGAACGTCGAAGCCACCGGCGTCGAACTCGATGAGTACGGGTACGTGGTGACCGACGCGAACCTGCGAACCGCTCACAGCGATATCTGGGCGCTGGGCGACATCACCAACCCGGCACAACTCAAGCACACCGCGAACGCGGAGGCCCGAATCGTCGCCCACAATCTGGCCAATTCCGACGACCTACGAGAAATCGACCGCCGCCTCACGCCGCATGCAGTCTTTGGCTATCCCCAGGTCGCCGCTGCCGGCCTCACCGAGCCAGAAGCGGTCGCCGCTGGATACTCGATCGTGACGACCGTTCACGAGTATGGTTCGGCAGCGTATGGGTGGGCCATGGAGGACACGACGAGCGTCTGCAAGCTCATCGCCGATGCCGATACGCGTCTCCTGCTCGGAGCGCACATCATTGGGCCGCAGGCGTCGACGTTGATTCAACAGCTGATACAGGGCATGACCTTTGGACAGACGGTCGATCAGATGGCTCGCGAGCAGCTGTACATTCATCCGGCGCTGAGCGAGGTTGTCGAGCAGGCATTACTCAACTTGTAGACCCCATATTTGGCACTCACCGTGGTCGAAAGTTGCCGAGATTTCAAGGCCCAAGGGCCAAAAGTCCTATAGGCGACCCTCCGAGTTGTCCGACGTACCTACTGAAGCCATAGCTGCATGTAGGAACGGATGAGAATGGCAACGAAACTCAAGCGGGAAACCGACGCCACAGACTCGACGACGCCGAAAACCGCGCCGAAGGTTACGACCATTCGGGCGAGGATTCTTCGTCGAATCTTGCCGGTTGCCCTTGTCCCACTGTTGGTCCTCGGTGCGTTGGCGATCGCAGGCATCTTCTTGATTCAGCAGCGAACGACCGAAGCTGTTGAGTCCGCTGAAGAAATTCTGACTCAGCAGGTGGTTGAGGATACAGCCACCCGAGCATCCGAGCAGGCTGCTCGGGAGCTTGCCGACTACGTCGATCAGTGGATCTTCCGAGCGAACCGCCTGAACAGCCAGGCATCGTTCCGAGAGTCCGTCGTGCAGGTGAGTAACGATACGCGTGCCGCAGACATCGATGAGATGACCGAAGCCGAGCTCGAGGAGGCAATGACCGGGCCGACGACGACCCGTACTCAGGTTCTCGCGCTAACCGTTGAAGAGGAACTCCGAACCTTTGAGGACAACATCCAGGTTCTCCTGGTGTCCGAGGAGGGCTTCCGACTCGGTTCGACAAGCGACGAAACGCAGATCGATTACTCCCAGGCGCAGTGGTTCAACCGTGCGGTGTCCGACGGCAGTTCGTATCGTTCGTTCGTCGACGATGGCGAAGGCCCAGCTGCGTTCGAAATAGCGCTGTGGACCGAACCGCCGGCAACCACGCGTGGTGGCGCTGTTCTTCGTATCCGTGTGCCGCTGAGCAACGCGCAGTGGATCCTCGACGAAATCGCCGGTGACGACTCGGTTCAGGCTGCACTCATCGACACCTCCGCCTCGGTTCTTCTGGCCGATACCAGCAGCGCCCATGACCCGTCCATCGTGTTCGATCAAAGCAGCCTCATGACCGCGGCATCTGGAGCGAACGTAAATCTGTTGAACCCAGGTGTTGTCCAGGACGACGTTAACGTCACGTCTGCACGCCGTGTCTCAGACCGCATGGACAACGTCGACAACGTGCGTTTCAACTGGCTTGTTCAGACGAGCCAGCCCATCGATATCGCTGCGGCTTCGCTCGTCGAGGTGCAGTCGGTCGCCGATGACGTGTCCGAGCTCCGCCAGTACCTGGTGTATGGCGTGTTCGGCCTGGTGCTCCTTGCACTTATTCTCGCCTTCTTCGCAGTTCGCTCGGTGGCGAATCGAATCACCCGCCCGGTGAACGCCCTGGCAAAGCAGGCGCAGTCAGCCGCTGATGAAGGCATCCCCGCGGTTGTTGAGGCTGCTCGAACCTCCGAGGAACTTCCAGAGCTCCCCGAATTCGACGTGAACACAAACGACGAGCTCACGATTCTTGCGAACTCGATGAACACGATGCAGGAAGCTGCTGTGGACCTCGCTGCGGGCCAGGCCAAGCTTCGACGTCAGAACGTCGCTCGAACGTTCGTGAGTTTGGGACGTCGAAACCAGAACCTGCTGAACCGTCAGCTCGAGTTCATCGATGAGCTTGAGCAGCAGGAATCAGACGCCGATGCGCTCGAGAACTTGTTCCGCTTGGACCATCTCGCTACCCGTATGCGACGCAACGCAGAAAACCTGCTCGTGCTCGCCGGCGAGCAGACCCCACGTCGTTGGGGCAAACCAATCGCCGTACGAGACGTACTCCGTGCCGCGGCCGCTGAGATTGCCGACTACCGCCGTGTGCGCCTCGGCGAGATCGACAAGGCCACCGTGTCGGGCAACCTCGCGACGGACCTTTCGCACCTCATCGCAGAGCTTTTGGAAAACGCTGGCAGTTTCTCGCCTCCGAACACTCCAATCGAGGTGCTCGGCCAACATACGTCGACGCATTACCGCCTGGCCATCGTCGATCAAGGCATCGGCATGGACCCACAGGCACTCGCTCAGGTGAACGACCGCCTGAAGAACCCGGTGGACTTCGCCGATGCACCATCGGCATATCTCGGTCTCTTCGTGGTTGGCCGTCTCGCCCAGGAGCTGGGCATTACCGTTCGGCTTGCGAGCGCTGACCCCACTGGCGAAGGACGTCGTCGTGGCACGATCGCCTTTATCGATATGCCCGTCGCGCTTCTCAGCAGCGCCGAAGCATCACCGATCGAGATCAACCAGCGCACCTCAGAAGGTGTCGCCCATCGAACCGAGCAATTGGATGCTGCCCAACAGCAGCCCACCGCCGAGGTTGTTGCGCCCGCTGCGACCGCGGCGCCAGCTCATACGCCATTGCCAAGCCCGGTCGCCCGAGAGGCAACAACGGGCACAACCGCTGCTGGCTTCCCGAAGCGCAGCCGTGGGGCTACTTCGGTCCCGGACACGCCGGCGGTGATGACGCCATCACAGCCTGCTGAGGCTCCCCCGCTCGAGACCCCAGCACTCACCTCTCCGCCGATCCCATCGAATCCTCCAGCAACCGAAATCACCGCTGCTGGCTTCCCGAAGCGATCAGGAGCTGCAAGTTCCAACGAGCCGGTCGCGGCGCCGGCACCTGCGCCGATGCCAGCAACCACGATGGGCCCCGCACCAAAGCGCGACGCTGCCGAGGTAAGCAACTCGCTACGCAGCATTCGCGCAGCGGTTGCCCGAGGCAGAGCATCAGGGGCCACCGAGGCTCCACCGACCCCAGCTCCTGCACCTACGGCAGCGCCGGCCCAACCGCCGGTCGCACCAGCCGCTCCGGCGGCTCCGGTCGCCCCCGTAGCTCCGGCACAGGCAGCTCAACCAGTGACTCAGCCGGTGCCACAGTCCGCGCCAATGCCAGCACCGGTTGTTGCAAATCTAGGAAGCCCCTCACTTTCTCCGCCTCCCGTGCCGATAGCACCTACAGCAGAGAGTGCGCCAACGCCTGAAACACCGGGTGCTGCACAACCTGCTCCGCAAGCCCCAGTCTCCAACCAGCCCACCCAAACCGGGAGCGAATCATGACCGTATCGTCCGAAGCACAGAACTTTGCCTGGCTCTTGTCACGCTTTGCTCAAGACACCGCCGGCGTTCGAGAAGCCGTCGCGGTTTCAGCCGATGGCCTTCTGCTCGCTTCCTCTGCAGGTATCGATGTGTCAGGTGTCGATCAGTTCGCTGCAATCGCCGCCGGCCTCACAAGCCTCACGAACGGCGCTGCCGTCTGCCTCGGTTGTGGCGTTGTGGATCAGGTCGTCGTCGAGATGAGCATGGGCAACCTGTTCGTCATGTCCATGGGTCACGGCGCTTCGCTCGCAGTTCTCTGCCAGAGCGGTGCCGATATTGCCCAGGTCGCATACGAGATGACGCTTCTCGCTGAGCGTGCCGGCGCGGCGCTGTCTCCCGAGCTCATCAGCGAACTCAAGAACGTGCTCACGGTTTAGGCCGGTCGCGCCGAAGGAATAACTCATGGGGAACGAAGACGACACTGAAGTACTCGAAGACGGCTCGTTTACACGGCCGTATTTTCTGACGCAAGGTCGGACACGTAGCGACGCCGGAGAGCTCGCTGTGGAGGCCATGGTTGCGGTCAGCGCTGGCAGTACGATGCCGGCCGATCACGACCTTGCCGCCATCTACTCCCTGTGTAAAACACCGAATTCGATTGCGGAAATCTCCGCAAAGTGCTCGATGCCGTTGGGCGTGGCCCGCGTACTCGTAGCCGATCTCTGGGGAGCGGGAACCCTCGAGGTACTAGAAACAACTCGCTCAGACGATATTGCAATTGTAAGGAGACTGCTCGATGGCATCCGGAACCGATAACAGCACTGCTCGCCCGGTCTCAGCCAAGGTCGTCATCTCTGGCGGCTTCGGCGTGGGCAAGACCACATTCGTAAGTGCCGTCTCAGAGATCGCGCCGCTTCGTACCGAAGCAAAGATGACCAGCGCCGCATCCGGCGTGGACGACGCAACGTTCGTCCAGCAAAAGACGAGCACGACCGTCGCTATGGACTTCGGCAAGATCACCGTTGATCAGGGTCTGGTCCTCTATGTCTTTGGCACACCTGGTCAGGACCGCTTCGGCTTCATGTGGAATGACATCACCGCCGGCGCTCTCGGTGCACTGATCCTCGTCGACACACGCCGTCTCGATGAGTGCTTCAATGCAATCGACTTCTTCGAGCAGCGCGGCGTGCCGTTCATCATTGGTCTCAACCAGTTCGATGGCGCTCCCGCTCACGATGTCAACGACATTCGCGAAGCTCTCGATCTCGCTTCCAGCGTTCCGATTGTTCGCACGGACGCTCGTAATGCCGATGAGGCGCTCGACACGCTGGTCCAGCTCCTGTCGCATATCTTGACGACCTTGTCGGCCAAGGCCGCCGAGGAAATGGCTGCAGCCCCGCAGGCTGCCGCTGTTGCTGCAGGACCTGAACAACGGCCTGCCCCAGTGGTCACAAACGATATGCGTAGCGCTGCGATGAGTGCGCTGGCTGCCGAGCGCGGCGTCAGCTAGCAACGTCTCCGTAGAGTGCGGCCACCATGGCGCCGTACTGCGACTGGGATAGTTGACCGGCGGATAGCCTTGAGCCGTGGGTAACTCGTTCGGCCATACATTCTCGATCTCGACCTTTGGTGAGAGCCATGGTGGAGGCGTCGGGGTTGTCATCGATGGCCTTCCCGCTCGTCTCGCAATCGATCTGGACCATATTCAGGAGCAGCTCGACCGACGACGTCCGGGCCAGAGCCGCCTGACGACCCAACGCGACGAGAAGGACCTCGTCGAGGTTCTGTCGGGGGTCGAGGATGGCGCCTCAACGGGTGCTCCGCTAGCCATGCTGGTCCGCAACGCCGACGCCCGTTCCGGAGCATACGATCACTTGCGCGAGCTCTACCGGCCCTCACACGCGGACTTCACCTACGACGCGAAGTACGGAAACCGTTCGATTGCCGGCGGCGGCCGATCGAGCGCACGCGAAACCATCGGTCGAGTGGCCGCAGGAGCGATAGCGATGCAATTGCTCGACGCCCTTGCGAAACGGCGCGACACCCCGGCCCCGCGAATCGTCTCGTGGGTCGACCAGGTGCACGAGGTAACCGCGTCTGTCGATCCGGCATTGGTGACGATTGCCGATGTTGAGCGCGACCCAACACGCTGCCCAGACCACGATGCGGCAGCTGCGATGACCATCAAAATCGAGCAGGCACGCCGCGACGGAGACTCCCTTGGCGGAGCGGTTCGCACGGTTGTTCGCCACATGCCGGTCGGTCTTGGCGAGCCGGTGTTCGACCGCCTCGAAGCAGACCTTGCGAAAGCTATGCTCTCGCTGCCCGCGACGAAGGGATTCGAGATCGGCAGCGGTTTTGGCGCGATCACGATGACCGGTCTGACCCACAACGATGCGTTCGTTCCAGGCGACGACGGCATGCCCCGTACGGCAACGAATCACTCGGGCGGGGTCCAAGGGGGCATCAGTAACGGCGAAGACCTGGTGTTCCGGACCGCCTTCAAACCAACGGCGACAATCTCCTCACAACAAGACACCGTGACGGTCGACAACGAAGCCACCACGCTGGCAGCGAAGGGCCGCCACGACCCGTGCGTCCTCCCGCGCGCTGTTCCAATGGTCGACGCCATGGCGGCCTTGGTCCTCGCCGACCATACGCTGCGCCAGCTGCGCAACGACGTTCTGTAGCCGGCGACCTACCCGCCGCTTGCGCTGAAGTGCTGCCAGTCCTTGGCAGTGCTCCAGGTTCCTCCCCAGCCCCAACCAATCGCAGCGAAGGCTTCGGTCACGACGTCGCCGGCGTAGATACCACCGAGGGTCTCCACGGTTCGGTCGATGTAGATCGCACCTTCGGGTGGGAGTACTCGAGTATTCGACACGTACGGGTTCACGAGCGGATTGATATCGATGGCAGTCCCGAGAGCGTGGTTTGACCAAACTCCTGGCTTCCACGCTACTTCTCGGCAGTTGAACGCCGAGGTGTTGTTTGCCGACATCGACTGGTCGTCGTCGCCTTGGTACTCGTCGACGAGCTGCATCCGCTGGATTGGAAAACCGTTCTGGAAGAGGGTGCGGAACACACCCACCATCGGCTCTGCGAAGTCGGCTCGAACTATGAGCTCCCCAGTTGTCGCCCGACCGTCGTAGTTCCAGTGGGTAACGGTGAGGTAGCGAAGCTCGTCAAGACCAACGGGACAGCCTTCTCGCCACGAATGCGTCAACCGGGCTGCAATGTCATCGGTTATCGCTGAGATGGCCGAGGAGTAGGTCGGCATGCTGGCCGGCAGTGGCACCGTTGCCGAAGGTGCCACCGTTGTTTCCGTCGTGGTCGTAATCGTCGTGGTCGTACTGGCAGCAGCAGTTGTCGTTGTCGACGTCACCGTCGTTGGAGGGACCGTCGTTGGAGAAGCTGCGGTTGACGGGGCCGTGGTTGACGATGTTTGGGCAACCGAGGTCGTCGTATCTCGTGATGTGGAGACGGCAGCCTCGTCGGTCTCGGGCTCTTGCTCAGGGTCAGACGTGCTAGATGGAGCCGTAGTCGACGTGCTCGTTGGTGACGTGCTCGTTGGTGAGGCGCTATTCGTCGAGACGTCGTCGGAGCCGCAGCCGCTCAGCGCAAACCAAACGACTACTGCGACCCACCGGAGACGGCTACTGGCCAACAGCGGCCGTAGCAGTGTCCGAACCAGGGGTAGCGGCCCGACTTGGGAAGAGCTCTACGAGCTTCTCGTCGAGCTCATCGACCACTCCACTCAGGGGCAAGATATTCAGTACGCCCTGGCCGGTCTGCAACAGGTCGATCATCTCTTCGCCGCTGCGTACAAGCGTTGGTTGACTTCCGTTCACGACAAGATTCGCCGTCGTAATGTCTTCACCAAGCTCATCTTGTAGGTACGCGAAGACCTCGCGAACTTGCTCCAGCCGGATGCCGGCGTCGAGAAGGTTCTTGACGACCTTTAACTCGAGCAGGTTCCGGTAGCTGTACTTGCGTCGCGATCCACTACCGGTAGCGTCGGCCATCGACGGGCGGATGAGGTCGGTTCTCGCCCAGTAGTCGAGCTGGCGGTAGGTGATGCCCACAATCTCGGCGGTGCTCTTGCCACTAAAGCCAAGCGTGTCGTCTGGATGCGTCATGTGTGTCGTCCTTGCCCATTCGTCGACGTCGATACAACGTCGGTGGAATTACGGTGACGTAATCCTAAGTCGGGACGATCGTCGGGTCAATGACCCTCGGTGGTTTCGTTCGCGCGCACCGCGCGAAGGCTGCGAGCATGCGTCAACGGCAGGTATTAGGCAAAGTCCTCGGGGTTCACCGAGTCGAGGAAATCTCGGAAGTCTTCAACAACATCCTCTGACTCCTCGTCGGCCTCTGGGGTGTCGCTATATCCAACCTCGGCAAGGAGCTCATCCTCGGCGAAAATCGGTACACCGAGACGAACTGCGAGCGCAATTGCATCGGATGGCCGAGCCGACATGACCCGAGCCTCGCTTGGCGAGCGCATATGGAGCTCAGCGAAGAACGTTCGCTCCCGAAGTTCAGTGATAACCACCTTCTCGATGCGCACGTCCATTGCGTCTAGAGACTGCGCAAACAGATCGTGGGTCATTGGACGTGGCGGTTCGACACCCTCATGGGCGAGCGCAATAGCGGTCGCCTCGGGCCCACCGATAAAGATGGGCAACATGAGGCCACCGGACTCCTCGGCATCGTCGGCGTTCGCACGAAGCAACACAATCGGGGTGTTGCTCGGCAGCTCTACGCGCACTCCAACGAGTTCCATTGGAACCATCGATGACTCCTCTTCAAGCGGAAGCCCAGCCTATCGAGCGGGGCCAGCGGCTACTGGTCGGGAACGGCAGTTCCGTGGAAGAACAGCAACTTAAATCGACCGATCTGCAGCTCGTCACCATCGACGAGCTCGGCATCTTCGATCAGCTGCTTGTTGATGTACGTGCCGTTGAGGGATCCAACGTCCTTGGCCCGATAGGTGCCGTCGGTGTTCTCGATCTCCACATGGCGGCGAGAGACCGTGACATCGTCGAGAAAAATGTCGCTTTCGGGATGGCGCCCAGCGGTTATCAAGGGCGAATCGAGTGCGTAGCGAGAACCGCCCTTTGGGCCATCATCGACGACCAGAATTCCCGTTGCTTCGTCGAACGCCTCTCGGTCGGCGAGGTGATCGCGATCGGGCTGCTCTGGCTGATCGGACTGATCGATGACGGGAATCGCAGCTGTCGGGTCGTCGGGGCCACCGCCAATTCGTTCCCCACACGACGAGCAGAAGTTCGCGCCAATATCGTTGCGATGATTACAGGCTGGGCATACACGATCCATGGTCACTCCCCTATCAGCTCAGCGTATGCGCCCGCATCGAGCAGCGCATCGAGCTGGGTCGGATCGTCGAGGGACAAGACGCACAGCCAACCCTCGCCATAGGGGTCTGAGTTTAGGAGGCCCGGGGCGTCCTCTAGCGACGTGTTGACCTCGACGACGGTCCCCGAAACCGGAGCGAACAGGTCCGAAACCGACTTCGTCGATTCGACCTCGCCCATTCCGGCCTGAACGTCCACCGAGTCGCCGACAGCGGGCAGGTCGATGTACACCACATCGCCAAGGGCGTCTTGGGCGTAGTCCGTGATGCCGACTCGGACGTTTTCGCCATCGACTCGGACCCACTCATGGTCGTTGGTGTATCGAAGGTCTTGTGGAATTCCCATTAGTGGCGAGTGTAGTCAGATGGTCTGACACAAGTTGGCGCCAACGGCGACAAGTCAGCGCCGGGACTCCCTCAGAGCCTCCCGGGCAATGGGTACATAGCCCGCCGCTGCATACCAGGAGATGACGAGTCCGGGGATCCCGCACAGCCAACCAGCTGCTCGTAGCCACTCGGCGCTCGCGAGCGTCGAGGCTCCGCCGAGGAGAAACGGGTAGGCAAACATCAAGAAGAACGTGCCGGTCTTACCCCACCACGTCACGTCGAACCGTTCGACACCCAACGCCCCAAGTCCGAGCGCGGCGACCGTAACGAGCCCCTCTCTCAAGAGCGTGAGAAAGGCAAACCACGCAGGTACCGACCCGTCGACCCAGGTAGCGATCACGGCGGTGAGCATCATCAGCCGGTCGGCCGACGGGTCGAAGATCTTGCCAAACTCACTCACTTGATCGAATCGTCGAGCGAACCAGCCGTCGATCCAGTCGGTCGAACCCAGCGCTGCGAGCAGGACCGCAGCACCCACTCGGTCGTCTCGGCTGAACAACAGCCAGACGAATACCGGGACGCACATCAGGCGGACGAACGTGATCGCATTCGGCACGGTGAATGGCCGCCATTCGGTGCGCTCAGGGGTTGCCGGCTCAGAGGTCATAAGACCAGCGTATCGACGCTACGCTCGCCCCTATGGCCAGCATTTTCTCGAAGATAATCGACGGGGCGATCCCCTCTCGGATGTTGTGGGAAGACGACATGTGTGTGAGCTTTCTGGACGTCCGTCCGTTGGCGCCAGGACATGCCCTCGTCGTCCCACGACAGGAGTGCGATCTGTGGACGGACCTCGGTGCATCGAGCGCCGCACACCTCACCGAGGTTGCACATGCGGTCGGCCGGGCCCAGATGTCGGTGTTCTCTCCGGCTCGCATCGGTCTCATGATCGCTGGCTTTGAGGTTCCGCATACACATCTGCATGTCGTACCGATGCACTCGATGGCTCAGCTCGACTTCACGAACGCAAACCCGAACCCAGACCAGGCACTGCTCGATGAGTATCTCCTGTCGCTGCGCTCAGCGCTTATCGACGCGGGTCATTCCGCGACCACATCTCGCCGATAAACCGAGATCGTCCCAAATCGGTTCTCGACGATGTAGCCCTTTGCTTCGATGACCTGGTCAAAGGTGAACCGCCCGGTGTCGTTCCATCCGTCGTCGGACTCGTCGACGATGATGACATCGCTATTGAAGATCGGCTCGGCCGGCTTGTAGATCTCGAGTCCGGCAGGAAAGGCGATCAGGTCGGTTCGATCTGCGAGCAGAGGTAGCGCACGCTCGAGGGCTGCTACCGAGTCGTCTGGACGTACCGATTCGGTCGCTTCGATCACGTCGAGGTCGTTGACCGAACGCGACCCCCAGGTCCACGGATCGTTGTACAAACTGCTGCCGGAGGCAAAGAGAAAGAACGCTGCGCTTGCGAACAACACGCCGCCGAGCAGACGCCCGTTGACGAACACTCGCCGAACGGATCGCCGGCCAACAGCACGGAACGCAAAGGCCGCCGCGATCGGTAAGAACGCGAGCGCCGCCACATACTGCTGGGGATTGCCGAACTCCCCAGGCGGGGTGTCCGCCAAGAACTGAAAGACCCCAAAGAGCAACAGGGGCAGCTGGAACCGCAACCGAAGAACGGGAAGGAAGAGCCACGGCGCGAACAGCAAGACGAGATTCTGGAAGTTCTCCTCGGCAAAGAAGTCCGAGAGGACCTGAGTTGGGTTCGTGAGCATCCCCCACAGAATCGCGATCGGGCCATCGCCGTACGAGATGAAGGCGTCGCCGTAGACGAACTCGCCCCCGGACAGGTCCGCCCGAAAGACACCCAGCGCCAAGATGGCCCAGATCGCACCGGCGGCCGCCGTTACCCGACCGGACCTGGTTCGGCCTTCCACGGCGAGCAGTGCTCCGAGGCCAATCACGACGAGGCCAAGGTCCGAGCGGGTCGACAGCGCAAAGGCGACGGCGATCGCATATCGCACCCACTGCTTGTCCTGACTGAATAGGTATGCCCAGAGGAACGCCGGAACGGCGAATGACTCTGGATGAAACTCGGCGAGGTTCAAGTTGTGAAGCTGCGGTTGCAGACCGTAGGCCAGCCCGAGTACGAGTGCGGTCTCGACGCCGAGTTCGAGAACTCCGCGAGCGATTCGCCACAGCGGAACCACGGCAATGGCCAGCGCAAAGGCTTGCAACGTGAGGAGCATTGGGCCCGCCGGCAACACCGCGGACAGCTTTGCGAGCGGCCACATAATGAGCGAGAACTGGCCATCGAAGAGATCTCGGCCCGTGAGCGATACGAGCGGGTCCTCCCCCTCTGCGACGAGCCACATACCTTGCATCCACGCCGCCAGCTGCGACCCGAGCTCAAGGCTGCGGTACCGAGCGAGGGACAACGCACCGAAGCCCACGAAGAGCAACGTGGCGAGAATCCATGGGATGGCTCGGTCGGGGCCATTGCCTTCGAGCCGTGCTTGCCAGCGCAGCCCAAGATTGCGTACGGAACGGCGGAAATCGGAGTCCGCCCAAGAAACTGATGTCATGAGATCGGAGCCAACAGATCTGCGTTGTTGTTCTTAACGCTGTTGACCTCTGTCGATACCGCATAGGACGTCAGCAGCGCATCGGGAGCCGGTACGAGAAGGCGCTGGAGGGACTCGGTATCTGCGTTGGCGGGGTCGAGCCATTCGTCCCACCGTTGAGGCGACAGCAGAACCGGCATTCGGTCGTGAATCTCGGCCATCATTTCGTTCGGTGTCGTCGTGATGATCGTGCACGTGTGGATTTCGCGAAGGTTCTCGGCATCGGTCCAGCGCTCGTAGAGCCCCGCGAACGCTAACGGGTCACCATCGGCACGGTGGATGTACATGGGATGCTTGGTCTTTGGGTCGAGACGTTTCCATTCATAGAAGCCATCAGCGGTGACGATGCACCTGCGTTTTGCGAACGCCGAGCGAAACGAGTTCTTTGTGGCCACCGTCTCCGCTCGAGCGTTGATCATCTTCGAGCCGATCCGCAGATCCTTGGCCCATCGTGGCACGAGCCCCCAGCGGAGGTAGTCGAGATGGCGTTCGTCCCCTCGGACACGCACGATCGGCACGTCGCGGGTCGGGGCGACGTTGTAGTCGGCAGAGACCTCCTCATCGCCGAGGATCGGCGCCTCAGCGCCGAAATAGGCCGCCAACTTGTCGGGCGGTGTCGTCGATGCAAAGCGTCCACACACGTCGCGGATCCTACACGTTCGTTAGGACGGCAAGAGCTGTATGAGGAGATCGCTTCGATCGACCAGCGTGCACTCGTGCCCATCGATGGTCACCAGATCGCCGGGAGAGCCACCGAGGACGGCCGCTGACACGAGCAGGGCATCGCCTTCGGGTGCACCGGGGAGAGCCACTGTTCCCCGCTGTGAGATGACCGTGGTGCCATCGGTGCGCTCGGCTCGGAAACGAATGGCAGTCGCAGCTGGCGGCTTCGTGGCGGCCCTCGGGTCGAAGGGCCAGACCTCGAGCAGCACGGCGTTCGGTCCCCGGCACGCAAGCCGATCGCCGGTGCTCTCGAACGTGTCGGGGCAATTCCCCGTCGCGGCGAAGTCGACGGTTCGCAGATCGACCGATACCAACGTTGCAACGAGGCAGAGTTCCGGGTCCGACAATCCCGGCCCGGTGAGTGCGATATGGGTACGACCACCCCACAACACCGGACCCGCCGAGAAGGACTCGACGAGTGGAGCAACAGACTCGATAATCGGCTGGGGATTCGACTCGTCCACGCCACGAACAAACATCGCGTCGCCGTTGGACGTCGTCGCAAGCACTACCGATGTCGGCTCGGAGTCATACTCGCGCAACGCATCCGGCGCGATAAGTGAGGGGGTGACTAATGCGTCAGCGACAGCGGTTGGTTCGGTATCGAAGAGCCCTTGCGAGTACGCCCACCCGGCGCCGGCACCAAGGATGACGAGCAGTCCAACCGCAACCTTCCACGCCCCCGACCGCGCATCGAGATCGCGGCCCTTGATGTCCGTCTCGTCTGTCGCGAACGCTGCGGCTGCGTTGTCGAGCCCGTCGGTAGTTTCGGCCCAGGCATCGGAGAATCCGCGCTGACCAGTCTCGCCAAAACCCTCGATATCGCTCGCTACGGCATCGAGATATGCGTCGCCGACATCGTCGAAGCGTCCGGGGTGATCCGGAAAATCGGGCGACTTGCGCCACGGTCTGCGACTAGGCATACCCCACCGACGGTAGCCGATCATCGGCCGGTTTCTCGATGTAGGCCGTTTGACTCATATCACGTCTCCCCGCGCCGATTACTCCCATATGGCACCCTCTACAATCGGCGGGGTGCAGCTCCGCTTTGTCTTCCTCGTCGCGACCGTCGTTTTGGCGCTCGTGGCCCCAGTAGCGGCTCAGGCTGACGACCCTGGCCTCGCGCCGGCGATCGGCCGATGGGCAGGAGCGCCTCGTGGACACCTCACCACGATCACACCCGGCGACGACTCCTTGATCATCGAGGGTGTGGCGAGCGACCCCGATTCCGCCCAGTCCATTACCTACGAGATTCTGGTCGATGGTCTGCAGGTCGCCACCGGAGCTACCCCACGCCCATCTGGCTTTGGTCGAACCGCTGCCTTCTCCGAAGCAGTCCGGGTCACTCCCGGGATGCATCGGGTGTGCCTTCGTCTCCTGGATGGTCAGTCACGGCGAACGGTCAACTGTCGAAATGCCGTCACCGCTCCTCCAGATACCGTCGACCCCGACACAATCGCTGCAGCACGCGGCGTCGCAATCACCAATAGCGGCGTCGTCGTCCCTGTCCTTGGCGGTAGCGAGGGCAACTGGACGGTCGAAACGCCATGCGGCGCGACGACGACCATCGCCAACGCCACCATCATCGATCGCGCCCGTGTCGTCATCGATCCCGGTCACGGCGGCTCTGAATCCGGGGCGGTTGGTGGCGGACTTCTCGAGAAGAACGTCAACCTCGAGGTGTCTGAGCTCGTCATCGATAAGTTCGAGCAGCTCGGCATTAGCGCCATCCTCACCCGGACCGGCGACTACCGGGTGCCGATCCAGACCCGGGCGAACATCGCAAAGGCGGTCGCCCCCGATGTCTTCTTGTCCCTCCATCACAATGGCGGCGCCACTCGCCGGTCCAGCCGACCAGGTACCGAGATCTTCTACTCCGAGGCCCGACCGGACTCCGAACGCTTGGCCAGGGTGTTGTACGACGAGCTCAGTGCAGCTGCAGCACAGTTCGACGCGCAGTGGGTGTCGACGGTTAGTGAAGGTGCTTCGCTGCGCCTGCGCGAGGACGGGAAAGACCTGTACGGGGTGCATCGCTTCTCCCCCGAACTCAATTCGGTTATCACCGAGTTCCTCTACCTGTCGAACAGCTCCGAAGCAGCGCTCATGCGCCGTGCCGACGTCATCGATGCCGAAGCCCAAGCCATCGTCGATGGCATTCTCCGTTGGTGGTTTACCGACGACTCCGGAACGTCGCTCGGCCGCCAGTTCACCGACTCTTCCAGCACCGGAACAGGCGGATTTGATGGCTGCACCGACCCCGCACTCAACAGTGGCAACGTCGGTCTCGGAGTGCTGCGCGAGGATGTCCTTGCCGCGGCTGCCGGCCAGATACCCGCTCCACAGCCGCCGGTATCGCTCCTCCCGACGCTGACGATCGGCACCGATCCCGCTGTTGGCGACTAGTCCTCGGTCGCCTTTGCCCGGCTCGGCGCTACTCGAGGCGGTTCGAACGGCTGTTTTGGGTACACGGGGGGCCACGGTGCGTCACCCAGGGTTTCGAGTCCGTCCCGAAACTCCTCCACGAGCGCACTAATGTCCTGCGGTGCGCTGTACATATCGGCCCATGGATCGCCCGTCTCGGCAAGCCGACCCGGAACGCTCAACGCAGTAAACGAGTCGGGCTGAACCGTCTCGAGCTCCGCCCATGCAATCGGCGTAGATACTTGCGCTCCGACCCGCGCCCGTATCGACCAGGCGCCGAACACCGTTTTGTGGGGAGCGTTCTGGTTGAAGTCGATAAACACCCGACGTCCACGCTCCTCCTTCCACCAGGCATCCGTGAGCACGTCTCCGTGGGCCGAGGCCAGTCGTCGAGCGACGGTTACCGCAGCACCTCGGACGTCGTAGCTGTTCCATTGCGGACCGGACTCGCTCCCATCGAGCGGAACATACACATGAAGACCTTTACTGCCGCTCGTCTTCACGAAGCTCGAGATGCCCTGTCCTTCGAACCACTCATGAACGAGCCGCGCACCGTGTCGGACCTCGTCGAAGCCAATACCGGGAACCGGGTCCAGATCGATCCGGAGCTCATCGACATAACGTCCGGGCATCCGGAAGGGCCACGGGTGAAGGGTGAACGCGCCAAGGTTGACGGCCCACGCGAGATGTGCGGCGTCGGCCATAACCAGCGCACGCGACGGCGTCCCATTGACGGTCTCGACCGTCGTGGTCTGCAGCCACTCGGGAGCGCTATCGGGGATGCGCTTTTGGAAGAACGACTTGCCCCCGACGCCGTTTGGAAAACGCTGTAGCAGCACCGGCCGATCGCGAAAGCAATTGAGGATTGGCTCCGACACGTCCAGGAAGTAGTCGATGACATCACCCTTGGTGAGGTCGAGCTTGGGAAAGTACATCTTGTCCGAGCTCGAAATCGTGACTTCACGTCCAGCGATTTCACGCACTTGTTCGGCCATCTCGAAACAGTACTCCGGCTCGCATGCTGTCGCTGTGGAGGCACTGTTGTGAACTAGGTGTTGCAGGTTGTGCAACGATGGTGGCGGAGGAAACCATGACACGAGACGTATTTGTTGGCGGCGTTGGTATGACGAGGTTCGAGCGGCCTGGTAGCCGTGACTGGGATTACCCCGACATGGTTCGCGAGGCGGCAACCGCCGCAATGCGCGATGCTGCTGTGACCTACGAGCACATCGAGCATGTTTCGGTTGGCCACGTCTTTGGGTCATCGACGTCGGGACAACGGGCGGTATATGAGTTGGGATGCACCGGCGTGCCGGTCGTGAACATGAACAACAACTGTGCAACCGGATCGACAGCACTCATGTATGGCCGACAACTCGTCGCTGGCGGCCTGTGCGATGTCGTGCTCGTCGTAGGGTTCGAGAAGATGCAGCGAGGTTCGTTGGGACTCGAAACCGATGGTCGGGCGAACCCGCTCGGCCAACACATCGAGCACCTCTACGAACTGCACGAGCCGCGGGAAACGCCGATCGCCCCACAGATGTGGGCGCGTGCCGCAGACGATCACATGCGTCGATTCGGTACGACGCCCGAGCACTTCGCGAAGGTCGCCGAGAAGAACCACCGCCATTCAGCAAACAACCCGTATGCACAGTTTCAAGATGTCTACTCACTCGACCAGATACTCGAGTCGCCGATGATCGACGCACCCCTGACACGTCTCCAGTGTTCGCCGACCTCGGACGGATCTGCCGCTGCGGTGCTCATGAGCCAAGACGCCGTCGAGCGGTTTGGGCGCGAATCCAACGCCGTCCGGATCGCCGGGCAGGCCATGGCGACCGACTTCGCGTCGTCGTTCGCTACCGACGACGCTCGAACGATCGTTGGTGCGGACATGTCTGCTGCCGCTGCGGCTTCCGCCTATGAGCTCGCGGGCTTCGATGCGAGCGACGTCCAGGTGATCGAGCTGCACGACTGCTTCTCGCCGAACGAAATGCTCACCTACGAGGCGTTGGGGCTGTGCGACGAAGGGGCGAGCGGTGAGCTCATCGATGCCGGGGCGACAACGTACGGCGGCCGCTGGGTCGTCAACCCATCTGGAGGCTTGATTTCCAAGGGGCATCCGCTGGGTGCAACTGGTCTCGCGCAATGCGCTGAGCTCAGCTGGCAGCTGCGCGGCGAGGCCGGCGATAGACAGGTCGCAGGTGCAACACGGGCCCTCCAACACAACATTGGCCTGGGCGGAGCTGCGGTCGTAACGCTCTACGAGAAGTAGCGGCCGGTCTGGGCGGGGTCGGCCTCGGGCCAGCAGCCGAGCATCGAGAGCCCGCCAGGGCTCGGATTGCGACCGCTGAACAAAATTGTTGTCGGGCTGAGAGGATTTGAACCTCCGGCCTCTTCACCCCCAGTGAAGCGCGCTAACCAAGCTGCGCCACAGCCCGTACAGCCGTCGATCGTAGTGGCACCGTGGCCAATTCGTGTGCGCCCGCACGTAATATTCGGCGCCGCTACAAAGATCTCTGCGCTAGAAGCGCTCGAGTGCCCACATGACGCCAACAATGGCTCGCCAGAGCAGATATGCGGCCAGCGCCACGACAACTATCCAGAAATGCCACGGTGCTGATTGTCCGACGGTTCGGTCGTCCTCGTGGTCATGTGGGGTGTTGTCGGTGACCACCCCGCCACACGTTGGGCAGCTGCCGCCATCGAGTGCGGTCGGGGCGTGATACGCCGAGCATGAGTCGCACCAGGGCATGGTCAGGAGCGTATCGGTGAGCTAGCTGCGGCGGACGGCCAGGATTGCGACGTCGTCGTCGATCATGCCGTTGCCGAAGTCGCGGGCGGCCTCGAGCAATGCCTTGGTGAGGACCTCAGGGGACGCACCAGGATCGCGACGGATCGCCATGGCAATTCGTTCTTCGCCGAAGAGTTCGTCGCCGTTACGTGCCTCGGCGAGTCCGTCGGTGTAGAGCAGCACGAAATCATCGGGTGCCAACGGTACTTCCTTGCTGAAATACGACGCTCCGGGGTCGAGCATGAGTAGCGGTCCGGTGGCCCGAAGAGGTTGTACCTCGCGTGCGTGCCACAACCAGCCTGCGGGGTGACCGGCAGACGCATAGCGAATCGTGCCAGCTTCGGTGTCGAAGACCACGACGATCATGGAGATGAACTCTTCGCCTCGGTCCATTTCCGACATCTGCTGGTTGAGCTCTTCGAGCGCCTGGGCGGGATCGCGGAACTGCCGGAGGAAGACGCGCAGCAAGTACTTGGCTTGGAAGGCCGTGATCGAGCTCTCGATGCCGTGGCCGCGAACATCGCCGATAACGGCTGCGAGGCGCTTGTCGCCGACCCGATAGACGTCAAAGAAGTCGCCGGCCATGAGCCCTGAGCCAGCCTCATAAACTCTCCCGACCTCGAAGCCGGTCACATCCGGCAGCGAGTCCGGGGCGAGCCTCGCGGCCCAGGCTTTGGG
>CALLAA010000185.1 GCA_938002955.1 uncultured Acidimicrobiales bacterium
AACGACATCTTCACCTCCGAGGACGCCCAGGCACTGCTCGACGCTGGCGTGCTTCCGGCGGACCGGATCGTCGCCGTCGAGACCGGCTGCTGCCCACACACGGCGATTCGCGACGATATCGCCGCCAATCTCGACGCAGTCGAAGCGCTCGAGGCAAAACATCAACCGGTCGACTTGTCGATCATCGAGTCCGGCGGCGACAACCTCACCGCAATCTTCAGCCGAGGCCTTGTCGACCTGCAGATCTTTGTGCTCGACACCGCGGGCGGCGACGATGTTCCACGTAAGGGTGGTCCGGGTGTTGCGCTCGCCGACCTTCTCGTTATCAACAAGGTCGACCTCGCTCCCTATGTTGGGTCCGACGTGGATCGGATGTTCGCCGACGCGACCGAACGACGTGCTGATCGACCCGTGCTGAGAACTTCCCTCGTCGATGACGCTGGTGCCATCGAGGTCGCTCAGTGGATTCGCTCTAATGTGATCGCACGTCAACACACCGCCGACACGGTCTAACGAGAATTCGTGGACGCAACGGCATCGTTCATTGCTGGAACAACCGCAGGCAGACTCGTACTCGAGTCCGTGCATTCGACGCCACCGTTCAGCATCCGTGAAAGCGGCGGCTCGATCCTGATCGCATCTTCGGCCGCCGCTCCCGTTGGTGGTGACCGGCTCAATCTCGATATGCGGGTCCGGTCAGGTACACGAGCGCGCGTCGGTAGCGTCGCAGCGATGGTCATACTTCCGGGACCCACTCAACAGCCGTCGCGATTGGACACCCGATGCGTGGTGGAACCTGGTGCACACCTCGACTGGTGGAACGAACCGTCGGTGTCGGTCCAGGAGTCCAATCACATCACCAGCACGAGCGTGGCACTATCGAGCGACTCGACCTGTCGCATCGTGGAGGAAGTGTCGCTTGGACGATCCAACGAAGTATCCGGGCGGCTCGCGCTCGATATCCGAGTCGAGCGGTCAGGTCGTGCGCTCGTACACCACGGCGAGGTATACGGTCCGAAGGTTCCCGGTGCGGGGAGTGCCGTATCGGTCGGGAACGCTCGCCACGTGCTGTCGGCAGTTCTGGTCGGTGTTGCGGCAGGTGAGCCTCGAGTCGTGATGTCACCAACCTGCACGGCGTCGTGGCTGCCGCAAGGAGGAGATACGGCGGTTGTTCTTGCTGTCGGTATCGACCGCCCCACAGTGCTTGAGACCGTGCACACCGTCGCCCCCGAGCTCGATGCCGAGAACCCACAGGGAGTTCACAGGTAGACGTCGCATGATGTTGCGATGATGACGTTTCAGCTCAACCGACCACGCCGACTGTTCATCGCGCTCACCGCTGTGTGCGCCCTCGCGGCGTGTGGATCCTCTGCCGATGATGAGATCATCGCCGCCGCGGAACCGACCAACGACAGCACCGTCGACACCGACACGACCGTTCCGAACTCAAGCGACACGGACACAAGCGATACGGACACGAGCGACACGGACTCAAGCGATACCGACACGACGGCAGGAGTCGAGTCTGCCCAATGGGGGGACAACGTCTCGATCACCATTGGCGACGGCGAATTTCGCTTCGAATCCGACGGTATTCCTAACCATGAACTCCCCGACCAGTTCCTCGTACCGCAAGAAGGAAGCTTCTCCCCACCGGTTGGCGAAGACGAAGTGACCGCGGTCGATACGTCGGTGGCGGTAGTGGCGACCACCGTCGACCAGACCATTACGTTGAACCCCATCTACTCCGACGCCACGACCGATACGAATCTCGGAATCATCGGTGTCACGATCAGCGGCGCCCAGCTCTTCAATGACTACGAGGACCCCGACCGCTCATTCGTCGCCGTCGATGACAACTTCTCGATCGATGGCATCTTCTTCGTCGACTCCTGCAATGGTCATCCGCTCGCCCTCGCCGCAGACGGAACCGGTCAAGGCACGTACCACTATCACGGCATCCCGTACTGCATCACCGACTCCATCGATGCCGACGGTGAACACTCGTCGATACTCGGGTTCTTGCTTGATGGCTTCCCGTTCTATGGGCCACAGGATGAGGGCGGCGCGACGATCACCTCCGACGACCTGGACGAATGCTCCGGTCACGTAGGGCCAACCCCGGAGTTCCCCGATGGCATCTACCACTACCACCTCACCGCAGACCGTTCGCCGTACACCGTCGACTGCTACCACGGTGAGGTAGAGGTCAGCGCCGGACCCGGCCGCTGACGTATCAGTCTCTGCGTAGCGCGGACGCTCCCGCCTGTCCGCGTTACGCAGATCCCGCGCCGTCACGTCGAGCCGTGAGCTAGAACAGAGCAATGACATTGCTCGCCGTGTTCGACATGAACGAGACCACGCTCGACTTCGCCCCGGTGCGACGCACGATCGATCGCCTGCTCGGAAGCAACGACGGTTTCACCGTGTGGTTCCAGAAAGTGCTCCAGCTGGCGATGACGTCGATTTCGACGGATCGCTATCAACACTTCGGGGTGCTGGCGCCTTCAGCACTCGCGTCGGTCGCTGCGTCGAAAAACGTCGCGCTCCCCGATGATGCATGGACACAGGTCGCCGAAGCAATGGCCGGCGTCGAACCGTTCGACGACGTGGTCGAGGGAATGACAGCCCTTCGCTCAGCAGGCTGGACCACGATTGCACTCACCAACAGTGCAGCACCGTCGATCAACGCGCAGGTCGATCGTGCCGGGCTCCGCGATCTGTTCGACCACGTGATCTCGGTCGACGCCGTCGAGGTCTTCAAACCGTCTCCAATCCCGTACCGGCACGCACTGACGGTCGCAGGTGTCGAGCCGGAGGAAGCGTGGATGATTGCGAGTCACGACTGGGACCTCGCCGGAGCGCGTGCTGTGGGGATGAGCACCGCGTATATCTCTCGGCCCTACATGTCCTATGCATCTGCTTACCCCGGACCCGACCTCGCCGTCGACAACTTCGTCGCACTGGCCAGGGCACTGGCCCACTAACACCGAATGGTTCGCTGGCATCGGTGCTGGAGTCCATAGCCTGACCGAATGGATCTGCAGAACGCTCGCGTCGTCATCACCGGAGCGTCTCGTGGCATCGGGGCTGCGATTGCCGACGAGCTTGCCACTGCCGGTGCACAACTGACCCTGCTCGCCCGAGGAGCCGACCGGCTCGCCGAGGTCGCCGAGCGAACAGGCGCAACGTTCATCGCGCTGGACATCACCGACGCCGATGCACGCGCTGACGCCGTCTCCCAGATCGAAGCAACCGGTGCAATTGATGTGTGGATCAACAACGCCGGGGTCAGTACCCACGGTCCCTTCGTCGAACACGATGCAACCGAGATCACCAGGCTGTTCGCTGCAAACCTCGAAGCTCCGGTGCAGTTTTGCCGATCGGTGCTGCCCGAGATGATCGCTCGGGGCTCTGGTCACATCGTGAATGTCTCGTCGATGGCTATGGCGGTGAACACGCCGCTCTTTGCGACGTACGGCGCATCCAAGGCGGGACTCAGCTCTTTTGCAGAATCGCTTCGTCTCGAACTTCGTGGTACTGGCGTTGGGTTGACCACGGTGGAGATCGGCGAGACCGATACGGACATGCTCAGCGATCTTCGGACCAATGCCGAGGTCGACGACATGTACCGGTTCTACGAGAAGCTCAAGCTTCAACGACTGGTAGAGCCCGCGGAGGTCGCTGTCGGCGTCAGGACCGCGATCACCGACGGCAAACCATTCGTTCGTCTACCAAAGCGCGCAGCTGGATTCCCGGCGATCGTGAATCTGCCACGGACGATCAGCAACGTTCTACAACGCGGTGTCTAGGCCGACTTCGTGACCATCGAGCTGGCTGCGGGGCTCTTCGTTCTCGCGCTCGTGGTCGGGGTGTATGGCTCGATCACCGGTGCGGGTGGCGGGTTCTTGATGGTTGCCGGACTCGTCCTGGTATTCGACCTCTCCGGCGCCGAGGCGGTCGGAACCAGTGTGATAACGACGGTCGTCATCCAGTTGGTCGCTGCTGGTACCTACGCTCGCGATGACCTGATCGACCGGCCGACGGCCCAGTGCTTCGTGCTCGGATCGATACCGGTTGCGTTCCTCTCCGCCGCCATCTTGGCGAATCGCATACCGGAGAGAACCTTCAATCTGATCATCGGCGTACTGCTCGTCGGGTTGGCGGTCTTTGTGCTGGCACGCCGAGCCCACGAGAGTGGGGGGCATCAGTCAGGGCCACCGCGAAAATCTGCGCTCGTCGGGCTTGGTTCCGCCATGGGAGTTCTTTCGGGAGCGTTCGGCGTTGGCGCAGGCCTCGTGACGGTTCCGGCGATTCGGTCGCTCCAGAAGCTGTCGACCCATCGGGCCGCGGCGACCACGACGGCGATCGGTGCCGCATCCGGTGTCGCGGCCTCGATCGGACATGCTGTTGCCGGCAACCCGCGTTGGTCGTACGCACCGTTCGTTATTGCGGGTGCCGTCTTCGGTGGTCGGCTCGGTGCACGATCCGCAAACCGGGTGGCTCCGCAGCTTGTCGGCACACTGCTCGCCGCTGGGCTGTTGGCCACCGGAGTACCGCTGCTGGCCGCTGCGATTTGAACTGCGGTCAGTTCTCGATGGCGTGCGCGACGATGCGAACGATGTCGGTGGCCTGTGCTGATGTCATGGACAGCGGGATCCGCATGTCGCACAAGCCAGCGAGCACCGACTGCGTAGCAGCGAGTGATGGCGTAGCAGCGAGTGATTGTTCGGGTGCGTACCGCCAGTGATCGAAACGGCTCGTAAAGCCAACCGGTTCATCGGATCCAAACCACTTGATGAACACGCCGCGGTCACTCGCTCGGCCGAGTACCGCTGGAATGTCGTGGTGGTCGAGCGAGAATTGAATCGACGACGCCACGAACGACTCTGACTCATGCCGGTCCGGGACCGACACACCGTCGATCGTCCGTAGCCCATGGGCGAGTTCGCGGTAACGAGCGTTCCAGACCTCGGTGCGTTGAGGGAGCAGTTCGAGCTGGGGTCGAACCAGCGCAGCCGCGAGCGCGCTCATCCGCATCGAGAAGTTCGGCGTGGTGAATCGATGCCGATCGAACACCTCTGCGCCCGGACGTGCGCCATGTTGCTCGTACAGCATGTAGGAGCCGGATAGCAGCACGGCCCGAGCAGCGACGTCCTCATCATCGGTGACGAGCAACCCGCCCTCACCGCTATTCACGTGTTTGAACGACTGGGTACTAAAGCAGCCGGCAATCCCGAACGTGCCCGTCGGGCGTCCATCCCACGACGCTCCCATCGTGTGCGCGCAATCTTCGATCACGGTGAGTCCGAGCTCCTCGGTGATCGCAAAGACATCGCCGAGGTTCGGGATGTGTCCGCGCATGTACGACAACATCAGCCACGTGGCCCCACTCGACTCGGCAGCTCGTCTCAGGTCGTCGAGGTCGATGTGATACTCGGGCGTAATTCCAACAAAAACCGGTTCGGCACCAGCATGAGCAACCGCTCCGGGAACCGGCGCCAACGTGAACGCGTTCATCAGAACCTTGTCGCCCCGCTGGACACCAGCCGAGATGAGCGCAGCGGCTAGCGACGCTCCACAGCTGTTGAACGCAACGCAATACTTCGTGCCCACCAGGGCCGCGAACTCCGCTTCGAGCAACGAGGCATCGGCCTCGTCAGCACCACCCTCGCCGTAGCGAAACAGCTTCCCCGACGCCATCAGTTCCTGTGCTCGCTCGACAGCTGACTCCGGAATGGGATCTTGTGCGGTGAAGTCGAGGTCGATGCTCGGAATCGGGTCGGACATGGAGCTAGGCCTCGGCCCGAAGGTCGGCTGAACGAGCGTGACCCTCCATGCCTTCGTAGCGCGAGATCCGAGCCGACAGCTCGCCCTGAATCTGGGCGGCCTCAGGAGTGAGTTCCTGATAGGTCAGCTGCTTGACGAACTTCAGTACGTTCAGCCCACCCGTGTATCGGGCAGCTCGCTTTGTGGGAAGGATGTGGTTCGGTCCGGCGCTCTTGTCGCCGAAGGTCACTGTTGCTTCCGGGCCAAGGAAAAGCGAACCGTAGTTGGTGAGGCGCTGATGCCACCACGGCAAGTCCTCGGTCATGATCTGCAAGTGTTCCGGGGCGTACTCGTCACAGATCGCCGCGGCTTCTTCCCGCGTATCGGCGAGGATGATCTCGCCGTGGTCCTCCCACGCAGTGAGCGCCGACGTGCGACCAGGTTCGGTGAGATCGTCGGCAAGTCCAGGAACCAGCCGAGCAACATCATCGGCAAGTTCTCGGCTCGTCGTCACCAACCAGACCGGGGAGTCGACGCCGTGTTCGGCTTGTCCAACCAGATCTACGGCGACGCGGTGTGCATCGGCGGTGTGGTCTGCGGCGATCATCGACTCGGTCGGCCCGGCCACTGCATCGATGCCGACCTCACCAAAGAGCTGGCGCTTGGCCTCGGCCACATAGCTGTTGCCCGGACCGACGAGGATGTCGGCCGGCTTTCCGGTGAAGAGTCCAAAGGCCAGCGCACCGATCGCCTGCACGCCGCCCAGACCCAAGATGATGTCCGCTCCCGCAATGTCAGCGGCCGCGAGGATCGCTGGGTGCACTCCGCCCCGAGCATCCGTGGCTGGCGAAGCAACAACGGTCGTCCCAACTCCTGCGACAGCGCTCGTGGTGACGCTCATCAACGCCGATGCGATGTGAGCAAAGCGGCCAGCGGGTACGTAGCAGCCCGACACCGAAACCGGTACGAGACGATGTCCGGCACGAAGTCCAGGGGCGACCTCGATCTCGAACGGCTGCAGCGATGCGAGCTGTGCGGTGGCGAAGTCCCGGATGTGCCGGTGTGCCGCGGCGATGTCGTCGAGCAACGTTGGCGCCAGTGACGCGCGAGCCTCTGCGATCGTGTCGCGATCGACAACGATCGGCCCGTCCCACTGGTCGAACTCACGAGCGAGCTCACGAGCCCGCTCCTCGCCATCGCTGCGCAGGCTGTCGAGGAGGTCTTCGACGCGCGCCGCGAGGTCTTCCGATTCGCGAGCTGCGGTGGGCGACGGGGATTTGATGTGAGTAGCCATGGGTGCTCAGTTCGTCGGTTCGGTCGCGGACATTGCCGCGACGCCGTAGTCGGAGATGCGGTCGAGGATGGCATCGACGTCGTCGGTGCTCACTGTGGAGTTCATGAACAACATACGGAACGTGTTGAGCCCGGCGATTGGTTGGAAACCAACCATGGCGGTGCCCTCAGCCTGCATCTGCGCCTTGACCTTTGGGGGCAATGTGTGGAGCGTCTGGTGCGTTGTGGGGTCGAGCTCGCTCATCGATTCTGGGTCGAGCGTTATCGGTCGTAGCTCTGGAGGCACCCAGGCAAAGACCACGTTGGTGAACGTGCCGGTGACGTGAGCAAACTCGCCTTCAGACGCCGCAATGCGCGCCCGCGTATGGTCGGCCATCGCTACCGCATGATCGATCCGGGCAGCGAAGCCGACATCACCGTGGTGCTTCCAGGACAGCCAGAGCTTGAGCACATCGATTCGTCGCGCGCACTGAAACGTGCGGTCACCAGAGTCGTAGTCGGCGTAGAGCTTGTCGGGCTGGAAGAGATAGTCGGCCTTGCCAGCAAAGCACCGATCGAGTTGCTGCGGGTCGCGCACGAGCAACGCCGTGCACTGCTGGGTCATACCCATCATCTTGTGGAGGTTCCACACAAAGGAGTCCGAACGTTCGACCCCATCGAGCAGGTAACGATGGCTCGGCGAGAACAGCGCCGAACCTCCGTAGCAACCATCGACATGCAGCCAGAGCTCATGCTCATCGCAGATATCGGCCAATGCGTTTAGATCGTCGAACGCGGAAGTCACCGTGGTACCGGACGTACCGATCACGGCAAGCGGTACGGCTCCGGCGGCGACAGACTCGGCGATAGCAGTCTCGAGCGCCGACGGAATCATGGCGCCCACCGAGTCCGACGCGACCTTGACGACGTTGTCGATACCGATGCCCAAGAGCGCCGCCGATTTGGTCGCTGCGTAGTGGCCAGCGCTCGACACATAGATCACGAGCTGATCGCCCGCCGCGCCGCGCTGGGCAATATCGGGCTGATGGCGGTGCCGGGCGAGCTGCAACGCAAAGAGCGTCGCCGTCGACCCGCCTGGGCAGAACAGTCCGGGTGGTAGCGGTGGAACGAGGTCATCGGGATCGTCGAGATATCCGCAGATCCGACCGAGCTTCGAGAGCACGGCGCTCTCCATCAGGGTGAATACCGGAGCGGCCTCGAAGGTCGCGCCCGTCGTATTGAGCGCGGCGCCCAACCAGTCGCCAACTACAGACACCGGATCCGGCCCAGCGAAGTTCTGGTTGAGGAACCGTGGATGGCTCGTGTGTACCGAATGGTGGATCACGTGGTCGACAGCTGCCACGATCTGTTCGGAGGGCTCGGCCGGAGCATCATCGGCAAAGGCCATGCCAACCGACGTCTCGAACACGCGCAATAACGCATCGGGAGACGCGTAGTTGATGACGTCGTTGGGGTCGCTCGGAGGGTCGAGCACGTAGGCCAATGCACGTTCGGCAACTTCTTCTTCAAGACGACGCATGACTACTCCACGGGGACGATTAGGCGCATGGTATGACGCGACGCCACGAATCTGGGGGTCCGAGCAGTCATTCCGCGCTGGGCCAAGCGGCTGAAGTACTGGACATCTGTTCAGTCATGGCGAAGACTCTCGGTTCATGCACCCTGATGAGACGGTGATGAACGGAACATGGAGCGATCTGGCGGCCCGGCGCGACATGCCCGAGATCGACGCAACGCGTCTGCATCGATATCGCCAAAGTCGTCTGACACAACAACTCGCTCAGCGGAACCTGGACATGGTGTTGATCCACAACCCCGTGTCACTGCGTTACGCCTTCGACTATCGCTCCTATCAACTCTTCCAGTCACGAACGCCAACGACCTACGCCTTCTTCGCAGCCGACGGTCCAACGGTCTTTCACGGTGCGTATGGCGTCACCGACCCATCGGTCGACATTCGCGATGCACGAGCGCTCAGCTATTTCGACGGGGGAGAGGTGATGGCGGATGCCTCGACACAACTCGCCCAAGACATTGCTCGGTACCTCGACGAGATCGGTGCTACCCGCCGGCGGGTTGGCCTCGAGTACATCAACCCCTCGGTTGTGCAGGCTCTTGAAGCACAAGGCATCGAGGTCGTCGATGGCATGAACGTGACCGAGCGGGCCCGCCTCATCAAGAGCGACGATGAGATCGCGTGTATGCGATGGGCGATCGCCGTTGCCGAACTCGGCATCGCTGCACTCGCCGATGCAATCCAACCCGGCGTCACCGAAACGCAGCTCTGGGGGCTCCTCACATATGCGAACCTGGCTAATGATGGCGAGTGGCACGACGGCCGAATGTTGTGCTCTGGTCCGCGAACAAACCCATGGCTTCAGGAGGCCTCGACCCGGAGGGTGGAAGCCGGAGACCTCGTCGCGTTCGACACCGACATGGTTGGTCCATTCGGCTACTTCGCCGACATCTCGCGAACCTTCTTTTGCGGACCCGGAACGCCAACGCGTCGGCAACGTGAGCTCTACCAGTTGGCCGTCGCCGAAGTCGAGCACAACACCGGCCTGGTACGAGCTGGTTTGCGCTTCAGCGAATTTCAACAACAGGCCTACGTGCAGGACGAGGCGTTCCACGAACAGGCCTATCCCTGCGTTGTGCACGCGGTTGGTATGTGCGATGAATACCCCCGGATCGACCCGATCTTTCGCGGACCGAATCGATATGAGGGTGTTATGGAGGCAGGCATGGTGCTGTGTATCGAGAGCTACGTCGGCGCGGTTGGCGAAACCGACGGCGTCAAGCTCGAACAACAGGTGCTGGTCACCGATGACGGTTGCGAACAGCTGAGCACCTACCCGCTCGATGAACGGCTCATGGGCTAGACCTGAGTCATGGCAACGACGCAGATTCCAATCTTTCCAAGCAGCGACCTCGCCGCTACAGCCGCGTTCTACGCCGTCATCGGCTTCGAAGAGACCGGCCGGTTTGGCGACCATTACCTCACGCTCGTGCATGCAGACGCCGGCATGGAGTTGCACTTCTATGGCGCTGGTCGTGTGAAACCCAAATCCAACGATCACGCTGCCTATGTTCGCTACGAAACCGCCGACGAAGCCTCGGCGCTGCACACGCGATGGAGCGGCATTACGAACACGCCAGGCTTTGCGCGCGTCGCTGGCAAGGTTGGACGGCTCGTCAACATCACCGACACCGACTACGGCCTTCGTGAATTTGCTCTACTCGACCTCGACGGCAACCTGCTCCGTATCGGCGGGATGATCGCTCCCTGACGGCAACGCTCGCTACATGGAGATCACATACACTCGCCCATAGGTGAGGTCGCTTCGACGGGGGTACATGCGATGGTGTTGGCAATCGACAAGGGAGCAACAGATGTTCCACTCATCGACCAGACGATCGGCGACATGCTCGACGAGACGGTCGAACGGCACGGCGAACGCGAAGCGCTCGTCGTCGATCATCAGGGCATTCGCCAAACCTGGTCCGAGTTCAACGAGTCGGTAAACGCGATCGCCAAAGGCCTTATGGCCCGAGGTGTCGACGTCGGCGATCGGGTCGGCATGTGGAGCCCCAACTATGCCGAGTGGGTGTATATCCAATTCGCGACGGCCAAGATCGGCGCGATCCAGGTCAACGTCAACCCGTCGTATCGAACCAGCGAGCTCGAATATGCGATGAACCAGTCCGGATGTCGGATGCTCGTCACCCGGACCGAATACCTCACCTCGGCGTATCGAGACATGGTCGAGGCCGTTCGGCACAACTGTCCTGACCTCATCGATGTCGTCTACTTCGACACCGATGACTGGACGCAACTCATCGAGGCGGGCTCGGCTATCACCGACGCAGATCTCGAACAGCGCATGGGAGAACTCCAGCCCGACGATGCCATCAACATCCAATACACCTCTGGCACCACCGGATTTCCCAAAGGCGCCACCCTCAGCCACAAGGCCATTCTCAACGACGCCAAGTTCGTCGGCATCATGTGCGACTATGACGAGTCCGACCGCATCGCCATTCCGGTGCCGTTCTACCACTGCTTCGGCATGGTCATGGGCAACCTCGCCGCAGCGGTCTTTGGCGCAACGATGGTCATCCCATGCCCATCGTTCGA
>CALLAA010000186.1 GCA_938002955.1 uncultured Acidimicrobiales bacterium
CCGGCCTCGATCCAGATCTTTCAGTGGGCCCAGGTTCAGGCCGAACAGCGCCGAGCAAACCCGACCGATGACGTCATCTCCCAGCTCCTCGAACCGGACAAGGAAGGGGTGCCCCTCACCGACCTCGAGTTCAACAACTTCGTCACGGTCCTGGTGGCTGCCGGCAACGACACCACCCGATACACCATGACCCACGGTCTGTGGAACATGATCAACCACCCCCAGCTCTGGGACGCGTGGAAGACCAATCGAGAGCTAACTCCAACCGCCGTCGAGGAAATCCTCCGGACGAGCGCGGTGACCATGCACTTCCGCCGAACCGCTACACGCGACGTCGAGATGCGTGGCAAGCAGATCAAGGCCGGCGACAAAGTAGCGATCTGGTACAACTCGGCCAATCACGACGCCGACCAATTCGAAAACCCCTTCCGATTCGACCTCGAGCGAGAAAGCAACGACCACATGTCGTTCGGGCGCAGCGGCCCACACCTGTGCCTCGGCGCATGGCTTGCCCGCATGGAGGTCCGGGTTGTTTTTGAAGAACTCCTCAACCGAGTCGACCGCTTCGACCTAAACGGCGACATCAAGCACCTACGATCGAACTTCATCGCGGGCATCAAACATCTCCCAGTAAAGGTGGTCTCCTAATGGGATCAATCGTTGGAGCGGCGATCGTGTCGCACGTTCCCCCACTCGTGCTTCCCGAAGAGACTCGCCGCGAGCTCAACAACGGCGAAGACACCACGTTGTTCGCCGGTCTCCATCAGCTGCGTGCCGAAAAGCTCGCTCCCCTCGACGCCGACACCGTGGTGGTTATCGATACCCATTGGTTTACGACGATCGAACATATCGTGGCGAGCCACGAGCGGCGGTCGGGCCTGTACACCTCTGAAGAGCTGCCTCGAGGCATGTCTCAAATGCCCTACGACATGCCCGGCGATCCTGAGCTTGCCCATGCGTGGGCGCGTGAAGCCAATGGACGCGACGACACGTGGATCACGCCGATCGACGATCCGCATCTTCCCGTGCACTACCCGACGATCAACCTTCTCCCGTTCTTACAGGGAGATGAGCGTTGGATGTCGGCGGGTGTCTGTCAGTCGGGCACTCCCGCGGACTTCCTGTTGTTTGGCCAGATGCTGGCCGACGCGATCGCAAAGACTGATCGACGGGTAGTGATCTTGGCCAGCGGCGGGCTCAGTCATCGGTTCTGGCCGCTCCAAGAACTCCGAGCTCATGAAGCCGCCGACCCCGACCTCCACATACGAACACCCGAAGCATGCGCGGCTGATCGCAAGGTCATTGCGATGTTGAAAGCGGGCGATCACGCTGGCGTTCTCGACTTCGTTCCCGAGTTTTCCCAGCATGCTCCGGAGGGATACTTCGGCCACTACCTGACGATGGTCGGTGCCCTAGGCGGCCGAAACTGCACGCTCACCGCTGAACAGTTCGGCGAATACGAAGCCGTCGCCGGAACCGGCCAAGCCCACCTCTGGTTCGACACCACCAACTAGAGATTTGTACAGAAAAAGGAACCTGTGGGGGTCCAAATTCTGTACAAATCTTTGGGTTAGGGCGCGCTGGGGAATGTGGGAGGTCGCTTTTCTCGATGTGATGCGACCCCTTCGACCACGTCGGCTCCGGTAAAGCCGAGGAACTCGAGCGCAAGGGAACTATCGAAGATTGGACCAGCGTTTCGGTACCAGTGATTCAACGAGTGCTTCGTCAGCTGAACAGCCGACTGCGACATCGACGCGAGCTTCGCTGCTACTTCGAGCGCCTTGTCTTGGAGCTCGTCATCGTCGACACACAGCGACACAAGCCCGATTCGTTCGGCTTCTTCTCCGGTGAGGACATCACACGTGAGCAAGTAGTACTTGGCTTTGGCCATACCGCACAGCATCGGCCAACAAATCGCTGCGTGATCCCCGGCGGCAACGCCCAGCCTCGTGTGCCCGTCGATGATCTTGGCCGTACGGGCAACGATCGAGACGTCGGCCAGCATGCCTGCGACGAGACCTGCCCCGACCGCTGGACCATGCATTGCGCTGATGATTGGCTTGGAACAGTCGATGACGTTCCACACGATCTCGCGCGCCTCCTTCATCACGCGGAGCCGTGCCTCTGGATCTTCGATGATCTTGTCGATCATCTCGAAGCTCCCTCCCGACGAAAACCCCTTGCCCGCCCCACATAGAATCGCCGCCCTCGTGCCCGCGTCACGGTCGATGGTTCGCCACACATCGGCGAGTTCGAGGTGCCCGCGTTCCGATACCGAATTCAGCCCCGGACCGTCGAGCGTTACGCGCAGGACCCCATCGAGCGGACGATCGAAGGTGAGGGTCGGATAGAGCGTCTCGTACTCCTGAATCGATGTTGCCGACGTTGGTGAATTCGCTGTCACGGAAGATCCTCCTGGTTTGTGCTGAATGTCGAACTTCGCTCGCCGATCGACGAGCACCTCGGGGTGTCACGCCATCGTGAGGCCACCACTCACCGACAGCGTCTGGCCGGTGATAAAGCGCGCTTCCTCCGATGCCAAGAACGCAATCGCAGGCGCAATGTCATCGGGTGTCGCCAAGCGGCGCAGTGGAATTGCCCGGGTAAGTGCTTCCATAAACCGCTCGCCCGACCCCAGGTCGTCGGCCATGCTCCGGATCAGCGGGGTGTCGGTTGGCCCGGGGCACACCACGTTCACGGTGACCCCGTTCTTTGCGACCTCTCGAGCAACACTCTTCGAGAACGAGATCACCGCACCCTTGGCGCCCGCATAGATCGACTCGAGCGACGAGCCCACTCGCGCTGCGTCCGAAGCAACGGACACGATCCGGCCGTAGCCAGCTTCGATCATCCCGGGCAGTACCGCATGCACGGTGTTGAGCGTTCCTCGGTAGTTGATGTCGATCACCTGGTCCCAAAATTCAGGGGTCGTGTCAACGAAGGGCACAAAGCGATCCCAACCGGCCACGTTGATCAGCGTATGCACCTGTCCATGCTCGGCGACCAGTGCATCGAGCCGCTCCTTGACCACCGGGGTGTCGGCAACATCGAGTTGCATCCCGAGATGTCCGGCACCGACGAGACGTGCTGCGGCCGCCTCTGCTCGGGCACCATCGAGGTCAGCAACAACAACTCGCATGCCTGCGCTCGCAAGGCGCTCACACGTGGCGGCGCCGATGCCGCCGGCTCCCCCGGTGACGACAGCTAGACCGTCCGTTTCGTGTGCCATGTTCCCCCGAACTCGATGTTGAGTCGAAGCGTACGCGCTCGTCGCGCCCCGGCTCTAACCGCAGATTCGATGCTCAGTCGCCGAATGCCCGGGCCACGCACCGGTCGATCGCACGAGCGACGGCCGCGTCATCGGTTATCAAGATGGCCGTCAGCCACACGCCGTTCTGCTCGATCAAGATGTCGGCGGCCCGCGCGTCAACGTCAGCTCGGTCGAGCTCGGGGCGCGCCGCCTCGATGAGGTCGGCGAGACCACGCACATACCGTTGCTGAGCGGTCCGATTGATCTTCGCAAACTGTTCGTCGACCCCGGCGAGCGACCACAGCTGCAGCCGAAGACTCAGGTAGTCACGTGTGAGAAACTCGGGATCGAGCGCACGCCTGAGCGCCATGTGCAGGTGCGAGATGGGGTCCGCACCGTCGGCGGCTGGTGCGACGAGCAGGGCATCTTGATCGCCGATCCGAACAAGCGCTGCGCCAATAAGTGCGGTCTTGTTCTCGAAGTAGTAGTTGGCCAGACCAACCGACACATCGGCCTCACGCGCTACCGCCCGCATGCTGACGCCGGCCACCCCCTCCCGGGCGAGCACCACCATCGTGGCGTCGAGAATCCGTTGGTCCGCTGGCCCCGCATCGGCTGACGCACTATCGGGGTGAGTATCGGGAGAGTCGCTCGAGTTCGTGATGTCTTCGACGTTAGCGTCGCCGCACGGCTCCGCTACAGCCGCATCTGCTGAACTTGGGCCGACAAGCCGCCATCGAGAACCCATAGCTGGCCGCTCGCATACCGCGCTTCGTCGGAAGCGAGCCAGTTGACAAGGTTTGCCATGTCGGTCGGCGTTCCAATCGTGCGAAGCGGGTGCACCGCCCGCGCCTCGGAACGCACCTCCTCTGGATCGGTCCCCTCGGGGAAGAACTGTTGCAGCATCGGTGTGTCGATGTAGCCGGGGCAGATCGCGTTCACGCGAATTCCCTCTGGCCCATGGTCGCACGCCATTGCTTTCGTGAGCGCATGGACTGCCCCTTTGGTGGCGCAGTACGCGGCGAGCCCGGGATCGGCAATGAATCCGTCGTAGCTTCCAAAGTTGATGATCGACGCATTCGACGACCGACGCAGCAGGGGCAAGGCGTACTTCGACGTCAAGAACGTCCCGGTCACGTTGATGGCCATGATCGTTTTGAACTGCTCGAGCGAGGTCTGCTCGACCGTCGCTTCGACCTCGATGCCCGCCGCGTTCACGAGGACATCGAGACGACCGTGCGCCGCATCGACCGTTGCCATGGCGGCGATCACCTCGGCCTCGCTCGTGACATCGAGCCGCTGAAACGTACCGGCACCGGTGTCGTCACCGAGCGAGCCGGCCTCGGTGAGGTCGGCGGCGAAGACGTGCGCACCTTCGGCCACAAAACGCTCACAGACCGCTCGCCCCGCTCCCCCTCGACCTCCGGTTACCAGGGCAACACGGCCCTCCAACATTCCACGTCCGGTCGCAGTCGTTCCGGCGGTTGTCGTGGAGGTGGTTGTCGTGGAGGTGGTTGTGGTGGCGGTGGCCTCGGTCATCGTGTGCCTTTCGTTTCGAACGATGTGTACGCATCGAGCACAAGACCATGGAAATGATGCAGTGCATGCTCGCTTAGTCCAGAGCCCGATGGATCGTTCACGATCCGTCCCTGTTCAAAAGCCGGCGTACGCATGCCGCGCTGGACGCTTTCGACGAGGTTGATGTCCTCGACCTGGAGGACCTCGTCGAGGTACCGAATCGACTCGAGTTCGACCTCGTTGGGATCGGCCGATTCAAGAAAGAAGTCGTACGTCTCGTAGGTCAGGTCGGGGCCTGCCGGGATGATCTTCAAGATGATCATGTTGCCGCGACCGGGATATCTCATGATGCATGTGTTGGGCCACAGCCACCACACGGCGTGGTCGGTCACCGTTGCATCGCTCACGTCATAGGCGGTGTTATCGCTCTTGCCCGCTTCTGCCATATGGCTGGAATAGATCCCATGTGTCGTCACCGAGTAGGTATCCATATCAACGAGCGATACGAAGTCCTTGTGTGCGACGTGGCAGTGGTAGCACTCGAGGAAGTTGTCGACGACGTTCTTCCAGTTGCTGTGAATTGTGTACGACAGTCGGTGTGCGAAGGTGAGGTCGGCGACGTCGGGCGCCCACTTCGCAATCTCCGAGCCGAGGTCTCCGGAGACCTCACGTAGCGGTGCTGTCTGCGGATCGAGGCAGACGTACACAAAGCCGCCAAACTCTTCGACCTGGACCGCATCGAGACAGATCGACTCGGTAGCGAAGTTCTCGAGATGACTCGTATGCCGAGCCGAGCGCAGGTTTCCTCCGAGGTCGTAACTCCAGGCGTGGTACGGGCAGACGATGTTGTTCGTCGTTCCTTCGCCGTCGAGAAGGTGGTGGGCGCGATGCTTACAGACGTTGTAGAACGCCCGCAGGACCCCGGCGCTATCGCGGACGGCGACGATCGGCATACCGGCGATCTCTTCGGCGACATAGCTACCGGGGTTTCGCAGCTTTTCACCGTGGCACAGCCACTGCCACGTGCGCCGAATGATGGCGGTCTGATCGGCGTGGAACCAGCGTTGCTCGGTGTACGCATCGGCGTGCAGCGACATCGATGCGCCTGGCGATCGATGCCATCCCGTCGAGATGTCGTACTCCCCCTGGTCTTCCATACCCGTCACCCTATTACATGTTTGAACGTTCGTTCAAACATGTGCTGTGGTCGCGCCGCGTAGTCATCGAAAGAAATCTCGCCGCGGCCCGCAAACTATTGGGCATCTATGCGCTCTGAGCACTATCTTGGAACTAGGCGAAGGCGGGCTTCGTTACAAGACTGTCGAATCAACTCCGAGAGCATTCGACACGAACATTTGCACCATCGGGAGGCGCAAATATGGACGAAGCATCTGCATCGCGGCATCACCCACGGTGGGTTCCCGCGCTGCTCGTCGCATCGATGATCGGCTCCGTCCTCTCGTTCGGGGTGAGTGCCGCATCGTCGGACGCAGGTACCACCGCCCAAACCGGCTGCTGGGACGAATACCGCAGCGAGGGACTCGGCACGTCCAACACAGCCCAAACCCCCACGCGCGACGACTTCGTCCACGTCGTGGTTCCGCAGGGCCTCGACGTCGACGACTGCACTCCCGGTGTTGGCTGCTACTACGGTGCGCCGACATCGGAGCCAGCATCGCAACGAATCTTCGTACCCCATGGTGTGTCGCCGGACGTGGCGTGCGACGACTGGGGTCCGGGCAAGGTCCTTCGAAGCCCACTCGTCGATGAGCCGGTCGTGCCGACTACCGAAGCTGGCCTTCTGCCGGTTGTCACCATCGCAACCACTTCTATCGCAACAACGTCAACCCACGACGCACCGACGACCGCGGCGACCGCAACAACGACGAACCCTCCGCAAGCCACGACCGCTCTCGCGGCAATACCTACGTGGGAGCCCGGTAGCGGGTTCGAGGAGAGCTTCGATAACGACGGTGGCGTTGAGCGATTCCGAACCGGGGTTTACCACCGCGATCGAGCAATCGTGAACAACACGACCTGGTTGGGTGACCACGACCTCGATTGCGGCCCGGCCACCACGACGAGAACAATCCACCGCGATCAACCCGACGACATCTTCTATGTGTGTGACGAGCATTTGCTCACCGCTGTTGGAGACACCGCTGGGTACTCTGCCGCGTTCTTCAGCCCGTACCAAACATTCACCGATGAGCGATCGGTGTCCTGGGCCGCGAACATCACCGACCTTGGCTCTCGGCAATGGTGGGAAGTCGCCATACTCCCACTCGATGCTGACGATCTCGTCGTCGTGGACTGGCTTTCCCCCGCCCCATCGAGTCTTGAGCAATACCCAGAATCGGCGGTGGTGGTTGGCATTGGCCCATTCGGCGGCGACTTCCGGGTCACCGGCAACGGCCAAACCACCGAGCCACTACGCGACACGCTGTGCGCGACCGACCCCGAAGGGTGCGCGTCTACGACCCTTCGTCGCCCCTTCACCGTGACCGACAACGGCGACAACACCATCACGATCCTTGCGCTTGGCGAAACCATCACGGTTGCTGGATCGTTCCCCGACGGCGGATTCAAGGTGGTCTTCACCGACCACAACTACACACCGGAAAAGGGCATTGACCCAAGAGGCCACACCTGGCATTGGGACGACATTGCCATTCTCTAATCTGCACCGTATTGAGGTTGAACACACCATATGACTTTCCTATCTCGAGTGATCACTGAGGGCCGCGACCGGCTTGGTCCGGTCGTCGCCCAGCGCCAAGCAAAACGCGTCGATTTCCCGCTGTCCCAGTTCGGACTACGCGAACGCAATGGCCACGTCACCGACGCCCATGGTGTCGTGTTGCGCGAGCTCGTCGACGAGTTCGGCTCTCCACTTCATGTGGTACAAGCCGATGCGCTTCGACGTAACGCCGCCGCGGCGATGGCGCCGTCGTTGGCTCGACGTGGCGCCGACGTCTTCTTTTCGTACAAGACGAACCCGGTGCCTGCTGTACTCGAACGGCTGCATCGCAGCGGCATGGGCGCCGAGGTCATCTCCGCGTATGAGTATTGGCTCGCTCGTCGTCTCGGCGTACCCGGGCACCGCATCATCTACAACGGGCCCGCGAAATCGGCCGAGTCCGTGGCTGCCGCGATCGAGGACGAGGCCTACTTGATCAACGCCAATTCGGTCGGCGATCTGGCATCGATCACCGCACAAGCAGCAGCCGTCGGGAAACGAGCCAACGTTGGAATTCGGGTTGCGCTACCGGGG
This sequence comes from uncultured Acidimicrobiales bacterium, assembly GCA_938002955.1. GTDB lineage: Bacteria > Actinomycetota > Acidimicrobiia > Acidimicrobiales > SHLQ01 > SHLQ01. The sequence goes on from CALLAA010000186.1 coordinate 8,043, forward strand.
ATGTGGGCAGGACAGTTCGGTATGGACTCGGGCTCGATCGACGTGCTGTCGATGGTACGTGAGGCTCGCTTGAGCGCTGACCTCAACCTACGGGCCCTGCACTTTCACCGAGGTATCACCATGCGTCGAATCGACGAGGTGGAGGAGTATCTCGACGACATCTTGAGATTCGTCGACTATCTCGGCGCCGAGACCGGCTGGTTTCCCGAAGTCCTCGATGTCGGGGGGAGTTTGAGCTGTCCAACAACCTCTGGTATTTCGACAAAAGAGTTTCGGCTCAACCGTGCGCTCGGAACAGACATCACGCCTCCGGATCCACGCGACTGTGTCACCGTCGGCCAAATGGCCGAAGTCAGCCAAGCCAGAATCCATGCCCACTTCACCGCTCGTGATATCCCGGTACCGCAAGTGGTCCTCGAGCCTGGTCGAGCATTGGTCGCCGATACCCACTTCCTGTTGACCTCGGTCCTCGACGTGAAAGCCGATGGCGACATCACCCACTTGGTCGCCGACGCTGGAACGAACATCGCCGAGTCCGTAACGAACGAGTTTCATCAGCTGTTCAACCTCTCGAACATGCACGGCCCCGCCGAGGATGCGTACCGGATCGCAGGACCGATCTGCACGCCAGCCGACGTTACGTACAACAACTGGCGAATGGCGAAACCTGCGGTCGGCGATGTTCTCGCAATCATGGATACCGGTGCCTACTGCATTCCCTTTTCGACATCGTTCTCCTTTCCTCGACCGCCGATCGTTCTGCTCGATGCTGGGCGCACAGTGATCGTCCGCAGAGGAGAAACGTTCGACGATCTCGTCAGCCGAGACATCGACCTGCGGGTGGACGAACCGAAGTGACCGCCCATCCCCCCGTTGCGGTCTTCGATGCCGACTTGCCACCGGGGCTCGCATGTATCCGGTCGCTCGGACGCGCCGGCGTTCCAGTCACCGCATTTCACTCATCTCGATCCGCCATGGGCAGACACTCCAAGTTCAGCAGCGAGTTTCGCGAGTCCCCGAGCATGCTTGAGACCGATGTGTTCATCAACTGGCTGACTGGCGAGCTCGAGAGTGGACGCATTGGACTCATTGCACCAACGTCGGATTCGATCATGTTCCATGCGGCGTGCGCGGCCGAAAATGTGGGTGGCCCAGAACTCGTTGGCCACGCATCCCCTGACGCGATCTTTGACAGCCTTCTCAAGCATCGTTTTGCCGATGCGCTCACGAGAGCCGGGTTCCCAACGCCGGCGACCGCAGCACCGACCTCACTCGGCGACGCGGAACAATTTGTCGCAGAGGTCGGATACCCGGTCGTCGCAAAGCCCCGAACCCACATCGGAGTCGGGGTCGAACGAGGTGAAATCATTGAGAATCATGCGGACCTCGTTGCGCACTTCACGCCCTACGAACTTGGAGATGGCCACCGTCAGGCAGTCGAACGCGACCCACACCTCGCCTGGCCGTTGCTCCAGGAATTCATCAACGTCCCAGATCTCGAGATCGTCAGCGTGAGCGGCTGCCTCGGCCCCAATGGTGACGTGCTCGCGCTCGGGCACTCCTCCAAGGTGCGTCAGTGGCCCCCCGGACTCGGAATCGGAACCCTCTTCGTGAGCGAGGACCACCAGCCCTTTACCGACGCTGCGGTCGACGCTGTCCGGGCCGTTCTCGGCATGGGCATCTTTGAGTTCGAGGTGCTGTACGACCCGGTATCGCAGAACTATTGGGGAATTGATCTGAACCCTCGTGCCTTTGGACAAGTCGCCCTCGACATCGCACGCGGCCACGATCTCCCGTTGCACTGGTACCGCTCGGTCACCGGCCTCAATCTCCCCGACGCAAGCGTCCCAGACTCGCTACCGACGCAGTGGCGTCTCGGACTCCCGTTAACCGTCGATCTCGTAGTGGAGTTGGCGCGGGGTGATCACCGTCGAGAAACGCTGAAGGAGCTCGGCGGTCTCCTCACGCGTTCGGGAGTTGGCGCCACCGGTGACTGGGGCGATCCGCTCCCGGCGCTGCACTTTCAACGCTCGATGCTTCGCCACCCCGGCGGTCTGGTGCGACCGTTTCTATCGAGCGATTAGCTGACGCGAGCAGCCTTGCGCATGACGTCGATCAGCGCTGCCGCATTGTCCGCGGCGTTGTGCTCGCGTTCGATGAGGGTTCGAGCAGCAGCCCCGAGGGCGAGCCGCTTGTCATCGTCTACGAGTAGTTCTCGTAACGCATCGACCAGGCCATCGATATCGCCAGGCTCCACGAGCAAGCCGGTCTGACCATCCTGGACGATCCCGGAGATCGCAGCGACATTGGTCGACACCAGCGGCAGTCCCGCAGCCCCAGCCTCGGCGAGGACCATCGGCAGACAGTCGCCGTGGGTCGGCAAACAGAAAATGTCGGCGAGATGATATTGCGCAATAAGTTCCGGTGCGTTCGAGGTGAGCCCCGAGTGCACGAACACACCCTTTTCGGGAGGCACCGCAGCTCCGGTCACGAGATGCAACTCGAAGTCCGGAACCGACGGATCGGTGCGCAAAATTCGCTGAGCGGCAAGCAGTTCCTCGCCACCTTTCCGGGCGAGATCTCCCCCGACAAAGAGAATACGAAGCACCCCTGCTGGACGAGGAATATGGTCTGGCCGCGCCCACTTGTCGACATCGACGCCCGGGGCGATCACCGTCACCTTGTCCGGGTCGATGCCGTACTCCTCGACCAGCCCATCCTTGGCCCAACTCGACCACGTCACCAACGCTCGTGCCCGGTCATAGCACCGCTGGTTCATCCAGTCCTTCAGCTGCTCGCTTCGACCGGTCGAGGTTTGGTGATCATAGAACTCGCCAAGAGCGTCGTATTGCTTCGGTGTTGCATCGAGCGAAACAACGGTCGGAATGCGCCTCATCCACGCACCGAGGAGAATGGCTGGCACCTGGGAGTGAACAAGAATCGCCGACGGCCCTGGTACACCTCGGTCACGCGCCATTCGGGCCAAGTTCCTGTTGGCTCGCACGCCGGCGCGAATGGTCCAGTTCGACCAGCCCGGCACTCGCGCAGCGATGCCGGAAAAGTCGAAATCGACGGGCACGAAGACCGGTTCGACATCGGGCAACTTCGGAACCAAACTCCGGAGGTTCTTGCCATGGGTGATATGTCCGAGCGTCTGCTCGAGCACCAACCATGGGACGAACGGCTCGCCGTCATGGTCGCCTGGGTGATCGTGGTCTGTGCCATCGATCAGAGATATGAACGCCTCAGATGAACCGAGCGCGTCTGCCACGCCTTGGTAGTAGTGCAAGCCATACAGTCCGCTAAGGAGCTGACGATTCAGGTCCTTGGCCCCAACCCTATTCCCGACCATCGCCGCCTTTTGTAGGAACTGGAGACCAGCAGCGCGCAACGAGGGGCGCGGGACAAGGGCTCGCACGAGCGCCCGCTGCAACGGGTTCCGCTCGCTGAAGAACCGCGGGATGTGCTGGAGATCGTGTTGGTCGTGATTGTTCGCAAACAACACGTCGTTCTTGCCGTAGTCGTAGGCGACCTTCGCCCAAGACTCAAAGCTTCGCTCGGCGTAGTGGTACGCCGTTGCGTTTGGAGCAAACGTAAAGGACTGCCCCACGAGCTCGAGACGGCCGGCAAGTTCGATGTCCTCGGATCGCAACAGGGTCGTGTCGAAGAGACCAGCATCGAGCAACGCTTGTCGCCGTACCGAGGCGTTACCGGTATAGAACTGTCGAGGATGAAGGATCTCACCGCTCCCAAACCTGGCGTACTGCTTTTCGAGTTGGAACTGCTCCCAGCGAATCCACGGCTGCAGCTCGACATCGGTCGGTGTCAACATTGGACCCACAACGACCGTTGACGGTTCAGCGAGATGACGCGTCATGTGGGCCTCGAGACAATGCGGTTCGGGCATCACGTCGTCGTCGAGGAACATCACAACCTCGCCCTCCGCTGCCAAAATTCCGGCGTTTCGAGCCGCCGCAGGGCCAGCGTTCTCCTGCACCAAAAGGCGAAGTGGATACTTGCCGGTGAAGCCTTCGACGAGTGCGTGGGTTCCATCGGTACTTCCGTCGGAGACCACGACGACCTCGAACGTAAAGCCCGGTCGGCTCGGTCCGCTCGACGTAATTTGTCGATCCAGACATGTGAGGAGTCGACCCAAACGGGCTTCTCGGTTGTACGTCGGCACAACGACCGTCAGGTCGATTCCGGTATCGAACATCACCATCGAGTGGCCAAACGTGCTGTGGTACCTTGGCTCGCATGAGCGAAGTGTGGGACAGGTTCAAGGCGGACGCGGCGCGGTGGATCTACCCGGAAAAAATCGGCGACCCCAACGAGCTCGGACCGAAGGAAATTGCGGTCCTGTTGCGCCGCCATCGCGAGTTGCGTGCCATTGCGTGGTTCCGGCTCGGAGGCTGGGGACGAGACCGAGGCATCCGCGGATCGAGTTGGTATGTCGATCAACGTCTGCAGCGAGTTTTTGGGCTCGATGTTCCGGTGAACACCGACATCGGCGGCGGTTTCTACATTGCACATACGGTTGGGGTCACGATCAACGCAGAGAAGATCGGCCGCAACGTGACGATGGTCGGAGCCCTCACGATCGGTCTGAATGGCGAAGGCAACGCCCCGGTAATCGGCGACGAGGTCTACATCGGCGCTGGGGCTCGAGTCCTCGGCGACATCCACATCGGAGATCGAGTCAAAGTTGGCGCAAACTCGGTTGTCCTTCACGATGTGCCCGCCGACCTTACGGTCGTGGGGGCTCCAGCGAAGCCCACAGCGAGGTCCATCGAAGCGGCTGCGCCGAGCAATGAGCTGAGCGCATAAGCCAGTAGTGGGCTCGACAGCAACGAGCCCGAAATCGGTTCGTGTCACGTTGTTGGCTCCAGCTCTTCGTGTAGTCGACCAATCATCGCAAGACACACCGCGAGCAAGATGAGACTCTGCGTTCCCCACGAGATATCGACATAGCTGTAGATCGTGTAGATCGGAATGAAGATCGCCGCCGACGCAGCGATCACCCGGTCCTTGGGGTCGACGACCGACACTGCGGTTTTCATGCCGAGGAACAGGGCACGGCCAATGAAGTTGAACATGGCAATAAAGCCGAAGTATCCGGCCTTCAGCCAGATCCACATGATGCCGTTGTGCGTGATGTACTCCCACCAAATGAAGCCAAAGCTGATGTCGGGCAGAGGAATTGGCTTGTCGTACTTCTGGCCGAATCCGATTCCCATAACAGGACTTCGTTGGATCGTGGCCAAGATGTCCAGGTGCTCGATGACCCGATAGGCATCGGACGATTGATCTTCAAGCGACGCTGACTCCGGGGAAATCTGCGCCTTGACGACACCGGCCGGAAAGCCAAGAATCCCCGACGCGTTCCAGAACACGAGAACGTAGGCGATGAGAAAGAACACGGCCATCGGACCGAACTGCCAGAACCGGCGAACGTCGATTGCGGCGACATAGATGAAGACAAACGCCATACAGAGCATCAAGGCGGCAATTGCGGAGCGCCGTTCGCTCACGAGGTAGATAAAGACGACAGGGATGCACAACAACGGGATCAGCAGCCGCCGTTCAACGCCACTGTCGCGAACGAGCCACGCCAGAATGATCGTCACGAATAACAGATTCATGTGAGACGCAGCGGAGTGTTCGATCGGACTGTTGAACAGATCAGCTCCGGGTGTCGTCAGATACCAGTACATGCTCCGAGCGGCTTCGACGCACAGGGCACCGACCACCACCCAACTCACGATGTACACCTGCTTTCGGGTCCGAATCAACGTGGTCGCCAGGATGTACACGATGAACAACGTCGCAAAGGGCCGCGCCTCCCACAGTGCGATCGTGAGGTCGCCACCGCGGCCCACGCCCCAAACAAAGCCGACGACGATGAAGAACATGAACGCCGACAACGGCCATATCAGCGGCGGACGAACAAACGTGAGGCGCCGGAGCGTGATGTGCAACAGCACGCTCACGATCGTGGCGAGAAGGTAGGTCTCCATGGGGCTGACGACGACCGCATCGTTGATGTAAAGAACCGACTCGGCACTCGAGCCGTTCTTGAGGAATGGCCACCACGGAGTGTTCACATCATCGGCAAGCAGTCCAAAGAACGTGATGATGTACACCCCAAGCACGGGTCGGAGCAGGATCGCAACGAACCCGAACGCGTACAACCCCAGAGCGGCCGGAAACCCAGCGTGCGCAGAGAAGAACGTGACCCGCACCAAGAAGAGCGCGCCGAGAACCCCAGCTGCGTACGAAAGCCGCCAACGCCATGTGGCGCGCTCGACAAGCGTCTGTGCATCGACTTCGGCCCGCGCCGTTATGGATTGCATCTCAGGCAAAGCGGAAGGAGTAAAGCGCCGAAGCGCACAGGACGCTCAGCGCCAAGATGACAAGGTTGACGTTTCGGCCTTCTTGCATCTTCGTCCCGAGGATCGACACGGCGAGCAAGAAGAAGAGTACGACGAACATGATGCTCAGCTTCCGGTGATTCCCATGAGCCACTTCGGCGTATCGAAGTCGACCTGATTGAGTACGACCCCGGCGAGATAGTCCTTTCCGAGATCTTCGATGGCAGCCCGAACTTGGGCGACCGGAGCCGCCCCTTGGCGCGCCACGAGAAGATATCGATCGGCGTATTCGGCCAGCGCAAGCACACCGGTATGGCTCGCAACCGCTGGCAGGTCGAGAATGACGACGTCAAAGGACTCACGGAAGGCTTCGATGTCGTCATTGAGCGAGTCCGATGTTGCAAACAGTGATCGTTGCAACGGAGCCACTTCACCCGATGTCACTACGGTGAGCCGCTTCCCGGTGTCCTCTCGGCCGCTCGAGGTGATACCGATGATGTCGACATCGTTGGCCCGCTCTTCCGCGCCTTCCTCATCCCAGTTGAACTCGAGCAAACACACCCGGAGTCCTGAATCATGAGCGAGGACCGTGGCCAGCGATCGAGCAACATAGCTATTGCCCTCTCCAGTGACCGTGGAGGTCACAGCAAGGCATTGCAAGTCGCGCTCGATCTTGGACCGGGCCATGAGCAGCCGCATTTGCTCGGCAGCTTCGTAGCTCACGACATGTTCGTCGTCTCCGGGGATGGCGATCGATAGCGCATTTGCCGGAAGGTCGCGGCGACGCCGCAGGAACCTGGTGCGACCCGACGTACCGTCGTTCGTCGTCGCCGATTCCTCGCTCGACTCCTTCATTGCCGACCTCGAACGTTTCGAACCGTCGAGCAGCGTTAGCCCTCCGTCGACCTGGTCATCGGGAACGAGTGCTGAAGTCATGATGGGCTCACTTTCGGTACGACGGCCAGAAGGTCTACGCCGAGTAGTTCTTCAACTTCGGATGGGAAACGAAGCGTCGTGTCCGACGCACTCGTGAAGGCGAGCACGGCAGCGCTCATCGCAGCACCGAGCACACCGAAGAACACACCGCTGATCAGGAGATCCATGAGTCCGTTCTCCGGAACCTCGGGCAAGGCTGGCGCGTCAACGATCGCAAAGCCTTGGCGGGTGCTGCTCTCGGCTTGAGCGGTTGCGAGCCTGGCTTCTTCGCCCTTGGACACCGCAAGGCTGTAGCGAGCCTCCGCGTTCGTGATCTCCTCTTCGAGCGAACGCAACGCAATCTGCTCATCGATTGGGCGGTCCGTCACGATGTTCGGTCCAGGGTTTGCCCGAACCCAATCGCCCAGGTTCTGGCGAGCCACGTCGGCGTCGGCTCGATATCCAACAATGAGTTCTTCGACAAATTGTTCGGCAGATCGGCTCTGCGCGAGGTCGGCGTCGATCTGCCATTGGATGAAGGTCTCAATCGTCGCCGCCGAGAGGTTGCGAGCAACGTCGGGTTGATCGGAGTACGCCGCGATCGTTACGAAGTTCTCACCACCGGGAACGGCTTCGATGGACGAACGAACCACCTCGTAGATCTCGGCGTCAGGCTGACCGGGGTAGCTCATCTTCGCCTTGGCCCCCGAGAGGTCCAGAACACTCTTTACAAAGCTCTCGGTCTCGAGCAGTCCGTAGAGCTCGGTGGTCGCCAAGTCCGATGGATAGCTGTAGCTGAACCCATCGACTCGGACTTCGGTGAGCGACGATAGGAACGAGCCGTTCTGCACGAAGACGACACCGCGCGAGCTGTACTGCTCAACGCCACTGGCCATGTAGATACCGAGGGCTCCAAAGAGCAACACGGGGAGGATGTAGAGAACCTTGTGGCGGAACAAGTTGTCCACCGCTCGGAGAACGAATCCCCGGAAGTTCATATTGCTAGTCAAGGCCTGCTCCTATGAGTGAGTAATCACGCTTTTCTGTGGTCGACTGGTCGATCTTTGGTACGAACTGGAACATACGATCGAGACGCTCACGCTTGAGCGCTCGGGCCTGCCGATAGGACGGCAGCTCCATCGTCGGGGTCATCCCCGCACTTCGAATCTGGCTAAACGCAAGGCTGAGCTCCTCGACCGTCTGTCTCCCGACACGTCCATCACTCAACGAGATTGCGTCGGACTCGACCGAGGACCGCTCGACCCGCGCCTCGGTGCGACGGAACTGATCGGCGAATGCCATCCAGGTCATCTGGCGAAGGATCGACGGAATGAAGACAGCGAAGTCATCGAAGTAGCGCTTCGACAGCCGTTGTGGCTCCTGAAGGAGGCGATACAGCCATTCGAAACCGATCGCGCCAATCCACTTCGGTGCTCGCTTGCGCTGCTCGGAGATGAAGTCGAGGGTGCCGCCGATGCCGATAGCGACGGGAACGCCAAGGCTTGCTGCGTGCGTTCGAATCCAACGCTCTTGCTTTGGGTGTCCGAGCGCGACGCACAAAATGTCGGGGTTGAATTCGCGGATCTGTTCGAGGTAGAGCGCGTCGGTCTCGCCGCGGGATCCAACCATGCACTCGATGCTCGAGATTTCGAGTCCAGGGTTTTCTTGCTGCAAGATACGAGCGGTGGCTTCGCCACTTCCGGCGAGTCCTCCGAACAACATGATGCGATGTCCGTGCTCGACGGCAACAGCGGCCAGCGATGGAACAAGATCGGCGCCAGCGACCCGTTCGGGCAGCTTGACTCCAAGAACTGTCGATGCCCAAACGATCGGCATGCCGTCGGCCAACGCAAGGTCCGCTTCACGCAAAATGGCGTGCACATCTTCGTGATGATGAGCGGTGACCAAGAAGTCGGCGTTGACGGTGACGACCTGGTGGGAACGTCCAGTTCGGCGACCGGTATCGATAAACCCGTGGATTCTCTCGATCGCTGCGGTCATGTCGCATTGATGGATGGGGATGCCCATCTGCGAGCAGGCCACGCCCTCTCGATGATCGGGGTGTACTGGTTGGTGGGCAAATGCTGTGGTCATGACACGAATCTCCGCGCGTTGTCGTGATGGTGTTGATCGTGAGTGGTCTGGTCGTTGAGGGTTTTGAGCTGGGCCGTTGCGTGGTTGCCGTCATGGTCGTCGTTGCGGCTGGTTCGAACCCAGTCGGTTGGGCCGTGTCGAAGCGTCCGGCCGAGAACGCCGATCTTCCACACGATGTTCAGCGGTGCCCGCAGCAGGCTGCGGTAGACGCTGAACGGCGCTCCGGCGAGCCGAAGCGACGCGAGGATGTGCAACGTCTGAAGCCCAATCGATCCGAGCCCGATTGCGGCGCCGATCGAACGGGTACGTCCAGTACCGGCGAGCGCAAACCCGGCCGCACCTGCGCCGGTGACCGCAGCGAGCGTGCCAAAGGGTGGCATTGCAATGTCCAACGAGGCGTCGATATAGGCCCACCGTTTGCCGTGCCGCTTGCCATTGGCCGCGGCGAGCAGCCGAGGCAGGTAGGTCTTGGTGACCGATCGTCGACCTGATTCCCACCGCTCATGTTGCGACGTTGCGGCATCGAGGGTGTTCGGCATCTCGCCGCGAACGACCGCTCTCGGGGCAAAGTCGACCGTCTCTCCAGCAAGGAGAAGGCGCAGACCCATGTCGAGGTCTTCGGTGAGGTGAGACGACCACGGGAAGGCTCGAGCAATTCGCTCGGAGAATGCCATGCCATTGCCGTAGAGCGATGAGGAACCGCCAAGGCGGACGCGTCCAGCGGGACGCACGAGGTGACGAACCGCAAACGCCGCACTACGAAGGTCGACTTCGCCTCCGGCTCCTTCGCCGCGAACTGCGTAGTGTCCTTGCACGACCTCGGCGCCGTCGGCAAAGCATGCGTCGAAGGCACGAAGCATGTCGGGTTCGACCACGGTGTCGGCGTCCAAGATGATGAACGCATCGTGCGGTTCACCGGTGGGGAGCGCAGCCAGAAGCCACGTCAGTGCGGGCCCTTTGCCTGGGTTATCGGGCGCCCGCCGCCGGTGTACGTGCGCCCCTGCCTCGTCGGCAATCTCAGCGGTGCGATCAGTGCAGTTGTCGGCAACGACATGGATTTCATAGAGATGTGCCGGGTAGCGAAGTTCACGTGCCGCAGCGACGGTGTCTTTGATCAGCAGTTCTTCGTTGTGTGCAGGTATCAGGATCCTGAAGCGTGTCGATGGAGACCTGTCGCTCCATCCCTTCGCACGCTGATCGCGAAGCTCCCCGTGCGCGGCGATACCAATAACGGTCAGGTACGTGGAGTAGCACGCACCGACCGTTGTTGCAGCGCTCGAGAGCGCTATCGCCGTTCGAGGAACCAGACTCACGACGGGACGACCGCCTGACGCATCTGTGCTGCCCACTCCCCTTCGGCCGCCTGATACTCGAGTCGATCCGCAATGGTCCGAGCGTAGAAGGAGACCTCAGCGCGTTCTTCGACGAGACGACGTCCGGCCTTGCCCATCTCGTGGCGGCGAGACGCATCTGCGAGCAGCTCGGTGATTGCTTCGCGCATGGCTCGCACGTTGCCAGGTCCAACGTATTTGCCGGTCTCGCCGGCAACGACAACATCGATCTGGCCCATCGTTGCTGTGCAGATCACCGGTAGCTCCATTGCCATTGCCTCCAAGATGGTCGTGATCCCGGCTTGGAAGTCGACCGGCTGCAGTGGAACGACGCAGAGGTCGGCTCGGTCGTACAAGTCTCGGAGCTCGTACTGGGAGAGCTTTGTGATGGTGACATTGTCGGGGATGTCGGTATCGCGGGCGTTGTCCTCACGCTTCGACCACGGACTTGCGCTGGCGACGACAACGTCGACGTCGAGTCCAACAACGGCATCGATGAGGGTCGGGTAGTCGCGAAACTCACGTCCGGCTGTTACCAACAGCGGACGGTGCTGCGTTGCTGGCCGATCGCGGTTCTGCTTCTCGAAGAAGTTCGTGTCGACCATAAAGTCGATCTGGGTGACTTTTTGTCCCGGCCGATGGAAGAGGTCGTGGGCGGCCCGCAACTGACTGGTCGAGTAGACCAAGAGTTCGTTTACCCCACGCGTCAACCCGAGTAACCGGATGACCGCACGCTTCTTTCGAGCGGAAATACGGTGCGCGATCATCACGTGACGGACGTGATGTCGAGACGCGAACTGCAAGAAGAACGCGAACGGAAGTCCGACCTGTTCGCCGTCGGTCAACACAACGTCGTAGCTCTTGTGGTTGCGAAACAGATACCACGCCATTGCGACATCGGGCCCGAACACGGCGGCCAACAGCTTGCCAACAGCGTCTGTCGCGGCGCTGACTACGCGACGGTCAAGTAGTTCGGCATTGGCCGCATCAGCAATTGCGACGTAGTCGGCGCGAGGCCGCTGCCCGCTTTCGTACTCCTCGTCGTAGCTCTGCGGGACGTTGCCCGAGACCGTAACGACCCTCCGGCGCCTTGCACCCTGGTCCAAGTTGTTCATGACATGCTCCCGCGTCGTGAACTGGCGACGGTGAATCGCCAGTGATCTGCACACATCTCTTCGAGTGTGCGCTCTGCCTTCCAACCGATTTCTTCTGCTGCTCGTTGTGGGTCTGCGTAGACCTCAACCGCATCGCCATCCCGCCGTGGATGGACCTGATACGGAATGTCGTGCGATGTCGCTGCTCGACACGCTCCAATGATCTCGAGAACCGATCGGCCAACCCCCGTGCCGAGGTTCAGCGCCGAGAATCCAGAGCGCGTTTCGAGCGCTTCAAGCGCACGTACATGGCCGCGAGCAATGTCGACCACGTGAACGTAATCCCGGATGCATGTTCCATCTGGGGTGTCATAGTCATCACCAAATACGGTGAATTCAGGCAGTTCCCCTGTCGCAACTTTCATGAGGAACGGCATCAAATTGTTCGGAATTCCGCCAACTTCCTCACCTAAAAGACCGCTCTCATGAGCACCAATAGGGTTGAAGTAGCGCAACGACATGATCGACAGCTCTGGTTGACTCACGCACAAATCAGCCAGCAGCTGCTCAATAGCCCGCTTCGTGAAGCCGTATGGAGTTGTCGGTACGAGCGGAGAGTGCTCAGTAATCGGCAGGTGTGTTGGGTTTCCATACACCGTGCACGACGAAGAAAAGACGATTTGCTGCACGCCAAAGGTCTGCGCTGCCTGCAGGATCGGCACCGTAGTTCCGATGTTGCGGTCGAAGTAGAGCAGCGGTTCGCGCACCGACTCGCCAACGAACTTGCGTCCGGCGAGATGGACAATGGCATCGAAATGGCCGGTCGCGAGGAGAACGTTTACCGCCGATGCGTCGCGCAGGTCGAGGTCATGAATTTCGATCGGCTGGCCGGTGATGCGCGCAATGTCCGCGTCAATACCGCGCCGGCCTTCGGAGAAGTCGTCCACTCCGGTCACATGATGACCAGCGTGCAGTAACTCAACCGCTGTATGGCTGCCGATGTATCCCGCCGCCCCAGTGACGAGGACCCTCATCGCTCCTCCCAAGGGAGGTCGATCAAGCCCCTTGAAAAAAGGACACGACGATTCGTCGATTCTGTTGTTCCCACTCTTTTTCCCGCTCCCGCTCCTGTGCAACGAAGGTGCACGGATCGAGGAGGGTACGAACTGACCCCACCACTTACCGCCACGCCTTCGCCGTCAGTAATTGGGAACATAGCACGATGCGTCGATCTTGCGCAATCGGGAACCCCGCTGGGTGTCATTATTTGTCCAGGTTGATATCAGCGCCTCATGTTGACTGCGCTGTGTGGGCAAACCGATCTCGTCTATCCCTACAATGGGCCCATGAACCTGGCGGGCGGGAAACCACGAGGGACACTGCGGTGGCCGCGATCGTTGATTTGTCTATGCGCAATGGCGCTCCTCGCCTCGTCGTGTGGCGGATCGACTCGAACATCGACCGAGCCACTCGACGAAATTTCGGTGACGACATCGACCACGGTGGACGCCGATCCAACCGAAGATGACGCCCAAGACACGCCCACAACTGTGGCGACAAACACACCTCCAGAACCTGGCTCCATCGCCTCAGATGTCATCTTCATCGACCAATTTGGTTATCGACCCAGCGACCCGAAGGTCGCCATACTCGTCGATCCCCAGGTCGGATTTAACGCAGACGTTACGTTTGTCCCCGGCGAAATCATCGAAGTACGGCGAGCAGAGGATGATTCGGTCGTCTATAGCGGTGCTGCAGAAGTGTGGGCCGATGGGACGGTTCACGAGCAGTCCGGCGACCGCGGGTGGCTTTTCGACTTCTCCGACGTCGATGAAGAAGGCACCTACTACGTGGTCGATACGTCCTCGGGCGAAGCAACCGGGTATTTCGATATTGGCGATGATGTCTACGACGACGTGCTCCGGGCCGCGTTGCGGGTGTTCTGGTTTAATCGAGGGAATGTCGAGCATCCAGAAGAACTCGGCGGACCATGGAACGATCTCGCTGCCTACGCCGGCACCCGTCAGGACTCAGAGGCCAGGTCGGTAAACGACAAAGACAACGCCGACACGGCGCTCGACCTGAGCGGAGGTTGGTTCGATGCCGGCGACACCAACAAATACGTGTCGTTCGCCAGCGAAGCCGTGCACCTGCTGCTCGCCGCATACCAATCACAACCACAGCTATTTACCGACGACTTCTCGATCCCCGAGTCCGGAAACGGGATCCCCGACATCATCGACGAAGTCCGTTGGGAGATCGACTGGTTGGAGAAGATGCAGCTCGACGACGGAGGCGTGATCACCAAGGTCGGGGTCATCGACTGGAGCGCTCGAACAGTCCCGAGCGACAACAGCGGATTTCGTTACTACGTGCCGCCATGTTCTTCGGCGGCAATTTCAGCCTCGGCGATGTTTGCTCACGCAGCGCTCGTGTTCGCTGAAATCCCAGAACTCGAACAGGACGCTCGACGGATTCGAGAACGGGCCGAGGCTGCGTGGGACTGGTATCACGAAAGCCCGAAGCGAGATAACTGCGACTCGGGCGAGGTAAAGGCCGGCGATGCGGACATGAGCGTCGAGGCCCAAGCCGCCGCGGAGGTCGTGGCCGCCATCTATCTCGGTGCCCTGACCGGCGAAGAAGAGTACGACGAGGTGATTCGCGAACGATTCGACTCAACCTCACCGTTCCTGCACGACAGCTTCAACAGCTACTCACCGCACCACGGAGATGCCCTGCTGTTCTACGCCTCACTACCGACAGCGGATCGAGCCACCGTTCGGGCAATCGAAAGCCGGATCGTCGACCTCAGGAACAACTCGGCACTGTACGGCGTCGATGTCGATGCCGATCTTTACCGGGCGTACATGCCCGACGGCTCGTACCACTGGGGCAGCAACAAGGTGAAAGCAACGATCGGATACTCGAACCTCGCCGTGAACAACGTCCCCGACGGACGAGAGCGAGCACTTGGACATCTGCACTACTTCCACGGCGTCAACCCATTCGGCACCGTCTACCTGTCCAACATGGAAGACCTCGGGGCGGAACGCTCCGTCGAACGTCTGATGCACTTCTGGTTCGGACAGGGCTCGGTCTACGACGTGGACCATGGTTCGACCATCGGGGTCGCACCCGGCTACGTGGTCGGGGGCCCGAACCGCGACTACAGCGGCGCGGCAGCACCGCCCGCTGGGCAACCTCCGCAGAAGAGCTACCGCGACTGGCATGATTCGCTCGAGCCGGTCTGGGAGATCACCGAGCCAGCCATCTACTACCAGGCCTCCTATGTCCGGCTACTCACCGAAGTCATGGGTGCCGACGGATGACCGCCAGTCCGACCAATGACGTCGTAGAGGGCCAACGCAACACGCTCGCTCGAAACTTCAGCGTGATGATGGGCAGCCAAGTCACGACCTTCATCATCTCGATGGCCGCGACCGTCGTAATCCCGCGATACCTCGGTGCCGAGGTGATCGGCCGTTTCCAGCTCGCCCTGGCCATCTGGGCCATCGGGCAAGCGGTCATTGGGTTCGGTATGGACCTCGCGATTACAAAGGCCGTTGCCCGCGACCACGGTCTCGTCGGCCACCTCTGGGCTACCGGCATCGTCGCACGGTGCCTGATTGCGGTGCCGGTGACCATCGTGTTGTTCGCCTACGCGCTGGCGATCGACTACAACGATGAAGTCCTCTTCCTGCTGGTGATACTCACCGCCAACGCCATCGTCGTCGCCGCAGCGGAAGTTTCACATGACATCCTCATGGGACTTGAGCGGATGGGCCCCGCATCTGCGGCGGCCGTTGCGTCACGGATCATCGCCGTTGGCGGCGCGGTTTGCCTTCTTCTTCTCGGGTTTGACGTATACGCGGTTGCGATGATGATGGTCGTTGGATCGGTCGCAAGCTTGGCAGTCCTCGGCGTTGCGCTTCGTCGAGCCTGGGCCACGATCGACAGCGACATCGGCCTTTCCGTCACGCGAGCAGGCATCGTCTCGTTGCTCAAAGACAGCCATCCGTACTTCTGGGTGTTCTTCTTCATGATCGTGTATCAGCAGGTCGACATTGTCGTCATTTCCCTGGTGGTCGAGGACGACGCCGTTCTCGGTTGGTACAGCGTCTACGACCGGCTTGCGAACATGTTGATGTTCTTGCCGTCGGTCTTTATGTCGGTCGTCTTCCCGACCCTCTCCCGCTTGTACGGCGATATCAACGACGAGGACCGGGCAGCACACGGGTTGCTGACACAGCGAACCTTCAAGCTGATGCTGTTGTTGAGCGTCCCGGCAGGATTTGGGCTTTCGGTTATCTCGCGGCCGCTCATCGAGCTCGTATTCGGCATGGAGTTCTCGAACGCATCACCGATCGTGGCGATCGGCGGGGTCGTCATCTCGCTCACCTATCTGAACACCATCTTCGGCATGTTCTTGATCTCGATGGACAAGGAGCGATCGCTGTCGATCTTCATCGGTATCGGCGCGGTGTTGACGATCCCCCTCGACATCCTCCTCGTGCCGTTCTTCCAGGCACAACTCGACAACGGCGCCATCGGAGGCGTGGTTGCCTACGCGATCACCGAGTCGGTCATCCTCATGGGTGTGTTGTACCTGATGCCGCGCGGAGCGCTCGGCCCAGGGGCGTTGTCGTACGCCCTCCGAGTCGTCGCCGCCGGAGCGATCATGGCCGCAGCCATCTATCCGCTTCGCGAGCTGTTCTTGGTGGTTCCAATCGTTGCTGGAGCCATCGTGTTTGTCCTCGCTGTCGCTGCGCTTCGAGTCACGACGAGCGAGGATCGCGATATTGTCCGGTCCGCTGTTCCGGAACGATTCTTACCATCGTCGATGCGATAGCTCGCTGGGCTAGATGTGATAGCTCGCTGGGCTACGGGCCGGAGAAGACGCCGCCCGAGTCGCCACCGAGGTTTGCGTAGTAGTCTCGCTTCGGGTCGTAGTCGATGCCAGCGGCCTCTGTCGCACGAAGCTCGGAGCGGCCAACGACGTGCCAGTGCACTTCGTCTGGACCATCGGCGAGCCGAAGTGTTCGCTGACCGGCATACATGTCGGTAAGTGGCGTCCACTTCGATACGCCCGTGGCGCCGTGTACCTGAATTGCTTCGTCGATGATCTCGCAGACGCGAATCGGCACCATGGCCTTCACGGCGCTGATCCATACCCGCGCCTCGGCGTTTCCGAGCTCGTCCATTGCCTTTGCCGCGGTGAGGACCATGCGACGCATTGCTTCGATATCGATACGGGCCTTGGCGACCGTCTCCACGTTCTTTCCGAGGTTGGCGATTGGCTTCCCGAACGCCTGTCGAGTGAGGCCGCGCTTGACCATAAGGTCGAGCGCCTTTTCAGCCGCTCCGACCGAACGCATGCAGTGATGGATACGCCCGGGACCGAGACGCAACTGGGAGATTTCGAATCCGCGCCCTTCACCGAGCAGCATGTTCTCAGCGGGCACACGAACATCGTTGAAGCGAATGTGCATGTGACCGTGGGGCGCATCGTCGTTTCCAAAGACGTGCATTGGGCCAATGACTTCGTACCCCGGTGCGTTGGTCGGGACAAGAATCTGACTCTGCCGTTGGTGGGCGGGTCCATCAGGGCTGGTCTCCAACATGCAGATCATGATCTTGCATCGAGGATCACCGGCTCCGGAGATGTAGTACTTCTCCCCCGTGATCACCCACTCGTCGCCGTCTTTGACGGCCCGGCAGGAGATCTGCTTTGCGTCAGAGGACGCCACGTCAGGTTCGGTCATCGCATACGCGGACCGGATCTCGCCATTGAGCAACGGCGTGAGCCATTGTTCCTTTTGCTCGGGTGTACCGACTCGCTCGAGCACTTCCATGTTGCCGGTGTCGGGAGCGTTACAGTTCATCGTCTCCGACGCGATTGGGTTCTTCCCGAGCTCGACGGCAATGTAGGCATAGTCGAGGTTGCTCAGGCCCTCCCCCGTGTCCGCATCGGGCAAGAAGAAGTTCCACAGGCCCTTCTCTCGAGCTTTGGCCTTCAGACTGTCGAGCAGCTCGAGTTGCCCCTCGCCATACCCCCAACGTTCTGCACGGTCTTCGCCCAGTCGAAAGAACTCGTTGGTGTGTGGGTCCACCTCGTCGGCGATAAAGGCCTTCACAGCCTCAAAGAGCGGGCGGGCGGCTTCGGACATCCGAAGGTCGTACATCTCCGGAGTGCTCGGCAGAGCGGTCATTGAGGTCCTCTCGATTCGTATCGTTCTTCGAATCCTATGCGGTCCGGGCGGACATCTCCGTGCCGGAACGAGCGAGCCGGGAACTCTGCTTGAATGACAGGGCGCACCCAACACCCCAGGAGGCCGCAGCATGGTCGATGTGAGCAACGTTGAGTTTCAGGTAAAGCAACGAGATCTTCCCGTGCACCGTACGGTCGAGGTCGAGGTGCAGCCGTTGGCGCCAGGCGAGATTCGAGTGGCCATCGATCGCTTTGCCTTTACGGCCAACAATCTCACCTATGGCGCCGCCGGAGACCTGCTGGGTTACTGGCGATTCTTCCCAGCCGCCGAGAACTCGTCCGGCGAGTGGGGCATTCTTCCCGTCTGGGGGTATGGCGATGTGGTCGAGTCCACCGTCGACAACGTGCCGGTCGGCGACCGTCTGTACGGATACTTCCCCCCGGCATCGAGCGTCGTAATGACACCGACCGACGTCCGTCGATCGAGCCTGACCGACGGCGCCACCCACCGGCAGAAACTCCCGCCGCTCTACAACGGTTATCGCCGGGTCCTCGCCGATGCCGAGTACGACCGTGCCGAGGACGACGCAACGATCCTGCTCGGTCCACTGCACCTGACGTCGTTCGTTCTGGCACACAAGCTGTCGACCAACGCGTTCTACGATGCCGATCAAGTCGTGATCGTGAGTGCGTCGTCGAAGACCAGTTTGGGTCTCGCCTACGCGCTCGGGTCAGACGATGGTGCGCCCACCGTCATCGGTGCAACCTCGGACCGCAACGCCGACTTCGTCTCGAGTGTTGGACTGTACGAGCACACGGTCACCTACGACACCATCGACGCATTGCCGGATCTCACCACGGTTGTTGTCGACATGGCGGGCAACCCAATGGTCGCGTCTTCGATCGCCGAGCGGCTTGGAGCTGGGGTGAAGCGCTACATCAACGTCGGGCTCACCCATTGGGAAGAACAAGGCGCAACCGATACGTTTTCGGGTCGCCCCCAACCCGCCAGTGTCGAGAGCTTTTTCGCCCCTGGCTACATCTATGAACACATGCGCAACTGGGGCGGCGAGGGATTCGACAGCGAATCGTCCACCTTTCTTCGACGTGCCGCCGAGGCCACCTTCGGCTGGATGACCGTTGCGCACTATCGAGGCGTCGAGGGGCTGTCGTCGGTGTACGGCGAGGTCTGCAGCGGGTCTCTCGCTCCGTCGGTCGGAGTGGTCGTCGAGATGCCGATCTCGCGATGATGCGTGTCGAGAACGCCAGGACCTCCCACATGCATATTCGCGAAATCTACGTCTACGCGACCCCTCTCGGGGCCAAGACCACCTACAACATGTCGAACTCGACGGTAGAAACCCCCGTCTCGACGATCGTTGCGGTCGTCGACTCGGACGGCTTGGTCGGGTTCGGCGAGGCATGTCTCGCAAGCCCGCAATTCCAACCGGCACACAACAGTGGCGTGCGGGCATCGCTCGAGATTCTCGCGCCAGCGATACTCGGCCATGACCCAAAGCATGTGACCACGATCAACGCGGCGATGAACCGGGCCCTCACCGGACACACCGAAGGTAAAGCAGCACTCGACATCGCATGTTGGGATCTCGCCGGCAAGCAACTCGGCGTCAGCGTCGTAGACCTCCTCGGCGGCGCCCAGATGGATGACGTCGTCACCTACCATGTCGTTGGAATCAGCTCGGCGGACGACGCTGCCGCAACGGCGCGTCGACTCCAAGACGAGGGCGTGACCCGTCTTCAGCTCAAGGCCGGAGGCCGCCCGATCCACGAAGACATCGCAAGTATTCACGCGGTCGCCGACGTCCTACTTCCCGGCACCGACCTGGCCGTCGACACCAACCGCGGATGGTCGACGACCGAAGCCGTGCAGGTGTCTCAGGCGTGTTCGAGTATCACGATGTCGTTGGAGCAGTCCTGTGCCACCGAAGCAGAGCTCGCACATGTGAAATCCCAGATCCAACACCCGATCATCGTCGACGAGAACGCTACCGACCTTGGGTCGGTCGCTCGGATGATCTCCTCCGGTCTCGCCAACGGCTTCGGACTGAAACTCACCAGGCTCGGTGGACTCACGGCGATGCGCGCCGTGCGCGACCTCTGCATGGCCACTCGCACGCCCATGAGTAGTGACGATGCGTGGGGCGGAGACATCGTCGCCGCCGCAGGCGTTTCGCTCGGGGCAACCCTCGATCCGCAGTTCAGTCGGGGTGCATGGCTCGCCCATCCGTATCACGACACGCACTACGACGAGACCAACGGCCCGCGCATCATCGACGGTTTCGCCACCCTTCCGGCGGGCGGGCCAGGTCTTGGTCTCGTGCTCGAAACCGCACAGTTCGGCGATCCTGTCGCCGTGTACCGATAGCAATCTGTGCAGTCGCATCCCACCCCGACGAGATCGAACTTTCGACCCGAGGTGCGGCGAGTTCTCCCAGCGGTCGTCGCAGTTCGATTCGCACTCAACGTCGCCACGCGCATGACGTATACGTTTCTGCCCGCCATCGCCCGCGGCTCGGGGCTCTCCGTCGTGTCCCTTGGGCAGGTGCTCAGCATTCGAGAACTAACGTCGCTGAGCGCACCATTCACTGGCCGCGCGACCGATTCCATTGGCCCGATGCGGGTGATGGCCTACAGCGGCCTCCTCGCCGCATTCGGACTCCTGCTTGCGCTCGGCGGAACGGTGGGCGTCGTCATTGGGATGATCGTCTTCGGCTTCGGCCGCACTGCGTATCAGGTAGCGATGCGTTCGTGGGTCGCCGATGCAGTGAGCTACGAGCGACGCGGTCGGGCGACCGGCCTCATCGAATTGACCTGGGGTGGCGCGTCGCTCATCGGCCTGCCCATCGTCGGCTTCTTGATAGCGAGCATTCGTTGGTGGGCCCCATTTCTTGTCCTCGGTATCGCCGCCTTCCTCGTATCGATACGTATCGCGACCTATGACCCGGCAACTGGTCGAGCATCGTTAGCCACGAGCCGCAAGCCGCATATGTCGAGGTTCGCAATCGCCGCGATAGCGACGAACGGAGCGATCACGGCCGCGGCACAGTTTCTCTTCCTCGGACACGGGCTGTGGCTCGAAGACACCTACGGGCTCGACACCGCCGAGATCGGCCTGGCGATCGTCGCTGTTGGTTTCGTCGAGGTGGTCGCAACGCTCGGGTCTTCGCGGCTAACCGATCGCCTCGGCAAGCGATGGTCGATGCTGGCAGGCACGATGGTCATGACCGCCGCGATGATCGTGCTCGCCATAGTTAGCGCGCCGCCCCTGATCGTCGGACTCGCACTTCTTGCGATTGCGTTCCTTGGATTCGAGTTCGGCATCGTGTCGGCGATCCCGCTGCTGTCGGAGCTCGACCCAGGAGCGCGCGCACAGATGATCGGTCGCGATGTGAGTGTGTCGACGGTTATTCGGGCGGCCATCACGTTCGTCGCGAGTGCCATCTATCTCCGCACCGGGTTCTCGACGCTGATGGCCATCGCCGCCGTCGCCGGTGTGGTTGCCTGCTTGCTCGCCATCTTCGCCATGACCGAACCCGAGATTGCGAATTCGGAGGCCGCGTCGTAGCTCGACTTCGCTCGGCCGTTGCTGATGCTGCAGGCTGTGGCATGGACGACGAACTGCGAATTGGCAACTTGTTCGGCGGCGACGCCGCAGGAGGATTCTTCGACATACCCCGCCGACCGGTTGGTGATGTCGACGATGTGGACATCGTTGTGTTCGGGGCTGCAACGGCCACGCCATATGCGTCCGTTGGGGCCTACTGTGCCGGTGGCCCGGCCGCGATTCGATCAGCGGTTGGCTGGCCGGACATGGGCGCCCATTACGACTTCGACCTCGGAGGAACCTTCCTCGAATCAGCGACGGCCGTCGATTGGGGCGACCTCGACCTGTCCGAGTCGGACTTCGAGCACAACCGAGCGCTCATTCGTCGTACCGTTCGACAGGCCGTAGAGGCTGGCGCGGTTCCGGTCGCCCTCGGCGGAGACGACTCCGTGCCAATCCCGTGTCTGCAAGGTTTTGAAGACCGAGGTCCGCTCACGATCCTCCAACTCGATGCGCACATCGATTGGCGTGACGAGGTTCAGGGCGAACGGATGGGCTTGTCGAGCAACATGCGACGGGCATCGGAGATGCCGTGGGTGAGCAACATCGTGCAGGTTGGGGCTCGGGGTTCGGGTAGCGCACGCCCACAAGACGTGGCCGATGCTACCGAGTGGGGCGTCACGTTCTATCCGATGCGGACGGTTCGGCGTGATGGCTTTGCTCCGGTCGTGGACTCGATCTCTCCGGGGGCGTCGGTGTACATCGCGCTCGACATCGATGTCATGGATCCCTCGGTCGTCCCAGGGGTCATCGGACCGGCTCCGGGCGGCTTTCACTACGGCGAGGTTGTCGACCTGATCGAGGCTGTCGCCGAACGGGCGACGATCGTTGGCGCGAATCTTGCCGAGTTTGCGCCGTCGGCTGATATCGGAAATCGCGGTGCGCTCGCCAGCGCACGCATCGCTGCCACCATCATGGGGCTTGTGGCTCGTCAGCGTTAGCCGCTATCGATTCAGCGCGGGAACGACGCGGTCACGACGGCTCCACGAGGCTGGTTCGACGAGATCGAGAGCGTGCCGCCGTGTGCGGCTACCAGCGAATTGGTAATAGCGAGGCCAAGCCCGGGCGACTCCGGCCTCAGCGAAACATATGGTTCGACGACCCTCGCGAGCTGATCATCGGGGATACCAACGCCATCGTCGCTGATCTGGAGTACTACGACGTCGCCGCTGGCCCGTAACCGGATATCCACCGTCACGCCCGGCAGATTGTGCCCAAAGGAATTCGCGAGCAGGTTCTGCACGATTCGAGCAATGGCGCGCTCATCGACCGGCGCCGATACATCATCGAGAACGCTGCGTACCGACCGCTCGTCCGTGCGACCGGCGAAGTGATTGATGGCCGCGTCGACGAGCGGCCCGAGCGGCTGCATCTTTCGCGCAAGTTCCGGACCGCTTCCGTCGGGATCGTTCACGAGGCGGAGGTCGCCGACGAGCGCCTCGGCGTGCCGTGCGTACTCGACGAGGTTGTCGACCTGCGTCACGAGCTGCGAAGTCGGCAGCTGGTGTTTGACCGATTCGGTGGTGATCCGGATCGCGGCGAGAGGGGTCCCCAGATCTTGGGCGATCGTCCGCACAGCTTGCGATCGACGCCGGGCGGTTTCTTTGAGCTCCCGGTTCGCTGTTTCGAGCTGCTTTTCGTAGGTCACGAGACCACTGATATCTCGGAAAGTCGCTCGATATTCGACCGCGACCCCTTCGGCATAAATCGCCAATACATCGACGCTCACGGGAAACTCGGAGCCATCTTTGCGATAGCCGACGGTCCGAGTGCTGAACGCTGGATACGCGGCGCTCAGCGACGTTGCGTTGTCGATCACGTTGGTGATGTCGAAGAACCGATGTGTGCTCGGTAGCTCTGCCAGCTCTTGGTCGGTGTACCCAACGAACGCTGGCAGGTTCGGAGAATGGAAGGTGCGTTGCAGGTCTGCGTCGAGCACCACGACAACGTCGGCGGTGTGGTCAGCGAGGTAGCGATAGTGACGTTCGCTCAGCTCGACTTTGCTCTGCATCTCGGTTTCGCTGGCGACCACGAGGCGCAGCCGTAGGAGTTGTTCAACAACTTCGGCGAGTCTGATGAGGTCCGACCGTTGTGTCTCGGTCAGGGTGTTTGGCGCCGTGTCGAGCACGCAGAGCGTGCCGACCGCAACGTCGCCAAGCGGGCGCAACGGCACACCAGCGTAGAACCGCAGATGAAGGTCTCCGGTGACGAGGTCATTGTCGTGAAACCGAGGATCTTCACTGGCATCACGGACTTCGAAGATTCGCGCATCGGCCGGTAGGGCGATCGCATGATTACAGAACGCCAGCTCTCGAGCTGTGCCCGCTAATGCAGTGCCTACTCTGGCGGCGAAGATCTGCTCGTCGTGATCGAGAAGGGTCAGGAGGCTCATCGGCGTCTCACACGATGAGGCTGCGATGCCGGTGAGTGCGTCTAGGGAAGCGTCGTCGATGACCTCTGTTCCCAAGAGGTCGTGTACGAGTCGCAGCCGTTCCGCTTCGCCGGTCGCCGATGCCATCTTGGCAACCTACCCGATACCGGGAGACGCCTGCCCGAAAATCACTCTTCGTCCCATGCGTCGGACAACCGGGGTTGAACTACTTACGTTGCCGCGAACGAGGCCACCGATCCCGCGATTTCGGACTGGATGCGGTGAAGAACCGCGCGATGAGCCACGCCGCCTTGCCCGGTCCGCCAGCAGAGGTGATGTCCGCTTTCGACTCGCTCGACGATCTTGCCGACGGGAACCAACAGCCCTCGTTCGACGAGGTCGCTCAGCAGGTGTCTCCACCCGAGCGCAACCCCGTTTCCGGCGATCGCTTCTTGGATGACGGTTGGATACGCGTTGTATACGAGGCGCGGAGGCGGAGGTTGACGGCTCGCACCGGCATCAGCGAACCATTGCGGCCAGGTCATCGACGGCCTCTCGATATCGTCGATGTGGAGCAGATTTGCCGTGAGTAACTCGTCGGGGCCGCTGTCCTGGTCGAGCTGCATTGCCTCGGCGAGGGTCGGTGCAGCCAATGGCCGGACCGCTTCATGAAATAACAACGTGGCATTCCAGCCTGGCCACTGACCTGAGCCGGGAACGATGGCGAGATCCCAGCCGTTCGAGTCGAGCTCGGAGCGACGATCGAAGATCTGCAGCCGGATCTCGGTGTTCGCCGCGTCTTCGAGCTGTTCGAGCAACGGCACGATCCACGTGGTCGCCATCGCCGGTTGAACCGCGAGCACAAACGCGTCTCGTTGTTCGACGAGTTCACCCACCGTACGTTCCATGGCCGAGAGCGATGTACCAACGACATCGGCAAGGGCCCTACCACTCGATGTGAGCTCAAACGACCGGCCGGTACGTTCGAAGAGTTCGAAACCAAGCTCCCTCGATAACGCTGACATGTGCCGTGATACGGCAGGTTGGCTAATACCAAGATCGTTCGCCGCAGCAGTAAAGCCCCCGGACCGAACAACCGCGTCAAAGACAGCGAGACGATGAAGTTGTGGAACGCGTTTGAGCAGTGGACGCATCTCGTGATCGTAGCCGTCACCGTGGATCGAAGGTCGATCCAATCAATAACGTGGCGTTATGGAATCAGTGCACAATTAGTCATTGTCCGGAGCCGCCGGGCCTATAAAAGTGGATGAATGAACATCCCGGCATACGAGAACTTTCCCACTAGAGCGCGAACGGTCGTTATCGGCGGCGGAGTCGGTGGCGCGAGCACGTTCTACCACCTGACGACCCATGGCTGGAAGGACGTCGTCCTCATCGAGCGCGATGAATGGGCGTCGGGCACTACCTGGCATTCCGCTGGCCAGGTCACTCAGTTCGGCACCGTGCAGACAATGGTCGGCCTCAAGAAGTACTCCTGCGAGCTGTACGCCCGCCTGGCGGCGGACCCTGACCGACCCATCACCTACCGCAGCCACGATGGCGGTATTCGACTTGGCTATGACCAGCAGGACCGCGACGGATATGAGCACTTCGTTGGGATGGCCAAAGGCATGGGGGTCGACTTCGAGGTCATTGGGCCGCGCGAAATGGCTGAGCGGCATCCGCTGCTCGACGTTACCGGGCTGACCTGCGGGCTTTGGGACCCGGTGGACGGCGACATCGACCCGACCGGCCTCGTTGTAGGGCTCGTCCACGCCGGCCGCAAAAACGGCGGCGAAGCGTTCCGGTTCACCGATTGCATCGGCCTCACCGAAACCGCTGATGGATGGATCGTGCACACAAACCGAGGCGATATCGAGTGCGACAGCATTGTGAACGCTGGCGGATACCGCGTCCATCAGGTCGGGAACTTCTACGGACTCGAACACGCCGTGTCGTCGATGGAGCACCAGTTCTTCCTCACCGAGGAACTTCCCGAACTCGAATCGCTCGGACACCGAGTGCCATTGCTTCGAGACCCCGGCGACGACTTCTACAGCCGCCAGGAGCACCACGGACTGCTCGTTGGCATCTATGAGCAAGGGTGCAAGACCTGGGGACGAGACAACATCCCGGTCGACTTCGCCAACAAGCTCGAGCCGCCAGACCTCGACCGTCTCGAAGACAACATGATGCGGGTCTTCGATCGCCTACCGGTGCTACAAACCGCTGGCATCTCTTCGGTCGTCAATGGCCCCATCACCTATTCGGGAGACGGCGTGCCCTTGGTCGGTCGTATTCCTGGCCGGCGCAATGCCTATTGCATGCTCGGCCTGCGCGCCGGCGTTGGTGAAGGTGGCGGTCTCGGCAAGGTTCTCGCCGAGATCATCGTCGATGGCCAGTCCGAGTGGGATACGTGGGTTCTCGACCCCCGCCGCTTCACGCAGTACGCGGGCGAAGCATTCGCATCGGCGAAAGCGGTCGAGGAGTATCAGCGCGAGTTCGTCTTCGACCACCCCGACGAGCATCGCCCCGCTGGCCGAAACGCCAAGACAACACCGCTTACCGAGGTACTTCGCGCACGAGGTGCCGAGTTCGGTGTCATCAACGGCTGGGAGCGAAGCCTGTACTTCCACCCTGCCGACAATGACTTCGAACATGTCCCGTCGTTTCGCTACTCGACCTACCACGACCAGGTAGGACGCGAAGCCGTCGCTGTTCGCCAGAACGTCGGTGTCGTCGAGATCAGCGGCTTCACCCGATTCCTCGTCGAGGGCCCTGGGTGCATTGAGTGGTTCGATCGCCTCTCCGCTGGCCGGATGCCGGCGATTGGGCGTAGTGCTTTGGCCTATGTCAGCGACGAGAAGGGCCGGTTCTTGTCGGAGTTCACGATCTCACGTCTCACCGAAGACAGTTTCTGGCTCACCAGCGCCGCAGCCGCCGAGTGGCACGATCTCGACGTTCTGACCGACGCAAATCCTCCCGAGTCGGTCACGATCTCCAATCTGACGCACGACCACAACGCGGTGATGATCGCTGGGCCGAACGCTCGGGGCGTTCTCGGTGCGATCACCGACGCACCCCTCGACAACGCGTCGTTCCCGTGGCTGAGCGTTCGCGAGATCGAGATCGCCGGACATCAGGTCGTCGCCCTCCGCGTGAGCTTTACCGGCGAACTCGGATGGGAGCTGCATATGCCCATGGAGGCCTCGGTTCCCGTATGGGAGGCCGTCCACGCAGC
The DNA here is from genome assembly GCA_938002955.1 of uncultured Acidimicrobiales bacterium. Taxonomy (GTDB): domain Bacteria; phylum Actinomycetota; class Acidimicrobiia; order Acidimicrobiales; family SHLQ01; genus SHLQ01. Next base: position 35,293 of record CALLAA010000186.1, read on the forward strand.
TGGCGCTGAGCACGGCATTGTCGACTTTGGATTGCTCGCCACCGAGTCGATGCGTATCGAGAAGAGCTATCCGGCGTGGAAGAGCGACCTGCACACCGAGTTCACGGTGCTCGAAGCCGGCCTCGACCGCTTTGTAAACCTCGAGAAGGACTTTCAGGGCCGCGATGCCATCGTTGCCCAGCGCGATGCCGGTCATCGGCGAGTCTTTGCGTCGTTAACCGTCGACAACGACATCGCAGCTGCACATATCGGCGACCCGATCATGCACGGCGATGACATCGTGGGTGTGGTGACGAGCGCAGCGTACGGGCATTCCACTCAGCAGAACATCGCTCTTGGATATCTCGACCCAGCGTTCAGCGCGCCGGGCACGTCGGTCGAGGTTGTCATTATCGGCGACCGCTCGCCTGCGGTCGTCGAGTCCCATGCGCACTATGACGATGCGCATCTTCGCCCACGGCAGGACGCATCATGAACGCACCAACCGGTGTCACCGAAGACGACATCGAGACCTTCTCCAGAGATGGCGTGGTGTGCCTTCGGGGAGTCATCGGACTCGACTGGATCGAGCGGCTCCGAGAAGGCGTGGAGCATACGCTCGCAAATCCCACCGAGCGGGGGCGCCTCTGGCATCGCGATGACCACGGTCGCGAGTCTCGGTACGACAGTCAGGTGTGGCGTACCCGCCCCGAGTACGGCGACTTCGTGATGCACTCGCCGCTCGCCCAGATCGCTGGGCAGCTTATGGAAGCGACGCGGGTCAACTTCTTCTTCGATGCCATGTTTGCCCGCACCCCGGGCACCCAGTTCCGCACACCGTTTCATCAGGACGAACCGTTCTGGTCGGTCGAGGGATTCCAGACATGCTCGTCGTGGATGCCGCTCGTTCCCGTCGAAGCAGCGAGCGCGCTCGAAGTGGTTCGGGGTTCGCATCGCTGGGACCAGAAGTACCAACAAACGAACTTCGGCGCGCTGACCGGCGACGCTCGAGATCAGGTGGACTTCGCAAGCGACGACCTGGTGCCGTTTCCCGACATCGAGGGCGAGCGCGACCGCTACGACATCGCAAGCTGGGATATGGAGCCGGGCGACGTCATGTGCTTCAACGGTCGAGCGATTCACGGTGGCTCGGGAAACCTCCCCGACGATCGCGAGCTCAAGGTCTTCAATACCAAATGGTGCGGTGACGATGTGCGGGTTCGATTCCGAGAGACCGGCATGGACCCGGACCACACCGACGCGATGACCATGGTCGGTCTTGCCGACGGCGACCGGCTCGGCACCGACCTCTACCCCACCGTCTGGACTCGTAACGAACGCTAGATCTCTTTGACGTGGCGGAGCCACAGGCCCGCGCCGGGGCGATCGCCCGGAACGTACGAGCGGTGGCCGAGGAGCTGTTGGACCCGCGTAGACCGGCCGACCAATGATCCGAGCGGATAGTCGAGCGGGCTCGCCTCTTCTGGGGTTAACCAACCAGCCACCACGCTCAAGTGCATGGCTTTACGCCACCGGTCGGTGGTTCGATTCGCTCCCCCGCCGTGGAACACATAGCCCGAGTAGACGAGAGCGTCACCTGGTCCAAGCTCGGCCGGCACGGACTCGGCTTCGGTGAATTGGCTGCCGAGGTCGTCCTGGATATGGCTTCCCGGAACAACTCGTGTAGCCCCAAGTTCTTCGGTTACGTGATCGAGACCGATCATCATGCTGAGTGTGATCTCGGGCGTGTCAGGGAAGGTACGGCTCAGGTATTCCCACCAGTTGTCGGCGTCACGATGGAGCGCCTGGGCTGGTTCGCCGGGCCCGATGTACATCACCTGAGCGGTGTTGAGCCAGTACGTTCCACACGCCGCCAAGAGCTCGGCGTCGGCCAGCGCAGCGAACAGCGGATTGTCGAGCATGTCAAAGAATGCTGGCGACATACGCCCGAGGCTCGAGAAGCGAATCGTGTTCGCGCCGACGAACGCAGCTCCTGCTGCTCCCATGCCTTGCGTTGCCGATCCGGCTTCGAAGTCGTTCGCCCACACGTCGGCTGCGCCACTCATCTCGGTGATGGTCGATGCATCGAACATCCCCTCGACGATCACACCGCCATCTCGGTGGAGGGCTTCGAGCAACATACCGACGTCGGTCGACGCCGAGAACCGTTCGAGATGGCGAGGCGAAGGGTCGCTCGTGCTCATGGGTTCCACGATTACAGATCGAGCGACAGATCCGTGAGGAGCTCCGGACCGTCCTTGGTGACCAAGACCTGGTTCTCGAGCTTGACGCCCTCACCACCAGCTCGTGGACCGACGTAACTCTCGACGGTCAGGACCATTCCCGGCTCGAGTACGCCGTCGTAGCCCCAGTCTTCCCAATGCTCGGGCCAGTAGACCTCGGGGTACTCATCGCACTGACCAACACCGTGGAATTGGCAGCAGTAACGGCGGTACTCGTCCCACGGTGGAGACCACGCGTCGAAGGTGAGTTCGCGAAGCGTGGTACCCGGCCGGAGCATCTCGGTGTTTCGTTGGATCTGTTCGAGCGCAATGGCGTGGGTTGATGCCTGGGCTGGGCTTGGGGTGCCGCCGCCCACGAGCCATGTCCGCGAGATGTCGACCATCATTCCGTACGCGCCGACGAGGTCGGTGTCGTACCCGAGGAGGTCTCCAGCTTCGATCACTCGACTGCTGGCTTCTTGCATCCATGGATTCGTCCTGGGTCCCGACGCCAGGATCTGTGTCTCGATCCACTCGCCCGCACGCCTGATGTTTCCTGCGTGCAGGATCGACCACACCTCGCGTTCGGTCATTCCCGGTTCCATCGCCTCCTGCATCTCGCGCATGGTTGTTTGGCACGCATGCGCAGCGCATTTCATGGCGTTGATCTCGTCTTCGCTCTTGATGACTCGAGCGAGTTCCATCATCTCCACGCCGTTCCCGACCTCGATCCCGGCCTCAGCGAACCGCTGGTATCCGATCGGGTGGCATTGATCGATCGCGATCCGAGCGTTCTGTCCGACGTGTTCGGTAATCACGTCGATGATCTCGTCGGCGAACTTGTGTGCTTGCTCAGCCCAACGTGGTCCGGCGAGAAAATAGGTCGAGCCGCGGGCGGGCCTGGTCTCGGTGACCGCAGGGTTGTGGGCGTTGAGGAACTCACACTCATTGAATTCCCAGACGATGCAGGAACCGTCCATCCCCACCCAGCAGTAGCGGGCGGCATTGTGCATGACCCAAATCTGCATGTTCGTCGAGTCGGTCGCATAACGGATGTTCATGGGATCCATGAGCAAGGCGCCGTCGTATCCCATCGTTGCCATTTGCGCTCGTACACGGTCGATCCGGTATTGCCGCATCGCGGGCAGATCCGGGAGTGTGAGTCCCGCCGCCATCCACTCGGCTTCGAGTGCCTCACCAGGACCGATATTGAGATGATGCAGGTCGGTGGCTGCCCGATAGACCTCGTTGGAGGCGTCGGCGAGGCTGATGGCGATTTTGGGCTGTTTCGGTGGAGCCGTCTCGTGCATGACCATCGTCACATTGTGTCATACCGGCTTGTTCACAACGCCGCCGACCAGAGGAACCAGTCGATCTATTTGCAATCGATATGGGCCCATATCTCGAGCCGTCTTGTGCGCTACTCGATGACCCGGACACCGCGCGGAAAGCTCGTTAGACACTCGACGCCGCTCTCGGTGATCACGGTGGTCTCGCTCATCTCCATCCCCCAGTCGTCCATCCACATGCCGAGCATCACGTGGATCGTCATGTTCTGTTCGAGCACGGTCTCTTCGTTTGGTCGAAGGCTGACCGTGTGTTCCCCCCAGTCCGGGCCGTAGCCAACACCAATTCCGTATCCGATGCGACTGTCCTTGGTGAGTCCGTACTGATCGAGGACGTCTTGCCAGGCGCGATGGACATCGTGGGCAATCGCACCGGGCCTCATCACGTCGAGTACGGCTTCGAGTCCTTCCTCGACGGCAGCCGCTGTCTCGAACAGCGACGTTGAGCCGCCTCCGAGCTGCACGGTTCGAGCCAGACCAGCGTTGTATCGCTTGTGGGCACCACCGATCTCAAAGGCGACCGTCTGGCCGGCTTGAAACGGTTCCTCGGTCCACATCGGATGCGCGGTTGTGGCAGCTTCGCCAGCCAGAATGAGCGGCGAAAGCGCTGTCAGGTCTCCGGCGAACTCCTCATTGCCCCCGACCTGGGCAGCGACGACAGCAGCCATAAGGTCACATTGGCGAACCCCGGGAGCGATGTTTTCGTATGCGGCGTTCATTGCGCCTTCGGCGAGCCGGGCCGCTCGGCGCATCACGTCGACCTCTGCGTCGCTCTTTACCGTCCGACACCAGTTGACCAGAAGGTCAGCGTCGACCCATCGAGCATTCGGTAGCGCGGATTGCAGCGTGGACAGGGCCTTTGGTGTGAAGAAGTAGGTGTCGCTTTCGTAGCCGACGACCTTGCCATCGAGCCCCATCTCATGGAGGTACTCGCCGAGCACCTCCATTGGGTGCGTGCCGGCTCGTTGTACACAATCCTCGGGATAGGGACGAACCTGTTCGTCGGTCAGGTACGTGGTGAACTTCGCCGCCCCCGCATCCATCTTGCGCCCCATCCAGATCGGGCCAACATCATGCTGCACCACAACGATCTGTGGCGTATAGAACGACCACGCGTCGTAACCGGTCAGCCAGTTGTGGTTGTTTGGGTCGCCAATGACGAGTACGTCGAGGCCGCGTCGCGCCATCTCGTTACGCACACTGTCGAGACGTGCATCGAACTCTTCGCGTGCAAAGGGCGGGGCCATGGGTTCTACTTTCGGTCGTGTTGATGGTCGAAGAGCGACGTGTACCCAGCGCTCCAGTCCGGTGGCAAGGTGAGCGTCATCTCTTCGTGGTGGGCCACACCGGGTTCGACCCCACGAACGAGCTGCCCGTGATGTGAGCTTCGATATGGCGCTGCGGTATACGGGAGCGCGTCGGCGGCGGCGAAGGTGATGATCAGCATTGGCCGGCTTCGGTCGCTGTTGTTGGTTGCGGACCCATGGACGGTGAGTCCGTGGTGGACGCTGACCGTTCCGGCCTTCCCAGTCACGTGTACCGCTCCGTCGAGGTCGAGATGCGCGAGCCGAGCAGGCTCGATGGCACCGAGCCATTCGCCGGCGTCGTCGTAGTGGGAGTACAGCGTGTCGCGATGACTCCCCGCGACCATGAGCGGAGGGCCCTGTTCGTCGGTGACATCCTCGAGCGCCACCAAGAACTGGATCGTGCCGGTATTGGTATGTGGGTAGAAGGCCAGATCTTGATGCCACTTGACCGATGCCCCGCCCCCTGCCCACTTCATGTTGGCGTAGGCCTCGCGAAATCGAACGTTTGCTCCGAGTAGGTCCGCTGCGATGTCGACCAATATCGACGAACTGCATAGCTCCCAGAACGCAGCGTGGGTGTCGTCGATGTCGGCGGCTCGTCGCAACCGGGGGTTGTGCGCCGTATGTCCGTGCTCGAGATCGAGGAGATGCGTCGAGGCCGTTAGCGACCGACTCTGTTCGACAAGCTCGGCGAGACCGTCGCGCAACGGCTGCAACTGTTTCGTATCGAGGAGCTCTGGCAACACGAGGAATCCGTGCTCGCGAAAAGACGTCCGGCCGTCGTTGCCAACGACGAGTGCTGGCTCTGCGCAGACGTCCTCCCAACGCACCTTCGTCTACCGATCGAGCGCCTGGGCGAGATCTGCCAGGAGGTCGCCGGTGTCTTCGATACCGGCCGAGTACCGGACAAGCCCTTCGGGGATTCCGAGCGCTGCTCGTTCTTCGGGGGTGCATTCGACGTGACTGGTCGTTGCTGGTGGTCCGACCGTGGTCTCGACGGCACCGAGGTTCGCAGCACGATGTGCCATCTGGAGATGGGGCAGGAATTCCTTGACCGCCTCTAGTCCGCCGTCGATCGCAAAGCTCAACATGCCACCGAAGCCGGTCATCTGCGACGCCGCTATGTCGTGTTGTGCGTGCGAGACCAGACCCGGATAGTTCACCTTCGCGATTCGATCATGGGCGTCGAGGAACGTGGCCACTGCCATAGCGTTTTCGGCTTGTCGTTTCACCCGCAGGTCGAGCGTCTTCATACCGCGCAACAGCAAGTAGGCGGCCATTGGATCGAGGGTTGCGCCGTTGATCTCTCGATACTGGTACACCTTCTTGACCAGCTCGGCGTCGCCGACCACAACCCCACCGAGGGCATCGGCGTGACCGCCAAGAAACTTGGTCGCGGAGTGCACGACGAGATCGGCACCGAGCGAGAGCGGCAGTTGGTTGATCGGCGTAGCGAACGTGTTGTCCACCACGACGGTGGCGTCTACGGCATGGCCCGCCGCGATCAGGCGCCGGAGGTCGAGCACCTTGAGCGTCGGGTTGGTCGGAGTCTCGAGATAGAGCATGTTGCAGCCCTTGGCAACTTCGGCCTCGATCGCCTCGGTGTCGGTCGTGTCGACGAGCGTGCACTCGATTCCAAAGGCGGGAAGGAACTCGGTGAACAACAGGCTGGTTCCGCCGTAGGTGTCCTTTACCGAGACGACCCGACTGCCCGGCCGAAGCAGGGCGTGCAACATGTTGGAGATGGCGGCCATGCCGGTCGACGCGGATGTGGCCGCCGCACCGCCTTCGAGGAGCCGCACCTTCTCCTCGAACACCGCGACTGTTGGGTTCGTGTTGCGCCCGTAGATATGCCCCTCAGCCTTGCCGGTCGCGACGTCGTACCACTCGTCGAAGTCCGGGTAACCAAAGGCGACGCTATGCACCACGGGCACCTGGGTAGCCCGGTCGAGCAGATACCGATCCTCGCCTCCCCAAACGGCTTGTGATGCTTGCGAACGCGGCTGGGAATCAGGCACCGCTCCCCCTTGGAGTCGTGGCTACGGAAAAAGTTTCCTCACGTTACACCCGGCACCGATCTTCCTACGAGTGGGAAGGCTCTCGCCCCAACGGTGCTTATCCCCGGACGTGAAGCCGACTCGAGAGGGACGCGTCGACGACGTCTTGGTGGTTTCGTACGTAGCTGTTGGCGACGTCGTTCGCCGGCAGGTGATCCCATGAACGAAGTCCAGCGGTGGCCTCGGTCGCTCGGTGGATGGCGTGACGATTACGTTGGCTCGCCAGAACGCGCTCGGTGATTGAATCGCTGTCCCAACGCTGTGCCACCTCGGCGGCGAAGCTCGCTGCAGCGTCGGCGTAGGCGGGGTCGGTTGCGAGATTGGTGCGTTCGAGCGGATCTGCGATGACGTCGTAGAGCAGGGGCTCGTCGGTGTCGCAATGAATGTACTTCAGGTTCTCTCGACGGATCATGTAGATCGGACGCGACGTCATCTCTGCCATGTATTCACCAATGGCCTCATCGACATCGTCCGTGCCACCGCTGGCGAGCGGCCACAGGCTCCGGCCATCGAGGTCGGGGGCCGAATCCGCCCAGTCGCCGCCATCGGTCGCGATGTCGAGCAAGGTCGGCAGCAGGTCCAAGTGCGATGCTGCGTGGGAGACGGTCGTGTTCGCAATGCCGGGGCCAGCCATCACCAGCGGCACGCGCGCGGACCGCTCGTGGAACGTCATCTTGTACCAAAGGCCGCGATCGCCGAGCATGTCACCGTGGTCGCTCGTGAACATCACGATGGTGTTGTCCGCGAGTCCAGTCTCCTCCAAGGTCGCCACCAGCTGTCCGAGCCAGTGGTCGACGTAACTGGTGTTTGCGTAGTAGCCGTGGCGAGCGTTTCGCGTTTGTTCCTCGGTGAACCCGACCGTGTCGGCCTCGATGCCGGTGCGGATCCGCTGGCTATGTGCGTCGAGGGTTTCGAGGTCGATCGCGTCCGGAAGATCGATGTCGTCGTGGTCGTAGGTGTTCCACCATTCAGGGCGAGCAACATACGGGTCATGGGGATGAATAAAGGAGGCGACGAGGAAGAATGGGCGGTCGTCTTGATGGTCGCGAGCGAGGTCGAGCAGGCGCCGTCGCGAGGTATAGCCAACCTCTTCGTCGTAATCGATCTGGTGGGTGGTGACGGCCTGCCCAGCCTCCGTGAGTGGGTCCATATTGTGGTACCACTTGTCGATCCGGTCACCCGATGCTGCCCAATCTGGCGTCCAGGCAAAATCTGCTGGGTAGATATCGGTCGTCAGTCGTTCCTCGAATCCGTGCAGCTGATCGGGTCCAACGAAGTGCATCTTGCCGGACAACACGGTGCGGTATCCGGTTGCCTGAAGATGGTGGGCAAGGGTCGGAATCGACGCCGGGAATTCGGCCGCATTGTCCCACGCTCCGATCGCGCTGATCGTTCGTCCTGCCATCATCGAGAACCGGGC
>CALLAA010000187.1 GCA_938002955.1 uncultured Acidimicrobiales bacterium
TGGGCTATCGAAGCCCAGGAGATCTTTGACTCCCTGGGCGTTGTGCGGTTGCGACCGCTGCCAGACCCCCCGGACTGACAGCGGTCACTTCGCTAGCTCAGGTCTCGCAGGCCGTGAGCTGATCGTTGCCTGAGTTTCCTCGGCACCGATCGGTTCCGTCACCGCCATCGATTTCGTCGTTGCCCCATCCGCCACGGAGGTCATCGTCGCCTTGGTTTCCCGATACGACATCGGCTTCGCCGCCGGCGTTGACGAAGTCATTGCCCCAGCCGCCTGAAATAGTGTCGCTGCCTCGATCGCCAAAGATCGAATCATCGCCAGCTCCGCCCCACATCTGGTCGGCGCCATACCATCCGGACAGGAAGTCGTCGTCGCGACCGCCGTACATCATGTCGTTGCCGTTACCACCGTAAAGCTGGTCGGATCCACGGTTACCGCGAAGCGTGTCGTGGCCTGAACTTCCGATCAGGATGTCGTTGCCGCTTCGGCCCTTCAAGGTGTCGGCACCATCGCCACCGTTGATCAGGTCGCCGCCCTTGCCACCGATCAAGGTGTCGTCGCCGTTCTGGCCGAGAAGCACGTCGCTGTCGCGACCACCGAAGATGGTGTCGGATCCGTTCGCTCCACGAATGATGTCGTTTCCGGAACCACCGTAGATGAGGTCTGCGCCGGCCCGGCCGTAAATACGATCGTTGCCTCCAAGGCCGCAAATAACATCGTCGCCACCGGTTCCCCAGATCACATCGTCGCCAGAAGTACCGGTGATCGTGCAGGTCGCAGTGCTCAACGTTGTCGTCGCAACCCCACCGTTTGCGTCGGTGATCGTCACGACGATCGTGTACTGACCACCGGCAGGGTAGGTGTAAGAGGCGTCGAACGTGCCCGGCATACCGGCACCCGGTGCTTCCACCGAACACGACCCGCTACCTGGACACACGTCGCCATTGCCCCAATCGACGTCGATCGAGAACGGTCCGACGCCGTCGACAAACTCGCCAGCGAGATCGATCGCCGCTCCTGGAAGAGCAATGCCGTCCACTTCGCTCTCGGTGATCACAGGTGGATCGCCGAGAACTGGGTCAGCAACAACGGTGTAGGTCGATGTTGCCGTAGCAGTGTTGCCGAGAGCGTCAACTGCCTCGACCGACACGATGTGCACGCCGAGCGTGTTCGGCAGCGGCGCAGCATTGTCGATCGGAACGGTGTCAACCGTTGCATCGCACGAGGCAAGGCTGATGTCCTGACACAGGAACCCAATGTTTGGCACGTCACTCTCAAAGAACGTCGACGCGTCCTCCGGTGGAGCGATCGTTACCGTTGGGTTCTGCGTATCGATACGGATCGTCGTCGTGACCGACTGACCATCGCTACGGGTCACGGTCACCGTGTTGGTGCCGTCGTCGCCAACGGTGAACACACCGCTCGCGGGAACGGGAGTCTCAACCCCACCCGGCTGGATCAGGTACGTCGCATCGAGATCACCTGAGTCAACCGATACCACGACCGGAGCCGTGTACCACTCAGCCGTCACATCGAAGTCGGTTTGATCGACAGCGACGTCAAGGTCTGGGGCCGGAGGCTCCGGAACAACCGTGTCGTCATCGTTGAAGTTGCGAGCCTTGTTTGTCGCAAACCCGACGTTGCCGCTTCCGTCGACCGCCTGCACGAGGAACTCCACTTCGCTGGTAGTAGCGGGGAGCAACGCCGTGCCTGACCACTCGTTGTTGGCACCTTCAACAAGGTCGACTCCGACCCAGTTAACAGCGCCAGTTCCAGGATTCGGGGCCACAAGTATGTACACCCGTTCCACTACTGGAGTATCGGCACCGCCCATGTCCTCAACGCTTAGAGAGACGGTCAACTCGGCGCCCGCTGCCGTTGCAACGAGAGCAGACTCGACTGCGCCAATCGTAGGAGCGGTGAAGTCATCGTCAGCGGCATCGGCGTAGTACACGACGACATCGATGTTGTCGTCGAGACGTTGTACCAGGCCATCTGAGTTGAACTGACCGGTAGCCAGCACCAACGTCTGACGGTCGCCGCTCGGCGTCGTGCTGCCGTTAATAGTCACTGGCTTCGCTGGGAACACCACGTCACCCAAGTCGGGCTCCGGCTGCTGTGATGACTCGTTGAAGATCGCCGTCGAGACCACGGGGTCAACCGGCGATACGTAGGTGCTCTCCATGTCAAGAACAACCGCACCTCGAGCGACCGTTCCAAGTGCCGTGGTATCGGCTGGATCAACGACCGAGATGTCGACACTCTGGCTTGGCTGAATCGGCATACCCGGAGCCACGATCGTCTGCGGATCGCCGTTCTCGTCTGGGTTGCTGTAGATCGAGCCAAGATCGGTCACCTGCAAGGCGTTCACCGGATCAGCGGTGACCGTGAGCGACTCCACTCCAGTTGCATCAGGCAACGTCGTGTTCGTCGGGACCGGCTCAGCGGGAACCGGATCGACATCGCCGACTCGGTAGAACGGCAGTCCATAGAACGTGGACTCCATCAGGGCCTTCTCGTCGTACACGCTGAAGACCGAAAGGTCGCTGGCGTACTCGTTCTTTGCGAACGTCAATGCCTGACCGATCGTCGTCGTCGCCGACGTTCCGGTCAGCTGCACTGGCCGAACCGCTTGCTCAGCAAACAACGCCATCAGCTTCTCGGTGTACGCAACAGCTTCGGTATCGCCATAACCAAAGCCGGTGTTACCAACGAAGATCGCTTGGTCGGCAGCGAAAGTTTGTGCCCAGTCGCCGTTCGTTGCATTGATCTGCAAATCGGATACCGACAAACCGCCATGGCAGCCCATGGAGAAGATGATCGACCCATCGAGCGTTCCTGGGGGTGCGGCCAGAACGGTGCTTGCCAGGAAGTTGTCGTTGAAGTTCGGCACCTGGTCGCCATCGGAAGGCAGCGCACGATAATGGTCGAAGTGACCGTTCAGTGAGATCAGGTCTGGCGCTTCACCGACAGGAATCACCTTGTCGGCTGCGTCGTCCTTATCCCACTTGTCACCATCGCTGTTGAAGCCAATCGCAAGCTCATCGTCGACGGTTGCGAGTCGAGCGTCGACCAAGTCCGCAGCGATCTCCGTCGAACTGTCGGCAAGGAAGTCGTACCCGAGCACCGCTGCGGTATCAGCCTGCAGCGTTCCGTCGAAGTCCTGGAAGTGTTGCAACTGCGCTTCGATCTCGTCTGGCGTTTCGACCATACGACCAAGCGCAATATCGCTCACGTAGAGGAAACGGTTACCGAGGCTTCGTGCAGCGGACTCGCCGTATGGCTCATCCGAAAGGTACTGACGGTCCCAGAACGATGCGCTCAGCGCATTGATGTTGTCGGCGTTACCGCCAACACCGTTGTCACCAATGAACTCGTGGCGATAGTCGTACTCGTTTGCGATCTCGGTGACATCGAGCAGCCGAGCCATTGGGATGACCGGGTCGCCACCAACAACCACGATGTGCTCCAACGTGCCACGAAGTGGATCAACAACGTTTTCGATGATCGACGCCACGACAGCGTTTGCCGACTCTGGCGTACA
>CALLAA010000188.1 GCA_938002955.1 uncultured Acidimicrobiales bacterium
GGCCGCGAAGTCCCCACCGAGCCGCGCACCGGATTCCCCGGCGGCTTGTTGATTCGCTCCAATACCCGCTCCAGCGATCGTGGCTATGCCGACGGCGATCACGAGAGCGAGAAGCACTGCGTGTGCGATCTTGTTGATGAAGGCCTCCGCTGCTGGCGCGATTGTTTCCTCAACGGGCGCGAAGTCGAGTTCGTCCTCGTCGATAACCGCAGCGGTGCGTGCCGATTCCATCGCTATATAGATCGGCATGCCGCGGAATTAGTAGCGGGTCATAGGACCTATTTGGCGATGAAAACCCGCTTCCTGACAGGATCGCTACGTGCCTGCAGGTGGCTCCGCCTCGAACGACGCGATCAGCTGGCGGGCACGTGTGACGATCGGGGCGTCGACCATCGTTCCGTTATACGAGACGACGCCGTGTCCTTCGGCTTCGGCAAGCTCGGCTGCATCAACAACACCTCGAGCCCAGGTGAGTTCCTCATCGGAAGGTGTAAAAGCCGTGTTTGCGAGAGCGACTTGATTTGGGTGAATGCACAACTTGCCGTGGAAGCCAAGGGACCGAGCGTTTGTTGCCTCACGAACGAACCGTTCGTCGTCTCCGTAGTCGACGACAACCTGATCGAGAGCCGGAACACCTGCGAGACGAGCTGCCATCGCGACGCGAGAACGGGCGTAGAGCACCTCGGTATTGTCGCTTGTCCGCACGCCCCCAATGTCGGTGATGAAATCCTCGGCACCGAAGTACACAAGGTCTACGCCTCCGCCAGCGACCTCGACGGCCTGGTAGACGCCAGCGACGGATTCGATCCCCGCACAGAGCAGCGCATCACCGATGCCTGCGCTTTCCATCTCGCGTCGTACGTCGTCGACCTCACGGTTCGTTTCGAGCTTCGGCGCAATGATCCCCGACACTTGGGCCGCCGCTGCCGCCGCGATGTCCGCAGCGAAGTGGCTCGTTCCCAACGCGTTGACACGGACGAACAGCAGCATCGAGCCGAGGTCCTGAGCTCCTGGAACCGCGTCGGATATCGCCTGGCGAGCCGCCTCTTTGCCCGTTTCGGGCGTGGCGTCCTCGAGATCGAGAACCCCAATGTCGACGCCGCTAGCGACAAACTTCGCCACAAAATCGGTGCGTTGGGCAGGACCGAACAACATGCTTCTCAATCGCATGGATCTCACCGTACTATCGGCCAGACTGTGTCATGGACTTTGCGCCGATGCCTCGACGTTCGACAGGAGCGCTCAGCCGGACGATGTCGAAAGTGTCCGATGGCGTCGCTCGAATCGAGGCTCAACGAGAGCCACACGCGGTGTTCTGGGACGACTGGAACCAGCGGGCCGTTGGCGACGATGGACCGCTTTGGCTCGCGCTCGGAGATTCAACATCACAAGGAATCGGCGCTGCTGACCCGACCAACGGATGGATCCCGCAGGTGCTCGAACGGTTGCGATCCTCGACAGGTGACCAGTGGCGAGTCATCAACCTCAGCATTACGGGCGCTCAGTTCGACGACGTTGTGACCCATCAGCTTCCCCGGATTGGGCAACTCGCCGACGCTGGCCATGTCCCGGCGCTCATGACGCATTTGGCCGGCGCAAACAACCTGATGGCACCGGGCAGCTGGGCATCAGCAACCTCGGATCTCGAGGCCATCCTCGATGCCTTGATCCCTCGCTCGGTAGTGGCCCGTGTCGGTGTGCACCACGCGGGAAATTCGATGATGGCCCGCAAGTTCAACCGGATCATCGAAGATCACGCGTCAGCAAAGGACTTCGAGCTGTTCTGGCCGTGGAAGTGGCCTTCGCGCGACGGCATGGGTGAGGACAAATGGCACCCGGGTGAGAAAGGCTATGGCTACATGGCCGACGCCATCTTCGAATGTGTGAGCGCGTCGGTCTTGAACAACTAGCGCAAGCCGGCGATCGCATCCCGGTCTGCGGCCACGATGAGAACCGGAGCCACCACTCGGCTCTGCGCATGCTCGTCCACCTGCTTCTCGATCGCCTTGCGAGCAGTACGCCCGCGTCGCGCTGCTCCCACGCTTAGCGGAATTCGCATGAGGAGCGATAACAGCAGACCCAGCACGGCCCCACCGATGAGGAGCGCACTCGGCAGAGGCATCCATTCGGCCTCGGGGGTCGGCGGCAACAACGGGCCGGTGTCGAACTGGAAGAACCCACCCAATATGGCGACGACCACAAGCCACACCAACCCGACAACAGCGGTGATGGCCAACACTCGTTGGAGCCATGCGACGAGCGTCCACCAGCGAGGCTTTGCACCGGCCTTCACGGTCTCGCGTCCGACGGAACGACGAAGGTCATCGAGCAGCTCATCGCGCTCGGAGAACGCAGCGGTTCGTACCGCGCTCGGCCACGGGCGATCCGAATCGCCGGCGATGGCCTCGGCGTAGTCACGAAGGGCAAGGTCGGCCCGAGGCTCAGCGGCGCCGGTTCGACCAGGACCTGGGAGATCGGCGAGCGGTTTACGAGCGAGCCGTCGGGCAAACCGAGTGAATGGCCATCCCATCGTCAAGCTTCCTTGACGCACATGGTGACGTTGTGCGACGTCGGCAGCCGCCTCTGAGCCTGCGGCTTCAGCGAGACCGGCAACGAGCGCCTCGCGCTGTCTGCCTGAGGGGTCGCCGAAGGACCCGGTGATCTGCAGTGCATTTCCGGCTTCAGCCAGGTCGGCGTCCACACGTACCAACGCTGCGTTGCGCGCCGCGATCGCCTGGGCAAGCTCGTCTTCGAGCTGATCGAAACCGGCACCGGTGAGCGCCGAGACGGCAAGAACCGTCGCTCCGGCGATGCCGTCCTCGGCCACCAAGCGTGCGAAGTCGTTCGCGACGGCGAGGCCGCCATCGTCGAGGCGATCCACTTGGTTGAGCACAAAGCGCAGGATCCCTGCGTGATTTGCCAACGGTTGGATATACCCGAGGTGCAATGCAGCGTCGGCGTATTTCTGCGGATCGGTTACCCACACCAGAACGTCCACGAGTTCGACGAGCCGGTCGACTTCGATGCGATGCTCAACGGCGGTCGAGTCATGATCGGGCAGGTCGAGCAAGACGAGACCGTCGAGTACGGGCGTGTCTGGGGACCCCGCATCGGCGGCGGGAGATGTGTCGACCTGGTACCGATGGGTGACATCGAGCCAGTCGAGTAGCGGGCCCGCGTCTTCGTCGCCCCACACGACCGCGTGCGTTGCCGATGTGGTTGGGCGTCGCACGGAACTCGCCGTGAGCTCCGTACCCGCAAGCCGGTTAACGATCGAGGACTTGCCCGACCCAGTCGCTCCAGCGATTGCGACGACGGTGAGGGTCGTGCCGTGACGGAGACGCGAGCGGGCCTTGTCGCGCAAGATCTCCAGCGCTCGAACATCATCTTCGGGGTAGTACTTCGCCGCGAGAACCGACGCTGCGTCGAACGCATCGAGCCGCGCAACGAGTTCAGAGTCCGCCGTAGTCGAGAGTGCTTCGCTCATTGCTCGCCGATCGCTCGTTGGAGTTCGGCCGAGGTTTCACGCAAGGGCTCGCCAAGCGCTGAGCCGGTTCCGAGGAGTTCATCGAAGCGAGCCCGATCACCCGCGAGAAGCTGCTCGAGGCGGCCGATCAGATTGCCGCGCGCATCACGAGCGAGATCGCGGACCGCCTGTTCTCCAAAGACCGCGGTGAGTACCGCTTGGGACACCGCAGCAGTGCCGCCAGCAACGGCGGCTTCACCACCGGTAATCCCGCCGGTCTGGCTAAAGACCGCAACCATGAGCGCAACGCCGACACCGTTGATGCCGGTGCTTAGGGTGCGAGCCAGCGTGACCTTGTCGCCCGACTGTTCACGCACCAAGTCGAGAACGTATTCCTCCCAGGCGGCGAGCTGATGCTCGATCTTGCCGGTGAGGTCCTTGCTCGCGCGGTCCATGCCGCGGGGAGCGCCCTCGAGCGCTTGGGTGCCACCAGGTCGGCTCTCCCACTGCTCGACGACATCGAGCGCGGCGCGGTCGACGGCATCGCGGGTGACGACGAGCAGGTTGGATTCGAGCTGACCAGCAGCTTGTTGATCTGGTGTTGGTCCGCTTCGGAAGATGCTGCGGATCGAGTCGCGTACTTTGCTGACACCCGCTTCGAGCTTCGACATGAACGCGCCGGTGCCCACGAACTCGCGCCATTGATCGAGAACCTCACCTCGGAGCAACGTGCCACGATCGAGCTCCATGTCGATATCGACCAACGCTTGGGCATACCGGCGGGTTGCGATATCTCCGAGCGCGTTGAGGCGCTCGGCTTGATCGTCGAGCGCAGAGGCCACCCGTTCGATCCGGTCGGGCAACGAGGCGAGCGCGCCGTCGAGCGTTGCCCCGACCAGCTCCTGACGCTCTGCGCTATTGGCGGCGAGCGTACGCAGCCAGGTTCGGGCCGGATCGAGCTCCTCGGCGATCCGCCCGTCGATCAGTTCGCGTTCGGCAACGGTGAATACCGTCGTTGCACCCAGACCCCGTTCGCTGAGCATCGACGAGAAGTGGTGCTTCACCTCATCCTCGGACCCCGGCGGAATGCGATTGATCACAACAGCGAGTGCCGCCGAGCGTTCTTGGGCCAGCCCCAGGTACTCCCACGGCACAGCGTCGGCATAGCGGGCGGCCGTCGTGACGAACAGCCACAGATCGGCAGCACCGAGCAGTTGCGCGGCGAGATCGTGATTGGCGACCTCGATCGAGTCGATATCGGGTGCGTCCAAGATGGCGAGCCCGGGGGTGAGCTCCTCGGAGGTCACCAACCGCAGTCCAATCGATCCAACAGCCGAAGCGCTCGTCGATCGCGGCAGACCGGCCAGTACACCATCGGCGTCCTCAAACCATGGGAGGTCCTCGGGGTGACAGACGAGCACCGGAGACCGCGTCGTTGGACGCAGCACCCCGGCGGTGGTGACATCGACACCGACGAGACTGTTGGTGATTGTCGACTTGCCCGCTCCCGTCGACCCACCGAGCACCGCGAGAAGCGGGGCGTCGAGGCGTCGGAGGCGCGGCAATAAGTAGTCATCGATCTGGTCGATGAGCTCGGTGCGTTCGCGCCGAGCTTCTTCGCTGCCGGGAAGGTCGAGTGAGAGGTCGCTTGCGACGAGGCGCGTGCGAAGTTCTTCAATGGCCTCGGTCGTGACGAGGGCGGGGGTCATGAGATGTATCTACCGGTCGCGAAGTTCTCGGCGAAGGATCTTCCCCGACGCCGACTTTGGGATCTCCGGGATGAATTCAAGCAGACGGATCTGCTTGTAGCTGGCCACCTGGTCCTTGATGAAGCCCTGGATCTCTTCGGCGGTGGCCTCGGCCCCCGGCTTCAACGTGATGAAGGCCTTTGGAATTTCGCCCGCTTCGTCGTCGGCGATGCCGATGACGGCCGCGTCGGCGACCGCTGGGTGGGTGAGCAGCAAACCTTCGAGTTCTGCCGGCGGCACCTGGAACCCCTTGTATTTGATGAGCTCCTTGATGCGATCGACGATGTAGATGTGGCCGTCCTCATCGAAGTGGGCAACATCGCCGGTGTGAAGCCACCCGTCGGCATCGATCGTTGCCTCGGTCGCTTCGATGTTGTTGAGGTACCCCTGCATGACCTGGGGACCACGGATCCAGAGCTCGCCGTCGCCGTTGACCGGCAGATCGTTGCCCTCGGGGTCGACGATGCGACACTCGGTGTTCGACACCGTAACTCCCGACGAACCGGCCTTGGACTGGCCGGGAATAGTGGCGTGAGAAACGGGCGAAAGCTCGGTCATGCCGTACCCCTGAATGACTGCGCAGCCGAGGCGCTCCTGGGCCTCTTCACCAAGCTCGCCCGACAGCGGTGCCGCCCCCGAGAAGATCACCTTGAGCGAGTCGGTGTCGTACTGATCGACGAGCGGGTGCTTGGCGAGGGCCAGCACGATCGGCGGTACCGCAAAGAACCATGTCACCTGGTGTTCCTGCACGATCGTCAGCGCCTCTTCGAGGTCGAATCGTGGCATGGTCACGATCGTTACGCCGTTGGCGAGCAGACCGTTCATCAGAACCTGCATGCCGTAAATGTGGAAGAACGGAAGGATGGCGAGCGCAACATCGTCGGGCCCGTAGGTGAGTACGTGGCGACATTGCTCGATATTGGCGGTCAGGTTGTCGTGGGACAGAACCACGCCTTTGCTCCGGCCGGTCGTTCCCGACGAATACGGAAGAACAACCGGGACTGTCGTCGTGTCGACGGGAACCTGCTCGGTAAGCGGTGGGCTCGTCAGGAAGTCGAACATCGACGTGACACCTTCGACCGGATCGATCGTCGCGATCTCGGTCACGTTCGTGCCAACGATTGCCTCGCGAGCAACGTCGAGGAACATGCTGATCGTCACCAGAATCGTCGCACCCGAGTCGTTCAGCTGATGGGTGACCTCGCCCGCGGTGTAGGTCGGGTTGATGGTCGTGACGGTGCCGCCGGCAAGGGCTGCGCCGTGGAAGAACGAGGCGTACTCGGGGATATTTGGCGCCATCAATGCAAGCGTGTCGCCTGGACCAAAGCCACGAGCTGCGAGCCCTCCTGCGATCAACTCGATGCCTTGCTTGAGTTCGCCGAAGGTCTGCGTACGTCCGCTCGGTCCGTCGATGATCGCTGGCTTGTCGGCGAGCTCGTCGGCCATCCGAAGGGTGTAGTCAGTGATCGAGATTCCGGAGGGGATCTCTACGTCGGGCAAGCTTGAGGTGTACACCATGACGTTCTGGTTCGCTTTCTGTCTGTCGGGCTTCGTTGCGACGACCCCGAGGGCGTGAGCTGAGTGTAGACCCCCAATTCAGCTGAGTCTCCGGCGGTCACAATTGACAATCTTGGGCCGTGATCTTGACGGTCGATACAAAGTGCGCGACAGTGACCAGTGTCACCTTCCGGTGACCTACGTCACATAAGCACCCCTACGTAGACACCTTTCAGACACCTGGCACAGGAGGCCAATCCACGAACAGCCAAAAGCTCGACAGGTCGGAGAGTCCGGTTCCCCTCACGTTCCCTCGCAACAGGCAAAACCACTGCCACGCGGAGCGAGCAGGAGAAGCGATTCGCCTCGACCGTCACAGGAGACGCCCGCCCCCGTCATTTCACCGGGGCGGGCTTCTCTTCTTTTTCACCGAACGATGTCCTGAATGTGATCGTCCACGAGGTCGAGCAACTGTCCAACAAAGCCGTCGGGAAGTTCATGGCCGAGCCCCTCGACGAGGACGAGTTGGGCGTCCCGAAGCCGCTCGGCGAGCGCTTGGGCGTGCGGGACCGGATACACCGGGTCCGCCGTGCCGTGAATGACCAAGGCCGGTAACGCAATGTGCTCGAGGTAGTCGATGATGTCGGGCGCCTCAACCACCGCTGCACCGTGGCCGTTCGGCCCCCGGAAACCTTCGGCGACCTCGTCCGCGGCGGCAGCGAGTGCCGCTGTCCGGTCGAACCCAAAGACCGGGCCGGAGAACCACTCCTGCTGATCGACCAGCCAGTTCGCCCGACCGGGACCATCGGGCGGCGGGTCGTTGAAGAGTCGTTCGGTCATCTTGTCGATCAGCCAATCCTCGGGCATGCCGAACACTTCACGACGGCCTGGGGTCGTCGACAACAAGGTGAGTGACGCGACTCGCTGGGGCATTGCCAGCGCGAGTTGTTGGGCGATCTGGCCACCCATCGAACGGCCAAGAACGTGCGCCCGATCGACACCGAACGCATCGAGGACCATCAGAACATCGACCGTGAGGTCCTCGAGCACGTATGGCGTGTCGACGTAGCTGCTACGCCCGCAGTCCCGCGTATCGAACCAAATCACCCCTCCAGCCCGCTCCGCGAGACCGTTGCGTAACGGTTCTGGCCAACGACTACTCGGCGCTTCAGCCTCGGAAAGCAGAATGACCGGGACGACATCGCCATCGTCGAATCCACCGGAGAACAGCGCTTCGGCGTGCAATTCGATGTCGCCACTCTGAACGCGCCGCACCATATGGCGAAGATTTGGACGATGTGACGAATCTGATGAATCTGATGAAGTTGGTGTCACGAACCCATCATGGCTGGCCGATAGGTTCTTCATGATGTTCACACGCGCACTTGCCCAATTCGGTCGCGGCTTCGCGATGGGCGCATCGGACGTTGTCCCTGGCGTTTCCGGCGGAACCGTCGCCCTCATCCTCGGTATCTATAACGGGCTGATCGGAAGCATCGGCACAGGGTCCAAGGCCCTCGGCCGGCTGATAAAGGGCGATATTCAGGGCTTTATCTCCGGACTCAAGGCCGTCGACTGGGCCTTCCTCATACCGCTCCTCGCCGGCATCGGTGCCGCGGTCTTGATCCTGTCAGGCCTCATCGAGAGCGCGCTCACCAACCATGCCGAAGCCATGGCCGGCCTCTTCTTCGGACTCGTTATCGGCTCGATCTTCGTGGCACGCGACCTACTCAAGGCCCCGAACGCGCAACACGGGGCGATCGTCGCCATCGTCGGGCTCATCACCTTCGTATTGCTCGGATTTCAATCCGGTCCGATCAGCGATCCGAGTCCAGTACTCCTCGTCATCGCTGGCTCATTGGCGATCTGCGCCATGATCCTTCCGGGGATCAGCGGCTCGTTCATCCTCCTGATGATCGGAATGTACGCAACGGTGCTCAACGCCGTAGACGAACGCATCATCTCCGAGATCGCGCTCGTTGGCATCGGTGCGGTGATTGGCCTTGGGCTCTTCAGCTCCCTGCTCAACCATTTGCTCGACAACTACCACGACCTCGTCATGGCCGTGCTCCTCGGGTTGATGTTCGGGTCGCTACGCGTCCTGTGGCCATGGCCCAACGGTGTCGGCATCGTTGGTCACGGCGACGTGGAGACCATCCCTGGCACGGGCCTCGAACTCCCAAATGGCGCTCCGTGGGTACTCCCGATCGTGCTTGCGGTCGTCTCGGCTGTCGTCGTCATCCTCGTAAGCAAGTTCGCGCAACCCGCAGACCACGACGCTTAGCGAAGAATTTCTAGCCAGCCACCGCCGCGATCATCGATCAGCAGCGCTCGGGCATGACGCCGTCCAGCGCCGCCAGCCGGGGCCCAGCCGGCAACGGTCAGCCCTGGGTAGACCTCACCGGTCGGCAGTTCTCGCAACATCGCGTTGATATCGAGACCATCGGATGTATCGAGCCGGCCCCCATCGCTGTGCACAAACTCCCCATCACGGCTCGCCCATGCCCGCCACGTCGGCGTCGGGTCCGGGACACCCCACCAATGATCGCGAACCCCCACCCCTTCGAGCTCCCAGCGGGTTTCATCGAGGAGTACCTCGCCGTGCATCTGGCCGACGAGCCGGTAGCCGGTCGTCCCGGGCACCGGTGACGGACCCGGCGTTCCATCGGTATCCCAATCGAACTCGAGACCGAGCGCGACGCGATCACCGAAGGCACCATCCCAAACCTCGGTCGGCTCGTCGATCGCAACCCCGAACGCCTCGAGGTCGGTCGTCAGGTGTTCGAACGGACGGAGGACCGTCGTCTCGGTCCAGATAGCCGGGCCCCGAAGTTCCATCGATCCCCGCTGCGGAAGTGGCAGATCGTCGGCCAGCACCGTGATGAGCGGCCGACCAGCGAGCCCGATGATCGATCCCCAGTACCAACTCACACCATCGTGGGGTCGAATCGTCAACCGCACATAGCCACCGATGCCGTCCTCGGGAATCACGAACCACTGATCCCAGACCTCGACCCAATCCGGATCGCCGTTGGTCTCATGCAACGTCTCCGACCCCACGGGCAGTGATGCATTGGATCGTGGCCACGAGTTCACATCGTGCAGTGTGGCAGCGCGATTGGCAGACTGTGCATATGGAGAGCACTACGTCCGATTCGTCCACCGATGCGTTCTATGCCCACGCCGCAGCGACGATCGACCGCATCGACCCAGCATTGGTGCCGGACGACGTCTCGTTCACGCTCGAACAGCAGATCACCGATGGCGACCAGCTCGTGGGTCACTACCACTTCACGATTGCTGACGGAACCGTCGCCGTGATCCACGGTGCAGCACAGGCAGCCGATGTGACCCTTCGCCAGGACGCAACAACGGCACGCTCGTTACAAGACGGCACCATCCACGCCCAGGGAGCGTTTCTCACCGGTCGGCTCTCGATCGACGGCGACATCAATACGTTGCTGGAGAACGGTCCGCTGCTGTCCCGACTGCTCGATTCGATGGCGAGCGGGTCGTAGCGCCATGCCCGAGATCGGCGAGATCCAAGCGCACGGCGAACGAATCGCCGCCGGTTGGGTTGGCAAGGAACTCGGCGGGTTTCGTCCGATCACGTTCTATGTGTTGAAGACGTTCTCGCCCGACCCCGCGACCGCACACGGCGAAACCCTGCAGCGCGTCACCACCCGAGGCAAATACCTTCAACTGTGGTTCGAGAGCACGGTCTTTGTTGTTCATCTCATGCAGGGCGGGCGTCTTCGACCGGACGAGAAGCAATCCCCGAAGCCCCGGGGCGGACAAGCCCGATGGACCTTCACCGATGGATCGGCGTTACTACTGACCGAGGCAGGCACCGACAAGCGGGCGGGCATCTGGGTATTGCCCGCGGACGCCGAATTCGATGACGTCGAGCCGTTGCTCGGCCTCGGCCCGAACGCCGACACCATCTCGATCGAGACGCTCCAAGAGTTGCTGAGCGATAACTCGATGCGGTTGCACGGCCTCCTGCGCCGCCAGGGCATTATTGCGGGTATTGGCCGAAGGCTGGCAAACGATGTCTGCCACGAAGCGCAGATTTCGCCATTTGCAACGACGGCCAAGCTCACGCAGGATCAGGTCGCAGCACTGCACTCGGCGATCGGCACGTGCATCGAGCGATCCCTCGAATTCGAGCGCGCCCAGACCGAAATCGTCTCCTCAAAGAAGCGGCCATCGGCAGTCCACAACAACACGGGCGAACCCTGTCCACGGTGCGGGGATCAGATCCGCGAGGTCGCGTACGTGAAGTACTCCGTCAACTACTGCGCGACGTGCCAGACGAACGGCAAGGTACTCGCTGACAACACCACGTCGAAGTTCCTGAAGTAACGGCGGCCGACCGTTCGGGTCGTGCTACTGGAGTAGTGCCGAAATGAAGGCTGGAGCTGTCGCGTTTGTCAGCGTCCGCTCACACGAGATCACGAGCTCGGCTCGAGGAGAGGCGTACAGGCACCCGTCGGTGCCAGCTCCCCCTCGAACAATGTCGAGATCTTGGATCTGGATGAAGTCCGTCCCGTTGCCCCCGTGCAGGTCATCGATACCGCCATCACCAAAGATCCGGTCGTTGTCGGCGCCGCCACGAATCCAATCGCGGCCG
Source organism: uncultured Acidimicrobiales bacterium (assembly GCA_938002955.1). Classification (GTDB taxonomy): domain Bacteria; phylum Actinomycetota; class Acidimicrobiia; order Acidimicrobiales; family SHLQ01; genus SHLQ01. The sequence continues at coordinate 11,345 of CALLAA010000188.1, forward strand.
GTGAATCCTCGGAGCCAGTCGTTTCCGGCACCGCCTTGCATACGGTCCCAGCGGGTCGATCCGACAAGGATGTCGTTGCCAGCCCCTCCGAACATGCGCGATCCGCCGACGAGGTCGGTCTCGTCAGCGCCGACAGCCCGGAGGGTGTCGTTCCCCTGAGCGCCGTACAAGACGTCGAAACCTTGGCCGCCCCACACAACATCGTTGCCGAGGCCTGCGTGGACGGTGTCGGCCCCACCGCCGCCACAGATGAGATCGTTACCCTGCACGCCGAAGATGGTGTCGTCACCAGCGAATCCGTGAATCACGTCGTCGCCGGGCGTGCCTTGGATCGTGTCGTCGCCGCCGGTTCCCATGACAGTAATGACCTTGCCAGCGCAGGTCTGGCCCGGGGTAGGCGGGGCTTGTTGGGCAACCGTCGTCGACATCGTTCCGCAGGTGACATCGGTTTGGAGGCCATCGGCGCTGACCCGAACGGTGTAGGTGTATGTGCCCGCGGACGGTCCATCGACATACACGTAGTCCATAGCGGACACGGACGTGACGAACGCTCCGGAGCGACGGATTGTCACGAGTCCACGCTGGAAGCTCCACGTCAGCCGTAGGTCTCCTCCGCCGTCGCTCGTGACGACACAGTCTCCTACAGGAGCCCCAACGGGTTGAATGATCTGACCATGTACACAATCGGTGCGGACGACATCTCCGTACTCGCTGGTAGCGCCGAGCCACTGGATGGGACCGTGAGCAGCGAAGTTCTCGCCGCCAGGTACGCGGATCGACTGTCCGCTCGACGGACAGATGAAGTTGAGGTTTTGTCGGAGCTCGCCGAACTCCGACGAAGCAATGTTCACCCGACCGCTGTCGGCGTCGCCAAACATCGTGAGGGTGGTCGACGAATAGCCGAGCTCGAGCAGCAGGTCACGTAGCTCGACGAGGCGGCCGTTTGTAAACCCGGCGGTGCAACATGAACTCTGGTCATAGACGAGACCAGCGGTCGAGCCTTCGCCTTCGATCAGCGCGGCCAGAAAGTTCGGATGTCGGACTGCCTCGCGGGTGCGCGTGTCGTCATTGGGCAAGCTGCCCTTCCACTCAGCCCAGTCGTACGGAGCGGGCAGGGTAAAGACGAGCTGGGTGCGATCCACCCACGTACCGCCGTGCAGGTTGACGAGACGCTGGATCAGATCGGAGCCGCCGCTTGGGCCAGTCGCATCCCACACCCCGGCATCGTACGAGCCGTCGGCCCATAGGTGTCCTAGGAGACGGGCCGTGTCGCCAACCGTGGGCTGGGTTTGTTGTGCGCTGGCCGTCGTCGGGTTCGCCGCCACGAACATCGAAGAGACCAGCGCAAGGAGTGCAACAATGCGCCATGCTCGGCACTGCCGAGGTGAAGGCACGCTAGTTGCAGGTGAGATCCGTGCGTACGCCATCCTTGCGGTATCGGATGATGTAGTCGTCACCTGTAGAGCCGTTGGCATCAGCAAACGTTGTGCCGTTCGACACCGTGGCTCGCCATGAGCCATTTCGACGCACCTGGTAGTCGCTTACTCCGGCGATTGCGTCCCACGAGACGAGCACGCCGCCTCCCTGGGCAACCACGCTGCACGGACCGGCTGGTGGCGTTACGCCACCCGTTGTGCAGGGCACGGTCTGTCGGACGCCGGCATCGCTGTAGCGAAGTTCATAGGTGTCGTTGACCGATCCGCTCACGACGGTGGACTGGGCGCCGTTAGTGATCGTTGCGGCCCACGAGCCGTTGCGGCGAACCGAGTATCGAAGCTTGCCAAAGTCATCCCACGAGACGAGCACATCGTTGCCGCTTTCGGTCACGACACAAGGACCAGCGGGAGCGGGTCCGCCGTCACCGGGCACATTTACGGTCCCGCAGTTGACGGTGGTCTTGACACCGAAGGCAATGAGTCGCACCTCGTAGGTGTACTGGCCATCAGCACGGTTCTGGGACCAGCTGCCGTCGCGACCCGACACCGTCGTCACATAGCCTCCGTCGCGGCGGATGGCTGCGTCGCCAAGGGTGAAGGTCCAGTCGATGTTCACCGTGTTGCCGTCGGCACTCACCGAACATGACCCGGGCTGTGTCGTTGGGTTCGGGACGGACTGGCCAACCGTGCAATCAGAGCGGACCACGTCGCCCCAGCGGTCGCCGGGCTGGATCCAGTTGAGATCGCCGTAGGCGTTGAGGTTGGTGCCGCCGGGAACACGAATGGCGGACTGGGCCGTCGGGCAAGCAAAGGCGCTTGCGGCTCGTAGCTCGGCGAACTCCGACGACCCAATGGTGATCTTGCCGCTGTCGACGTTGTTAAACGGAACGAGTGCAGTCGTTGAGTACCCGCTGTCGCGCATCAGGTCGCGCAATTCGGTCAGGCGACCTCGGGTGAAGCCGTCAACACAGCATGCACTCTGGTCGTAGATCTGGCCGTCGACTACTGCTTCGGCTTCCATGACCGCAGCGAGAAAGTTCGGGTCTTGGACGGCGTTGCGGACGCGGGTTGAGTCGTCGGGAACGCCATCTTTCCAGTCGACCCAGTCGTAGGGGGCTGGAAGCGTGAAGGTGAGCTTTGGCCGGTCTACCCATTCGCCGCCGTGCGCTTCGACGAGTTCTTCGATGAGGCTCGACGTTCCACTCGGGCCGTTTACGTCCCAGACGCCGCCGTCGTAGGAACCGTCGCCCCACATGTATCCGAGCAGGCGGGCCGTGTCCTGCAGGGTGGGGTCGGGGTCGGCTGCCGATGCCGGGCCTGCCGAGAGAGCGAGTCCACCAACGGTCACCGCCGAAATCAGGACAGCGACCAACGCTGAACGTGAGAATTTGCGCATGCTGAGTAACCCTCCGAAGGTTTCCGCCACGTTGGAGCGTACAACCTTACGAAGGGTGATGAAAGGCCAAGAGAATCAGGTGGTTCCGAGCTGCGAAGCCGGTCGGTCGAGGAGGCCCGGTAGTCCACGGCTGCGAAGCCGGCGTGGACGAAAATGGGTTCACCGTCCGCAGGTCGGTCGAGGAGGCCCCCGGTAGTCCACGGCTGCGGAGCCGGCGTGGACGAAAAGGCGCTTGCGCAGCAGGCGCGAGATCGAGGAGGCCCCCAGGCCGACGGATTCGAGCCCTGGAGGAGCGAAGCTCCGGAAAACCTAAATCAATCCGAGACCCGAGACGGTGTCGCGTTCGCTGACGAGTTCGGCGGTGGAGATGTCGATTCGTCCCTGGCTGAACTCGTCGATCTCGAGCCCCTGGACAATCGAGTACTCACCGTTTGCACATGTCACGGGGAACGAGGAGATGATTCCCTCCGGGACGCCGTAGCTGCCGTCGGATGGGATTCCCATGGAGACCCAGTCGCCATCGGGAGTACCGAGGGCCCAGTCGTGCATGTGGTCGATTGCCGCGTTCGCAGCCGACGCTGCCGAGGACAGGCCACGGGCCTTGATGATCGCCGCGCCGCGCTTTTGTACGGTCGGGATGAAGTCGTTCTCGAGCCAGTCCTGATCGTTGATCATGGCGGCCGCGTTTTGGCCGTTGACATTGGCGTTGAAGATGTCGGGGTACTGGGTGGCCGAGTGGTTGCCCCAGATGGTCATGTTGGTGACGTCGTTGACGGTGGTGCCGGTCTTTTGGGCGACCTGGGTCATGGCACGGTTGTGATCGAGGCGCATCATGGCCGTGAACTGCTTGGGATCGAGATCGGGGGCCGCTGCCTGTGCGATGAGCGCGTTGGTGTTTGCTGGGTTCCCGACGACGAGGATCTTGACGTCTTTGCTTGCGTTGTCGTTAATAGCCTTGCCTTGTGGGCCGAAGATGCCACCGTTTGCTTCGAGCAGGTCGGCACGTTCCATGCCGTCCTTGCGCGGCATTGCGCCAACGAGAAGTCCATAATCAGCGTCGGCGAATGCGACGTTTGCGTCGTCGGTCTGGACCATTCCGGCGAGCAGTGGGAACGCACAGTCGTCGAGTTCCATGGCGACACCTTCGAGTGCTCCGAGTGCCGGAGTGATCTCAAGCATTTGGAGAATAACGGGCTGGTCGTTGCCCAACATTTCGCCACTCGCGATGCGGAAGAGGAGGCTGTAGCCAATTTGGCCGGCTGCTCCGGTTACTGCGACGCGTACTGGACTCTTCACGATTACTCCTCAGGGAAATTGGAGGCGAACGACCTCCAACGGCTCAGTCTGCAGGCTATCGGACGCGAAAGATGCCGGGCTTAAGGCCCGGCATCGATTTCGATCAGATT
>CALLAA010000189.1 GCA_938002955.1 uncultured Acidimicrobiales bacterium
TAGCGCAGGAGCTTGCGTTCCGCTTTGGCGGCCTTTTCGGCGTCCTTGCGGCGAGCCTTCAAGATGCGGCGCCGCTGCCGCTCTGAGCAGCCACCCCACACGCCGTGATCAATGCGGTTCGTCAGGGCGTACTCGAGGCAACCGTCCTTGACGGTGCACTGGGCACAGATTCTCTTGGCAACTTCAACACCAACGCCGTCGCTGGGGAAGAAGGTCTCGGGGGGTTGGTTGGCGCACAATCCACGTGCCATCCAGTTTGGTTCCATTAGAAACACCTCCGCGTGTTCACAAGAGTACTACGCCCAGAGTGGACCGAAAGTTCCCGTAAAGGAGGACTTTCGGCCTATACCGAACAAATTCTTGAGTATCTCTCGCGATACGAACGCTAGTCTGTCCGTTGAGTTCACGCGGACTTTTCCGTGTTTTGAGAGGAAATCATGTCGAACACGATGGATGAACAACTTCCGGCCCAGGGCCACGCAAAGATCGTGTACAACGGTCCAATCGCTCCTCACTGGGATATCCGCACGATTTCAGGCGAGGCTCCGCTCATGGACGGATTCCGTGATCGCGTGACCGCTCGACTGCTTCTTCTGCCCCCGCACGACCCACAGTTCCGTCGCAACCGTGAGCGGGTAAACCGCGATGGCGAGCGCGAGCGCATCTACATCGAGTGGGACCTCGGTTACGAGGAAGAAGAGACCTCCCGCTAACTCGAATCGGCGGCGACAGAATTCATCGCTGTCATCTGGCGGTTTCACCCGAACTCGACTGAACTAATGGCACGGCCAAATCGACCGATTGGCAGGGCATGTCTGAGGAGAGTGAGATGGAATCGAATGCGGCACTGCTGACCGTCGACGGTCGCAGCTTCAGCGTCGCCCCTGTCGATCTCAATCCCACGAACTACTTCAACCGTGAGCTCAGCTGGCTGTCGTTCAACGCGCGTGTCCTTTCACTGGCGACCGATGTCAAGGTTCCGTTACTGGAACGCTTGAAGTACCTCGCGATTTACGCGGGCAATCTCGATGAGTTCTTTCAGGTTCGTGTTTCTGGTCTGCGAGACCTCGTCGCTGGTGAGGTTCGGTTCCGCAGCCCCGATGGTCGCACTCCCGAAGAACAACTCGAGGCGATTCGTGCCGCGGTCGAACAACTCGAAGCGCATCGCCAAGACATCTTCACCAACCAGCTCCTCCCACAACTCGAGCTGCAGGGCATCTCCATTACGGGATATGACGAGCTCGGCCCCGACGATCAAAAGTTGGCCGATGCGTACTTCGACGACCAGGTGTTCCCGATCCTGACGCCGCTGGCCGTAGACCCGGGACACCCGTTTCCGTACATCTCCGACCTGTCGCTGAACCTCGGTGTTCGAGTGCGCCGTCCCGGAGATGAGCGAACCCGGTTTGCCCGATTGAAGATTCCGGACCAGGTCGGACGTCTCGTCCGACTCAGCACACCGGGATCCTTCATGCGGATCGAAGACCTCATCGCGGCACACCTGGACCAGATGTTCCCCGGCCTCGAGGTTGTTGAGCACCTGGCCTTTCGTGTCACCCGTAACGCCGACCTGAACTATCGAGATGAGGAAGCCGACGACCTGCTCGAGCTTGTCGAGATGGAGCTGCGGCGTCGCCGATTTGGCAACGCGGTACGCCTAGAGATCGGGGCTGGCGGTAGCGAGTCGATTCGCTCATTGCTGCGCCGCGAACTCGAACTCGAAGACGCAGACATCTATGTCGACCGTTCGTTCCTCGCAATGACCGACCTGTGGGCGCTGATGAAGCTCGATCGTCATGATCTGCGTTTCGACGATTTCTCGCCGGTCGTGCCCGCTCGGGTGTCCCAGCGCAGCGGCGAAGAAGTCGATCTCTTCGATGAGCTTCGCGCCCGTGACTTGCTCGTGCATCACCCCTATGAGTCCTTTAGTGCGTCGACCCAGGAACTCATCCGACGAGCAGCCAAGGATCCCGACGTGGTTGCGATCAAGATGACGCTGTATCGGACGTCGAGCGACAGCCCGATCATTCGGGCGCTTATTCGTGCGGCCGAGCGCGGGAAGCAAGTAGCCGTGCTCATCGAGCTCAAAGCGCGCTTCGATGAGCGAGCGAACATCGAATGGGCGAAGTCGCTCGAGCAAGCCGGTGTCCACGTGACCTACGGGCTCACCGGACTGAAGATTCACGCCAAACTCACGATGGTCGTCCGCCGCGAAGCGGGCCAGATGGTCCGTTACTGCCATTTCGGCACCGGCAACTACAACCACGGCACCGCGAAGCTCTACGGCGACTTCAGCCTGATGACGGCGAACGAGAAGCTCGGCGATGAGGTCGCAGTCTTGTTCAACACGCTTACGGGATACGGCGGCGAGGTCACCTACGACGAACTTTTGGTCGCCCCAAACGGCCTACGACCGGGACTGAATGCACTGATCCGCAAGGAGATGCGAGCCGAGAACGGTCGCATCGTCATGAAGATGAACTCACTCGTCGACCCCGGGATGATCGGATTGCTCTACGAGGCGAGCCAGGCGGGCGTCGAAGTCGACCTGATCGTGCGCGGCATTTGTGGATTGCGCCCCGGAGTGCCCGGTTTGTCGGACAACATTCGCGTCCGCTCGATCATTGGCCGATACCTCGAACACGCTCGCCTCTACTATTTCGCCAATGGTGATTCCAACGACGGGCCGATTGTCTACATGGGTTCTGCCGACCTGATGCAGCGCAACTTGGATCATCGTGTCGAAACCCTCGTCGCGATTTCTGATCCGTCGGTGGCCGAACGACTCGGGACCGCTCTGGAGATGGATCTCGAACCGAATCTACAGAGCTGGCATTTGGCGCCGGACGGCTCGTGGCACCGCGATGCGAGCGACGGCTTGCTCGACCTTCACACCGAGTTCGAGCGTCTCGCTATCAACCGCCGCAAGTCGGCTGGATCGTCGAGGGGCTAGCGATAACCGATGGCGAAATCTGAAAGTGACGTGAAGGCAGCTGGCGGTATCGTCGTTCGCGCTGCGAAGAAGGGGCCAAAGGTCCTCCTCGTGCATCGCCAGCGCTACAACGACTGGAGCTTCCCCAAGGGCAAGCTTGAAGAGGGTGAGAAGTTCAAAGAAGCAGCTTTTCGCGAGGTGCTCGAAGAGACCGGCTTTGACTGCAAGCTGCACAAGCCATCGCTGCCGTCGATTCACTACGACGATCGCAAGGGTCGACGCAAAGAAGTTCGCTACTGGCTCATGACCGCTATCGCTGGCGAGTTCGAACCAAATGACGAAGTCGACATGATTGCGTGGGTCCGGGTGGACAAGGTCGCCGATCGGTTGACCTATGCGAAGGACCGGGCGTTCTTCGAGAGCGTTGTGGCCTCGAAACGGATTGCCAAGGTTCTCGGCTAGCCGTTTTCAGCGACTAGCGCCGCGTTTCCAGCCGCCAGGCGGGAGGGTGTTGCGGAAGAACTGTGCGGCCGCGTTTCGAGCCGCCAGGCGAGAAAGACGTTGAGTGAGCGTAGCGAACGACGTTTACCTGTTGTTCACCTTGGCGGTTCTTGCCGGTAAGGCGCGTTCCGTACGGTAACTACTGCACACATGGGCGAATCGTTCGTCCAACTCCCTGAGGAGGGTTTCGTGACACGTGTAATTCGCCGCAAGCTTCAGCTAGTGGCCTCTATTGCAATCATCTCTTTGGCCGCCGCAGCGTGCGGAGGCTCATCAGACACGAGCACCGACGCTTCGGCGTCCGGCAGTGGCGTCTCCGGTGACGTGTTCATCTCGGGATCATCGACGGTCGAACCAATTTCGGTTCGCGTTGCCGAATTGTTCGAGAGCATCGAACCCGACGTGTTCGTTGACGTTGAGGGCCCCGGCACTGGTGACGGCTTCCAGAAGTTCTGCGCTGGCGAGACCGACATCTCCAACGCTTCACGCCAAATCAAGGACGCTGAGGCCGAAGATTGCGCCGCCGCAGGAATCGAATACACCGAGATCAAGGTCGGCATCGACGGCATTGCGGTCCTGACGAACGCGAACAACTCAGCAGTCGATTGCGTGACCTTTGAGAACCTCTTCAACCTCATTGGCCCGAACGGTGAAGGAACGACGACGTGGGCGGCCGCAGATAGCAGTCTCCCCGATGCACCCCTTGACATCTTTGGACCAGGTGCTGAATCGGGAACCTACGACTCGTTCATCGAGATCGTGCTCGAAGACCTCGCTGAAGAGGCTGGCGTGGACGCAACCACCCGTACCGACTACAACCCATCGGCTGAAGACAACATCATCATCCAGGGCATTCAGTCCTCCGACACCAGCCTCGGATGGGTTGGGTTCGCCTTCGCTGGAACCGAGTCGAAACTTCTCGAGGTCGACGGCGGCGACGGATGCGTCGCGGCCAACGCCGACACGATCGCATCCAACGAGTACCCGATCGCCCGTGACTTGTTCATCTACGTGAACAACGCAAACGCCGAAGAGAACGCAGCACTGCGTGCCTATGTCGACTTCTACGTAACAGAAGGCCTCGATACCGCAGTTGCTGAGGTTGGCTATGTGCCGCTTACCGATGCCGCCAAGGACGAAGTTCGAGCTGGCTGGAACGGCTAGTTCAAATCCGTAGATATCCGTTTGGGGCCATGTCGCCGACATGGCCCCGGACGAACCGGTCTGTCGATCCCGATGGCCGATTCACGTCTTCGTTACTCACCGGAGTAGGTTCCGATAAATGGCTGACATCAGCATCTCGAATTCATCTACCGCTGCGGTGGGTTCGCTCAGTGTGGAGGCCCTCGCCGGGCCCCAAAAACGAGCCCGCAAGGAAGCGCTCATTCGAAGCGTCTTTCTCCTCGCTTCGTTGGTCTCAATCCTGATCTCGGTACTCATCGTGGTCAGCCTGGTCCGTGAGTCATGGACCTTTATGACCCAGGTCGATTGGTCGGTCACCTGGGGTCAAAACGGCTGGCGCCCTCGTCGAGGCCTCTACGACATGCCCACGTTGTTGGTGGCGTCGCTGATCGTGACCGTCATTGCGATGTTGGTAGCGGGGCCACTCGGCCTTGGCGCTGCCATCTACTTGAGCGAGTACGCGAGCAAGAAGACCCGATCGTTCTTTAAGCCGATCCTGGAAGTGCTCGCCGGCGTACCGTCCGTGGTCCTGGGATTCTTCGCCCTGTTCTTCATCAGTCCGCAGGTGATCGAACGAATCGGCCGAAACGGCTGGCTCGTCATCGGCGCCGTCATCATCATTGCGTACCTCGCCGTGATCGCTGGTTGGACCCGCAACCTTGTCCGGCGAGAAGCGGGCACCGAACTCGCTACGCAGATCAAGCGTGTCCTTACGCTCACGGCGCTGGTCGCGACGGCGCTCATTCTCATCTGGTGGGTAAACAGCGTCGCTGGCTCCGGCGACCCAGCGTCGGCCGACTTCTTCTCGGTCAAGCGCAGCGGTCAGCTCGCTGCCGCAGCAGTCGGTGTGGGCATCTTGACCATTCCGCTGGTCGCGTCCGTTTCCGAAGACGCGCTTGCCTCGGTACCTCAAGAGTTGCGCAGCGCATCGGCCGGGCTCGGGGCGCGCAAGCTCACGACCACCGTCCAGGTCGTCTTGCCGGCAGCGGTATCGGGGATCGTTGCGGCGTTCATTATCGGCATCAGCCGTGCACTCGGCGAAACCATGGTCGTGTTCATGGCCGGCGGTGCCGCCGACGAAGCAACGTTCACGTCGTCGCCCTTTGAGGGAAGCCTCACCATGACCGCAGGCATGGCCTCGCTCGCCACCGGTACCGACAATGTGGTCGGCGAAGGCCTCACCTTCCAGAGCCTGTACTTCGTTGGATTCGTTCTCTTTCTGCTCACGCTCTTTCTCAACATCGCTGCGGGCCGGTTCGTAAACCGGGTTCGCGAGCGCTACTAGGACATCCGTTATGGGACTTTCAACCATTGGCGACAACCAGGTCGCACGTCGCGTCGAAGACGAAATTTTCCGGAGCGGGCGCGATCTGCGCGGCACGGGCTTTCGCACGCTGATGTTCAGTGCGCTCGCAGTCAGTGTGTTCATCCTCGCCGTCCTCATCGTGCAAGTTGTCGTCGATGGCTGGCCCACGCTCAGCGGGCGGTTCGGCGACTTTTGGTCAGGGACGCTACGCAGCCGGTCGTCCGACGACGGGCTCGGCATTTCCCAGGGGCTGAAGGGCTCGGTTTGGATTGCGGCGTTCGTCGCCTTCTTCTCGTTCCCGATCGGCGTTTCAGCGGCGATCTACCTCGAGGAGTACGCACCGCGAAACTGGCTCACGAACACGATCGACATCGCGATTCGGAACCTCGCGGGTGTGCCGTCGGTGGTCTACGGACTTCTTGGACTGTTCCTTTTCGTCAAGACGCTGAACGGCGGGCAGAGCGCCTTGTTCGCCGGTGGACTTACCCTTGCGATTCTCGTGCTTCCGATCATCGTGATCACTTCGGCCGAAGCCATTCGCGCCGTGCCATCGAGCCTCAAGCAAGGTGCCTACGGTGTCGGTGCGACGCAGTGGGATGTCATCCGGACCCAGGTGCTTCCCTTTGCGGCCCCTGGCATCCTTACCGGCACGCTCCTGTCGCTTTCGCGTGCGGTGGGAGAGGCCGCGCCGCTGATCTTGGTCGGTGCAATTACCGGCCGGCTCGCAGCACGCGACAGCTCGCTGATCGACCAACTCGGCGAACGCTTTACGGCGATGCCCATCATCATCGTTGGATGGGTTCGCAACAGCGGAGCGGACGAGGGGTTCGGGCCGGCTGCCGGCGCTGCCATCGTTGTCCTGCTCGCGCTGGTTATCGCAATGAATTCTGTCGCCGTGTTGTTGCGCGGGTACTTTGAGAAGAAGCGGGGTTAGCCAATGGCGAAGCGAACCCCCTCCGTTATCGCAGGTTTGAGAGGCCCACGAGTGAATGCTGAAGACATAGCAACCGACGATTCGGTCGATACCGATATGGCCGATGCGGTACCTGCCACGACGGGTCAGGATCGTGGCTTTGTCGCTGAAGACATCGTGTTCGATGCGAGCGACTTGAGCGTCTACTACGGCGACTTTCGGGCCGTACGCGACGTCAACATGTTGATTCAGCGCAAGGAGATCACCGCGCTGATCGGCCCGTCAGGTTGCGGAAAGTCGACGGTGCTCCGCTCGTTCAACCGCATGAACGATCTCATCCCGACCGCCCGCGTCGAGGGCGACCTCCTGTATCGCGGCGTCGATCTTTACGATCCGCGGGTCGACCCCGTGGAAGTGCGCCGCCGCATCGGCATGGTCTTCCAGAAGCCAAACCCGTTCCCCAAGAGCATCTACGACAACGTGGCCTATGGGCCGCGCGTTGCCGGCCGTAAGAAGGGTCTCGACGACGTTGTGGAGAGCAGTCTGCGGAAGGCAGCGCTTTGGGACGAGGTGAAGGATCGCCTGCAAGAGTCGGCGATTGGCATGTCCGGTGGACAGCAGCAGCGCCTCAGTATTGCCCGCGCTATCGCCTCCGATCCGGAAGTTCTCCTGATGGACGAACCATGCTCGGCCCTCGACCCGATCGCGACCGCTCGTATCGAAGAGCTCATGGCAGAGCTCAAGGACGAGTACACAATTCTGATCGTGACCCACAACATGCAGCAAGCAGCTCGGGTATCGGATCGAACCGCGTTCTTCTCCGTCGAGGTTGACGAAACGAGCGATCGGCGCACCGGACTGCTCGTCGAGTACACCACGACTGAAAAATTGTTCTCAAACCCTGACGACGAACGCACCGAGAACTACATCACCGGCCGATTCGGCTGATCGGAGCAATCATGCAGAACGAACTCAGAGGCAACTTCCACGAGGACCTCGACGCGGTACGCGACACCATCGTGACCCTCGCCGCCCACGTCACCGAGGCAATTCCTCGGGCGACTGATGCGTTGATCAACAACGATCTCGAAATGGCCCAAGACGTCATTGCTCACGACGACGAACTCGACTTGCTTTCATTGCAGATCGAAGAGCGTTGTTATGCACTCATTGCGCTTCAGCAGCCCATGGCGATCGACATGCGTTCGATCGTGACCGCCATGAAGATCAACGGCGAGTTCGAACGGTCCGGCGATCTCGCCGTCAACATCTGTAAGGGCGTCCGCCGCATCTACGGGATTGCCCTCTCGCCAACACTTCGCGGACTCATCACATCGATGGGCGACGAAGCGGTTCGGCTAACCCGCGTGTCGGTCGATGCGTACGCTGAGGGAAGCGCCGGTCTTGCGGCCGCACTTCCGGACATGGACGATCGTCTCGACGACCTTCAGGTTGACTTCATCCAGGAGATTTTCGCCGCTCACGCTCGAGGTGAGCTAAAGCTCGAAGAGACGGTGCAGCTGGCCCTAATTGCGCGGTTCTACGAGCGCATTGGCGATCACGCCGTGAATATCGGCGAACGCGTGATGTACATGGTGACGGGCGAGTCGCCCGAGTCTGCGGGCGCAGCACGTGCTCGCGCCGCAGCTCATGAAACCGAGGACGCTGGCCCTGATGTGAGCGAGGCGGAATAGCCCATGTGGCAGTTCTTCACGTTGGTTCTCATCATCGTGATCGCAGTCCTGCTCATTTCGAACCAACAGCGCGAGCGGTCGATCCTCAGAAAGCTCAAACGAACATTGGACACGGCCGGGGATACCCGCGCTGAACCGACCTCGGTCGACGGCGCACTCGATCGTCTCGCCAACATGGTGCATTCCGATGAGTCCGACGAGATGCCCCGGCGAGTCGCCGTCGCGTTCGATGCGATGTCGACGGGGGCGGTGATCGTCGATGCCGACGGAACCGAGCTGATGCGAAACGCGCGGGCACTGCCGTATGCCACCGGCCGCCACGGTGACGCTCTGGTAGAAAACGTCATCCAGACCCAGATCCAGGACGCTATTCGTGGAGAAACAACCGATGAAGAGCTCCGCCTGCACGGTCCTCCCGAGCGCGTGCTGCTGATCGTCGGGAGCCCGTTGGTGGAGGCTGGTGAGCTGCTCGGCGCAGTCATTTTGGTCGACGACATCAGCGAGCAGCATCGCCTCGATCAAGTCCGACGTGACTTTGTCGCCAATGTCAGCCACGAACTTCGGACCCCGGTAGGCGCCGTGAGCTTGCTGGCAGAAACCTTGGAGGGCGAGAGCGACCCCGAGGTCATCGATACGTTCCTTGCTCGCATCCAGGACGAAGCAGGCCGGCTGAGTGGGCTGATCGACGATTTGCTCGACCTGAGCAGAATCGAAGGTGGGGCTGACGCGGACACCGAGCAAGTGGACCTTGGGTCCGTTGTTCGCGAGAGCGCTGCTGCGGTCCGAGCCGCCGCCGACCACAAGGCGATCGAGCTGCATTTGTCGATCGAGCACGCGCCGAGCATCGTCGGCGTTCGCTCACAGCTGCTGTCAGCGGTCACCAACCTCTTTACGAATGCGATCAAATACACCGACGTGGGCGGTTCGGTGAAGGGTCGTGTGGTGATGCACGGTGACGAGGTTGCGCTCGTTGTCGAAGATACGGGTATTGGTATCCCCCAGAAGGATTCGAACCGGGTGTTCGAACGCTTCTACCGGGTGGATCGTGGACGTGCGGCGGGCACCGGGGGAACGGGACTGGGGCTGTCGATTGTCCGAAACGTTGCCGTGAACCACGGCGGCCGGGTAGAGCTGACCTCACAAGAGGGTGTCGGTTCGACCTTCTCGATCATCTTGCCCGTTCATGGAGTTCACAACAGCGGCCGCGAACGAGTCCGCACCGGAGAAATCGATGACTGACTCGTCCGTTCTCGTCGTCGAGGACGAGCCCAGCTTTGCCGAGGCCCTCACCGTCGGGCTCGGTCGAGAGGGTTTTGCCGTCACCGTCTCTTCCGACGGGGCGGACGCGCTCCGCCGTTTCGATGAGATTCAGCCCGACATCGTGCTCCTCGACGTGATGTTGCCGACCCTGTCTGGGATCGACGTTTGCCGCGCCATTCGCGCAAAGTCTTCGGTACCGATCATCATGGTGTCGGCCAAGGGCGAGGAATTGGACACCGTGGTCGGCCTCGAAGTCGGCGCCGACGATTACGTCACAAAGCCCTACCGACTGCGAGAGCTCATTGCCCGCATGCGCGCCGTTATGCGCCGCTCCGAGGAAGCGGCCGCCGCGTCGAGCCTCGAGCCAGCTCGTCGCGCGGCGACGCCGGTCACCATTGGTGATGTAACGGTCGACACCGATCGTCATGTGGTCACCGTGCGCAATGAGTCGGTCAGCCTTCCACTCAAAGAGTTCGACCTGCTGTCGCTGCTCGTGCAGAACGCTGGGCGCGTGATGACGCGCGACATGTTGATCGAGAAGGTGTGGGGCGCCGACTACTACGGCGATACCAAGACCCTCGATGTCCACATCAAGCGGCTCCGTTCCAAGATCGAGTCCGACCCGAAGAAGCCAACGCGAATCGTCACGATTCGCGGGCTCGGGTACAAATTCGAGGATCACACCGGATAGTTCCAGAATTTCTTCGACGCTGCGGGAGGGTTTCGGTCCATCTGTTGCACTACCCCTCAAACGAGGCATCGATACCGGCCCGGTATCCGACCATGCGGCTGAGGGGACATGTTGACTAGAGCAATCGCACCACAAGCACCACGATCTGATGTTGCCAGCTTGATTGAGCTGGCGCGACGGCAGAACGAAGACGCCGTCATGTCCCTGATCGAGCGGTGCGCGTCACGAATCGTCGCGGCGATCGAGACTGCTGGAGTGCCGCGGTACGACGCGAGCTTCGATGATGCACAGAACCAAGCGCTCCTCGAAATTTGGAAGCAGTTCCCCTCTTCGAAGAAGAACGAGTCGGTGTGTTATTGGATGTACGGGGTCGCTCGGCGGGTAACCGCGAGTCGCATTATCGACCCAGCGGTACGACAGCGACGACGAGACGAACGGTTTCGCAATGCCGCCGGCTCCGACGCGCTGCGGGTGGCCGGACCCGCAGACACCATTGCGTCTCGAGACATGCTCGGCCGGGTCCTCCAGGAGCTTTCGGTTGAACATCGCGAAGTGTTGGTCCTGCGGTTTCTTGAAGGGTTCTCCGAGCAAGAGACAGCATCCTTGCTCGGTATTCCGGTGAAGACCGTGAGCAGCCGTACGAGTCGAGCCAAGCGAGCGGCCATCGATGCGCTGGCTGGGTTGGAAGGAGAGAACAAATGACGAACTCTGAGGACTTCACCGTGTTGACCGACGAAGAGGAACAGCGTTTCCAAGAGCTGTTCTCGCCGAGTGATCGTTTGCAGCTCACCCACGATTGGAAGCGATCGCTTCGCGATGCGATCACTGAAGAGCGCGGCGAAGATGCCACGAACTATGCGGTGGGCGATTCGGGGTCTGGGGCGTCGGTCGTCTCACTCGAGGAACATCGGGCGAAGCGCTCGTGGGCGGGCCCGACGCTGGCGGTTGCGGCTGCGGTGATGCTCGTCATCTTTGGTCTGACCACGATCGATCGGCCGATGGCCGAGAGCGAAGAAATCGCCGTGCTGGGTCCCGAGCTCGAGATCGCCACTCCGTCGTTTCGTACGCTCGAGCTTCCGGAGAACACCGTCGCGGTTGACGCGAGTCCACGCGTCATCTTGGCGCTTTCTGAGGAGCCTGCAAGCCTGGAGACGAACGTGTGGTCTTCGGTCGATGGTGTCGAGTGGACGAACATCGGTACGTTCCCCGTATTTGATGCAACCGTGCTGATCGATGAAGACACGTGGTTGATCACCGGGTTTGACGCCGTCACAGCTGAACCTGCTGCCGATCAGGTGGACGCAGTGTTGGGAACGAACTTCGCCGTCCTGCGTTCGGTCGATGGGGGAGCGACGTGGGAGCAGATCGACGCACCCGGGATCCCGCAATTCGACAGCCCATACGTAACGACGACGGCGAGCGCCTTCGATGTAGCTCAGGTCGATGGCATCGTGCTGTTGCACTTCACGATGGAGCATCGTTTCGATTTCACATCGACGGCCCGAGAACTGGGGCGCATCGGACCCGATGATGTCGTGGTATCGGTCGTGGAGCGAAGCGGATTTTGGCCGCGGGTTTTCGTTGCGGCAGGTCCAGACAGTTTCGGCCCGATCGAGCTGACCGCGGCTGATCTTGGCTTGACTCAGGAAGAACTCGAATCGGTGCAGACGTCGAACCTCAACCCGGTTTCGGTGGCTGCTCGATCGGTAGACGGGGAAGCCTTTGAGATCGTCGAGGCACCAACGGATACAACTCCGGGTGCGATCCGGCTGCTGCTTGGACAGACGGACCAATTCCAGCTGTGGAACATCAGGTCTCCGCAGAAGATCTACGTCTCGACCGATGCTCTCAATTGGGAGAAGGTGGACTTTGACGACGAGCGTACGACCACCCGCTTGAATGACGAATGGAGGGTTCGGGCTGGCAGTAGCGGTGACACGCTGTATCAGTCCGTGAACGGCTCGAGCTTCTCGCAGGTTCCGAGGCCAGACCGGTCGATGGCGGTGTGGAGGCCAGTTCCTACCGATTTCGGAGCTGCGATCGTGTGGCTCGACTTCGATTCCCTGGTCGCTCGTTCGACGACGTTCGCCTCGATCGAGCGCAACGGTTTCACGGTCGAATCGAAGACCGGTTTGTACACCGTGACCGACCCGGAGGGGAACGTACTGGTGGAGGCGCAAAGTGATGAGGGCCTTCGAGAAGGGCCGGTGATCATCACCCACGATGGCCGCATGTTGATTTCTGACGGCCAGGGGTCACTCGCTGTCGAGCTGACCGACGAGGACTTCTTCGAACTTGAGAACCAGTTTCTCTTCGACGAGGTCGAAACTGCCCAACAACTCATTAGCTGGTCGACCAATGGTTCGGACTGGAAGTTTGCATCGCTTGGCGATCTCGGAGGTGGGCTGTGGAACTACCTCGAGAGCCCGATCGGGTTGCTCGGCGTGGAGATGGTCGAGATGGAGGACGCAGTCAGCTTTGATTGGCCGGTGGAGGTCGTTGGCGAGTAGCGGCTGGTATGGGTTGGACTAGTGCGACAGACGGTTCGTGTCGGCGAGCCGGTACAACATGACGAGGGCTGGGGTCACGATGAGGGCGGCGAGCCCGGCGGCCACGAGGAGCGCGGTGAGTGTCGCTGGGTGGCCGGCGCCCTCGTCGATCGTGACCGAGTCGACGAGGATCCACGGGTACTGGCCAAAGCCCCAGCCAAGAACGATGGCAGCAACGGCAATCACGGCGGAGATACGCGCGGTGCGGAGCTGGCGCCGTCGGAGAAAGTGGAGCGTCGCAAGACCTGCGACGGTCGACAGGATGATCTCCGGCGCCCCGCGAGAGGTCAACCCGTCGAACAGTGTCGGCGCATCATCGCGGAGCGGCACGGTGCCAAAGAGCGCAACCATGCCGGTCACCGCAGCGGTGATGAAGGCCTTGAGTCGTAGTTCCTCTGCGAGCTCGACATCTCCGCTTCGGTCGGCTTCTTCGGTCAAGAAGACGGCAGCGAGAAACGCACACGTCGCGGTAGCGAGGATGCCGCCGAGAATCGACGTGGGGGAGAGCCAGATGACCTCGTCCTCGACCCCTGTCCCGACGCGTCCAGATGCGATCGCGCCGGCGATCGTTCCGAGAAAGAACGGTGTGACGAACGATGAACCAGCGAACACGATTCCGGCGAGTCGTGCCGCTTGCAGCGTCGGCGCGAACTTGCGAAAAGCGAAACCAGAGCCGCGCAGCACGATCCCAAGGCCGACGAACCAGAAGGGTATGGCGAGTTCTCTCATGATCGTGGCGAATGGACGTGGAAAGCCCGACCACAGCAAGACGATGACGAAGATCAACCAGACATGGTTTGCTTCCCACACGGGTCCGAGCGCTTTGTCGATGAGGCGGCGCATCGGGGCGCCCTTCTTTGGGCCCCCAGCGAGCAGGTCCCACAGTCCCGTCCCGAAGTCGGCTCCGGCCGAGACGGCGTACAGCGTCACCGCAGCGAACATCACCGCAGCGACAGCGTCGGCGGCGCTCACGACACCAACTCGTGGATTCGGCCCGGGCCATAGGGGGACTCGAGGTCGGTTTCACCTGCGGCCCAACGCTTCGACATCGACCGGAGTACGCCAAAGCCAGCAGCGAACATGCCGAGATAGACGATGATTAGCCCGATCAGCGTGAACCACACCCAGTTGCCGTCGGTCACGGCATCTTCGGTTCGCAAGATGCCGTGCACAACCCAGGGCTGACGGCCAACCTCGGTCGTGATCCAGCCGGTTTCCATTGCGATGATCGACGCGACACCGGTCAGGGTGAAC
This sequence comes from uncultured Acidimicrobiales bacterium, assembly GCA_938002955.1. GTDB lineage: Bacteria > Actinomycetota > Acidimicrobiia > Acidimicrobiales > SHLQ01 > SHLQ01. The sequence goes on from CALLAA010000189.1 coordinate 14,283, forward strand.
GCTCGGAGCATCCATGGGTTGTCGAGGAATGTGTCCCGGTGACGGAACCAGCGATAGCCGACGTAGGTGACGAGAAGGGCGAGGCCGCTGCCAATGCCGACCATGATCTGGAACGAGAAGCGGACGACGTTGACGGGCGGCTGGTCTTCCACCGGCACGTCGTTGAGGCCAATCACTTCAGCGTCGAAGCTGTTTTGAGCAAGAAACGATGCGAGGCCGGCAATCGGCACTTCGATACCGCCCACGACCTCGTTCCCGTCGTAGTAGCCGCCGAGAATGATCGGCACCTCAGATTCGGTGACCGGGAGCCCTTCGATCGCGGCCAGTTTGATCGGCTGGCGGTCTGCGATTGCTTGGCCGGCGAAGTGGCCGACGATCGGCTGGATTGGCGTTGCGATCGCCGCGAAGGCCAATGGAACGAGGATGCCGAGGCGATGGAGGCGGTCGCGTCGTCCCCGTAGCCAGCCCACCGAATACACCGACACCATCGTGAACGCGGCGACCATGTACGCGGCCAGAAGCATGTGGAGGTATTGCAAGAAGACGGCTTCGTTGAAGATCGCGGCCCACGGATTGATGTTGACGATCTGGCCGTTCACGATGTCGAAGCCGGTCGGTGCGTTCATCCAGGAGTTCACCGACATGATGAAGAACGTTCCACTCATGCCCGAGATAATCATCGGCAGGAGCAGTAGCTGATGTGCCTTGGCGGGCAGGCGTCCCCAGCTGTAGACGTACATGCCGAGGAAGATCGCTTCGACGAAGAACGAAATGCCTTCGAGGGTGAAGGCGAGGCCAACAACGTCGCCGTACTGCTCCATGAGGCCAGGCCACAACAAGCCCATCTCGAATGCGAGGATCGTTCCAGATACCGCTCCAATAGCGAAGAGGACGCCGGAGATCTTCGACCAGCGCTTCGCCAGCTCGAGTGCGGCAGCGTCGCCGTTGGCGCCCATACGGTGCAAGACGAAGAGCATCGCCGGCATGGCCACGCCGAAGCACGCCAAGATGATGTGTGCCCCGAGGGACAGCGCCATCTGGTTACGGGCGGGCAATAGCGCATCCGCAATGAGTAGGTGGTCTGGAGTCATGGCCCCTTTCAACACTCTCGATGTATCTTCCAACGTACTGGAGATACGCGGCGCTCTCCGTTGACGTTGGTCACCTCCGAGTCGAGCGCCGGTGCGACGCGGTCCGTAGTATCGGCGGAGATGACGCCTCCTGAACCGCTCTCGCCAGCCGAGGCGCTGCAACTCGATCGTGTGCTCCGGGAGTTGGCGCACGGGCCCGTGACGGCTGGGTGGCTCGCTATCGACAGCCGATACGAAGCAGAGCTCACCGCCGGCGAGGCGTCGTTGGTCGAGCGCGCGGTTCCTAAGCGTCGCTCGGAGTTTGCGACGGGTCGACGGTTGTTGCGCGACTTGCTGTCGGTCGATGTCGAGATCTTGCAGAAGCCATCTCGCGCTCCTTTGCTTCCCGACGGAACCGTGGCGAGCCTGTCCCACGACTCTGGTATCGCTCTCGGAGTGGTCGCCCCAGCCTCGGACATGGCGGCGGTCGGCGTCGATGTAGAGATCGACACGGTGCTCTCTGACGACATGGCGGCGGTCATTTTGCGTTCCGATGATGTCGCCCCGGATGCAATCACTGCCTTCGTTGCGAAGGAGGCGGCCTACAAGACATGGAGTTCGCTCGGTGGCGAGATGCTCGAACATCACGACGTTCGAGTCTCGATCGATGACGATCACTATTCGGCGGTTCTGCGAGACGAGCGCACGGTAGAAGGTCGCATTGCTCGCGCTGCGGGCCGAATCGTGGCGCTGGTCTGCGTCGCCAACGAATGAGCCGAGATCGTTCCTCACGACGTTCCGCAGAGAATTACTCTTCTGTAACGAAGCGTTACCGCAAGTGTCATTGCGGGTACGTAAGATCAACTGGATGACGACGCCCGATGGTTGGAGCCCGCTGCGCGAGCCGCGCCGCACTTCCGACGTGGCCGCGCCAGCTGCTGCCAAGCCGCGTTCCTCCGGTCTCGGAAACGGGCTCGTCACCACACCGTTCACGCAACTCGCACGGGTCCATGTGCTGTCAGCAATGGGCGATGGTGCGATCGCTGTTGCGCTCGCCGGGTCGATCTTCTTTTCGATCGACCCGTCGGATGCTCGTTGGCGGGTCGCCCTCTATCTCATCTTGACGATCGCGCCGTTTGCCGTGGTCACGCCGCTCCTTGGCCCAGCCATCGATCGTGCCAGGGGCGGCCGTCGCGGCATGATCATTGGATCGCTTGCGCTGCGAATGCTCATCGCGTTCTTCATGACGCAACACATCGACAGCCTGCTGCTGTTCCCCGAAGCGTTCATCATGTTGGTGCTGCAAAAGGGCTACGGCGTGTCGAAGACCGCTCTGGTTCCAGCGGTCTGCCCTCGCGACGACGAGCTCATCGAGGCCAATTCAAAGCTCGCGCTCATCGCCTCGATCGGCGGGGTCATCGGTGGCGCGTTCGGTGTCGGGTTGATTGCGATCTTTGGCAATGCTGCATCGGTTGTTCTCGCGGTCCTGATCTTCTTGACCGGTGTCGTCGCCGCGATCCAGCTTCCGCAGGTGCAGATCGCAACCGCCCCGGTCGACGCCACCGAAAAGCTCGAGACCCGTGGCGCGAACATCATCCTGGCCGCGACCGCGATCGCGGTTCTTCGAAGCATCGTGGGCTTCACGACCTTCCTGTTGGCGTTCCACTTGCGAGCCGGCGATGACGGCGCCGACACCACCGAGCCCGGTGCGCTGCTCGGTGCGGTCTTTGGTGCAAGCGAGAGCAACGACGAGGGTTTCGACCCCGGATTTGTCGCCGACCTCATCGGAACCGAAGGACCGCCGCAATGGCACTTTGCCGCCGCCGGTCTCGCCGCGGGCACGGGAGCGTTTCTCGGCGCTCGCTACGCGCCAATCGTGCGCGACAAAACTACCGAAGAACGCATTGTCCTTGGAGCCATGGTCACGATTGCGATCACCGCATTTCTCGGAGCCTGGGGTGGAGGAATCGCCGGCATTGCGATGTTGGCGTTCGGTGTCGGTATCAGCGCGGCGATGGGAAAGCTCGGCTTCGACGCACTCGTGCAACGCGATGCGCCCCGATCGAACCATGGACGAACGTTTGCGAAGTTCGAGGGCCGGTTCCAACTCACCTGGGCGGTCGGCGCGTTCACCGCTGTCATCATCCGGTTCCCGATTCAGTTCGGTGCGCTGATCGTGGCACTCGCCGCTGGCTTGTCCGCGATCAGTTACGAGTTGGGCCGCCGCACCGATCGAGTTCAGGCGTCCTCGCGGGTGAGCGAAGTCATTCGGGAGCGTGTGCCCGGAAGCAAGCCGTTCCTCGATCGGTTGAGTTCACTCAATCGGCCAACTATGCCCGGTGGCCTCGGGCGTACGCCGTTGTCCCCGGCGCCGCAGCCGATGGTCGGCACACCGCCACCACCCCCGCCGGCGGCCGGTGGCGCGCACATGGACCCGACCATCGTGTCATCGATACCGATTCCCGACGCCCTTACGCCATCGACGGCGCTGCGAGCTCCCGAGGTGCAGACCGGCCGGGCCGACGACATCGACGCGAGCTCCACCGTCCCGATCGATCAGGTCGAATGGGCGGCCAACACCGGCCCACATGTCAGTGGCGACGGGGTATGGGTTTCGCCCGAGGACGTGCCGAACGCCGGACCTGGCGAGGACGGTCAATATCGACTTTGGGAATAGCCGCACGTCGTAACGACGCGTGAGGGCAGGGTTATTCCTCTTCGGGATTTTGGAGAAACTCGTCCAAGCCGGCGAGGTCCGCGGGATCGATCTCGACGTCGAAGTCGATACCCATGCGAGACAGCCACAGGCCAGGCGAGCCAATCTCGTTGGGGGTCGGCAACGTTTCGAGCGATTCCCAAAGCTTGCTCAAGCCCTCGTCCCCAGCCCGCTCGACGATTCCGTCGATGAAGGCCCGTCCTCGGTCGTACAGCGGCTGGTCGAGCTCGAGGCCGAGGAGACGCTCAACAAACCGATCGGACTCAGATGTCGTAACCCGGCGGCGTCGCAGTGCTTCGGTGAGCTGGCTGTAGCTCGAGATCATCGTCGTTCCGACCGAGTCCATGATGTGGTCGACGTATCCGACGATTGCGGCCATAAGCGCTGCGATTTCTGGAAGGAGCTCTTGCTGCTCTGGGGAGCGCATCGAGCCAATGAGGGCGCTGGGGTCGCCGAACATGCCTTGGAGCTGGCTTTGTAGACCAGCGAGGTCGGACATGTCGCCGGTTGGCTCGAAGTCCTCGAGTGACCCCGCAATCGCTCCAGGGTCGTTGCGGAAGGCATTGGTGTAGCGGCCGAGGAGTTGGCTGATCTGTTGGGCGACGTGGGGAATGCTGAGCACCGCGTGGTGCGCGACTTCGCTGAGCACGATCCACATGCGGAGCTCGTCCTTGTCGAGGCTCCATTCCTCGCCGAAGGCGTCGAGGTTGGGCACGACGACGAGCAGTTCGTTACTTCCTGGCCGCGGGATTGGGAGGTCGTAGGTGCCAATCGCCCGGTTTCCGATGTGCCCGATCATCGAGCCGGTCGTCATGTTGACCATCATTGGACGGATCGAGGAGAACAGCTGCTCGAACATGGCGAGCTGGGGGTCATTGCCGCCGCCGAGGTCGTCGCCGAGTCCTGGACTCGCCATGGCTGCCGCCATTTGCTCGAGGATTGGCTTGTAGGCCTGCATCGAATGACGGACCCAGTCGCTGCGCGTGACGGGGGCGATTGTGAGCGGCCCGCCGGTCGAGGTTCGCAGTCCCGTAGCGTTCGCTATCTGGAGCTCAGCGACGCGGATCAGCTGCTCGAGCGCCATGCGATCCATAGGGTCGACGTTGGACTCGGTCTGTCCGCCAGCGGCGATCGAGACGGCGATGTTCATTGCGTTGTCGAGGCCGCCTCCGGCGCCTCCACCGAACCCGCCGAACATCTGCATAAAGTTCGCCATCATGGCATTTGGGTCGCCGCTCGCTCCCAGACCGCCAAAAAGGCTGCTGAAGTCGAAGTCGTCGTTACCCTCGTCATCGAATGGACCGGAGTTGCTCACACCATGCATCGTAGTGACATGCAACATCGGCCCCTCGCCAGACATTCCCATCTATCGAGGACGCTGACATGCGCGTAGTCGTCACCGGTGCTGCGGGGGCCGTTGGTCGCCACGTCGCGGACCGATTGCAGGCAAATCCTCTGGTATCGGAACTCGTGGCGCTCGATCGCTACGGGTCCGACGGCGTTCGTCAGTTCGATGTGCTCACCGACGATCTCTCCGAGGTGCTGGTGGCGGGCGATGTGCTCGTGCATCTCGCGGCGACTCCGGCAGGGTTCGCCGGGGACGGCAACGCGGCGAAGGCGGATCGGCTGCTCGCCGAGCGGGCGCTCGCTGCCGCGGCCGAGTCCGAGGCCGCCCATGTGCTGTTGGCGTCGTCGGCAATGGTGTACGGAGCGTGGCCCGAAAATCCGGTGCCGCTCACCGAGACGGCTGTGGCGCGGCCAAACCCGGAGTTCCGCTTTGGTGTCGTGCGTAGCGAGATCGAAGCGATGGGGGAGCAGTGGGCCGAGGACACCAACGCTCGTTTAACGATCGTGCGGGCAGCCACGACGCTCGCTCGGGGTCGCGAGAACGGACTGGCGATTTTGCTTCGCAACTCCGCAGCGCTTCGCAACTCCGATGGCGACGCTCCAGCGCAGTTCCTCCACGCCGAGGACTACGCCTCAGCGATAGAGACGTTGGTCGTTGGCCAGCATGCCGGGATCTTCAACGTTGCCCCCGACGGCTGGCTCCGGCCGGCTGAGGTGTCGGCGCTGCGCGGCACTCCCGAAACTCCGCTGCGGGTGCCGGGCGTGGTGATCTCGGCGGTCTCCGACGCTCGCCGGCGCCTTGGTGCCCGAACCCATCCGGGCCTGACCGCTTACCTGCAGCACCCGTGGGTCGTCGCCAATGACAAGCTGAAGGCGACCGGTTGGGAGCCCGAGTTCAGTAACGAAGAGGCGTACGTAACGGGGTATCTCCCGAGCCGATTCGATGGCGTTACCGCGAAACGGCGCCAGGAGTTGGCGCTTGGTGCTGCGGGCGCTGCTGTTGCTGGAACGGCGCTTGGCGCCGCCGGTGCCGTGTCGTGGTTGCTACGCCGGAAGCGTCGCTAGGCGGGCTTCGCCCCAACGATCACGGTGGTGGTCATGACCTCTCCAGGAAGATCTCCTGGCTCGGGAGTCGTGCCGTCGGGCCCGAGGACAGGAGTCGACGCCCGCGAGAACCGGAGCTCGATCGCGTCGCCAGGCTGGAGCGTGCGGAGTACTTCGCTGAGGTCTTGACTGTCGGCCACGTTGGCGGCGCCGAGACCGACGATGATGTCGCCTGCCACGAGACCGGCTTGGGCGGCTGGGGTTTCGTCCCAGACCCGGACGACGAGGACGCCTCCGAGGAGCCCACGTTCCTCTCGGATCTGCGAGCTCGTCGCCGACAACTGGACGCCGAGCCATGCCTTGTGCTCGACCGACCCGGTGTCGATGAGCTGCTGGGCGATCCGGCGAACCGTGTTGATCGGCACGCCGAAGTGGTTGCCGTTCCGTCCCTCGACGGCCATGGCCACGATGCTGCCGTTGTCTTCGAGGATCGCACTGCCAGCCCACTCGTCGTCGAGGTCATCGGACAGGCGGAACAGGCCGGACAGCAGGTCGCCGTTCGGAAGCGGTGCAACCTGATCTTTGCCGAGGACGTCGACCGGGCGGGCGAGGGAGTCGGTATCGACGCCGTGCTGGGCGAGAGCGACGAGCCGGTCGCTCACAACGACTTGGCTGTCGCTGCCAAAGGTGGGAGGAGGAAGATCGGGTGCGTTGATTTTGAGGACCGCAACTCCGGAGACGGTGTCGCTCGCGATGAGCTGTGCGGGGACTTGGCGGTTTCCGGCAAGGACCGCCGTGATGTCCTCAGCGCCGATGAGCGAGTGTGCTGAGGTAACGAGATGGCCGTCGTCGGCGAGCATGATTGCCTGGGCCATGTCGTTGCGTGGTTGCCCGCCGAGGTGCAGGCCAACGATCGACTCTCGGTTGAGTTGGGCGACCTCGTTTGCGTACGTGCTGAAGCTGATCGGTCCCGATACCTGGATGGGCTCGGGGGTTTCGAGCACTTGGGTGATCGCTTGATTGATCGGGGCTGGAGGTTCCTCTTGCATGAGCCATGCGAGGCCGACAACAGAGCATCCTGCGATAAAGGACATGAGCATCGATGGCCACCGACGTCCGTAGACACGGCGGGCAGCCATGTTCGCAGCAGCCTGTTCGGCGCCGCGCTCAGCTGGGTGTCTCCACAAGCGATCTTGTGCAGGCAACAGCTCACCCTCGAAGGGTCCGTCCTCGTAGATTCCCTCTCCCACGGCGCCCATAGTAGCGACCATTAGTTGTCAGCTAACCGCGGGCAGAGCAGGCCGCCGGGGCCGCCGACGTCGCGAGCGGCTCCCACGAATTCATTCATCCCACGAAAACGCCTACCATGGCGCACGTGCACGAGTCATCGAGCGGGCCAGAAGGCGACACCTGGCTAGCAATTACAGAGTCCGAACCCCCAATCGATGCCGCCTACCGGTGGACGGTCCAACCGGACTGTGGAGCCGTGGTCCTCTTTAGCGGTACAGCGCGGGATCATTCGGCTGGCCGCCCCGACGTTTCCCAGCTCGCGTACGAGGCCTATGAGGAACATCTCATCAGCCGGTTTGAAGGATTGGTCGATGAAATCCGCGATCGCTGGGCTGAGGTTCGTAGGGTGTGCATTATGCATCGGGTTGGAGAGGTGCCGATTGGCGAATCGACCGTCGTCGTTGTGGCGTCTTCGCCACACCGCGATGTCGCGTTTGAGGCTGCCCGATATGGCATCGATCGGCTGAAGGCCACCGCGCCGATTTGGAAGCGCGAAGTGTGGGCCGAGGGCGAGAGTTGGGGCCTCGACGCCCGCGAGATCGATGACGTTGGCCTACCCGCTCCATCGGGGGGAGAGTCATGAACACCCCAATCCTGTTTCTGCTCGGTGCCGTCGCGTTGTCGGGTCTTGGCGGACTGATCGTGTGGATCGCCAGTCGGCCCCGCCCGGAGCGTTTTGGGTCGAGCATTGACACGTTCAATCGCGACCTCAACGCTCTGGCGCCTCCGGGACGCAAGACGCAATCTCGTCGTCCTGCTCGTCCACTGCGTCCAAGCTCCCAGCCAACACGTCGCGCTCCGGCCAACGCAGCGAGTTCGGGCCCTCGACCTGTCGTGAAGTCGCCCAACGGAACTGCAGCATCGGTGCGGCCAAAGCCGGGCCCGCGACCAGGACCTCGGACGTAGACCATGGCACGCGACCTCGCCATCGATCTCGGCACTGCGAACACGCTCGTCTACGCGCGCGGTGAGGGCATCGTGCTCAACGAGCCGTCGGTCATTGCGCTGAATTCTCAGACGAACGACGTCCTGGCGATCGGCTCTGAGGCGTGGCAGATGATCGGCCGTACGCCGAGTCATATCGTGGCGGTCCGTCCGCTGCGCAAGGGTGCAATCACCGACTTCGACGTCACGCAGCGGATGATTCGACTGGTGCTCGAACGTGTTGGTGTTAGTCGCTTCAATCGTCCACGCGTCGTGATCTGCGTCCCATCGGCGATCACCGCGGTGGAGCGACGCGCGGTCACCGAAGCGGCGCGCCGTGCTGGAGCGAGTGATGCACAGCTGATCGAACAGCCGGTCGCTGCGGCGATCGGTGCTGGCCTTCCGATCAACGAACCGCTCGGAAATATGGTGGTCGACGTCGGCGGTGGTACCTCCGAGAGCGCCATCTTGTCGCTCGGCGGTGTGGTAGCGCTCGAAGCGATCCGAGTTGGGTCGTTCGACATCGACGCATCGATCCAGGCCTGGGTTCGTCGTGAGTATGGAATCGCCATCGGCGAACGAACCGCCGAGGACATCAAGCTCACGATCGGTTCGGCAGCAAAGACCCCGAACGAGGTTCGTGCCGAGGTACGTGGCCGAGAGCTCATGAGTGGGCTTCCAAAGACGATCGTTCTTTCGCCTGAAGAGATCCGCGTCGCTATCGACGAGCCGGTGTCGGCCATTGTCGACTCTGTGCTGTCGTGTATTGCACAGGCCCCACCGGAACTCTCACAGGACCTGATCACCCAGGGAATCCATCTGGTCGGAGGCGGCGGCATGTTGCGCGGCCTCGACTTGCGCCTGAACAACGAGACGAAGGTCGATGTACACATTGTCGACACGCCATTGGAGTGTGTCGTGCACGGCGCTGGACGGTGTATCGAATCGTTCGAGTCGCTCAAGGTCATGTTCCTCGGGGATCAGCGTTGACCCAGCCGGTCGGCTCGTGCTTGTGCGGCGCGATCTCCTTTGATGTTGCTGGTGAGCTCCGCAGTGTCCTGCACTGTCATTGCGTGAACTGTCGAAAGTCGAGCGGCAACTTTGTGGCATCGAGCGGTTGCCCGACGGACGCGCTCACGATTCACGATCCCGACGAGCAGCTTCGCTGGTATGACCTTGGCTATTGCCGCTACGGCTTTTGCGCCACCTGCGGATCGCGGATGTTCTGGCAGGGTGCGGATCATATGGAGCACACGAGTATCCAGGCTGGGGTGATCGAAGATGCATCGCATCTCGAGCTCGCTGGCATCTGGTTCGCCGACGATGCGCAGCCTCATGTGACGCTCGACGAGCGTGTTGCCCGCCATTCGGGCAACGGTGACGAGACTCCGTGATCGGTAAGCATGTGGAAGGTATGAGCTGAAGCGTGCTTGAGCTCTGCGTTACGCGCATGGCCATTACAGCGCAGACGTTGGTCCGAGCGGGTCGCCGACGTTGTAGCCGCCGTTAAGAACTTTCTGGAACGCTCGACATCGTGAGATGGATGGGGAGAAGTTCGCGCGGTAGTCAACAAGCTGGGTGAGCCGGTTGGCGGACAGGTTGTCCGCCTCGAAACGACTGGCGCAAACACCGACTCAACCTCTACCTCGACAAACTTCGAAGGTCAGGCGACCGCCGCTTACCTAGCGGCTGCCGAGGGCACCGACACCGCCCGACTCTTCGCAACGATTGACGGTGTCACCGTGACATCGCCACGAGCCACCGTCACCGTTGGTGCTTCCGGCCCCGGCGACCCTGGTGATCCTGGCAACCCAGGCGATCCGATCATCATCGGCATCGGCGACATCGACGGCCCCGCCGCAAGCGACTTCACGCCAGCTCCGAGCTCGCTTGTCTCTGGCCCATCGGAGATCACCGCAACCATCACCACCACCGACGACGCAACGGTGGCCGAGTGGGAGACGAAGTTCTTCCCAAGCGGAACCGACCCATCCAGTGGCGAGGTCATCGCTTCGGGAACCGGCACGCCTACAACGTTGGGCGAGATCGACCCGTCGTTGCTGCGCAACGGTGCGTACACGATTCTGTTCACGGCAACCGACGACCAGGGGCGTACGCGTCTGACCGAAAGCAACGTCATCGTCGACGGCTTCTTGAAGCTCGGTCGCTACTCGACGACGTACCTCGATTCGCAGGTGACGGTGGGCGGGATTCCGCTTCAGGTGCTTCGCACCTACGACACGCTCGATCGTTTCGAGAGTGGCGACTTCGGCTATGGCTGGAACCTCGATGTTGGAAACTTCCGGGTGTACACCAACCGTGCGCTTGGTCTTGGCGCATGGACGTCGACTGGTTGTGGCCCGGGCTTGATCTTCCAGGACATCTGTTTCACGTCTGACCCGACGAACACAGTCACGGTCGTGTGGCCTGATGGCAACACCGAGTCGTTCGATTTCACCCCGAAGGGCAACACGTTCTTCCCGATTCAGGCAACCGTCGGCTACACCGCCCGCGATCGTGCAACCTCGACGCTGCAGCCGGTGGGCAACACCACGGTTGGCTTGAACGGCAACGACGGTCACTTCCACAACGGCGGCTTCGGCGACGGAGCCATCTACAACCCGACGCAGTTCCTGCTCGAGGCCAAGGACGGCAGTACCTACCTGCTCGACGTCGACGAAGGCCTCGTCCAGGCAACCGATCGCGATGGCAACACCGTGACGATTAGCGACGATGGCATTGTCAGCTCGCTCGGCCCAGAAATGACCTTCGCTCGTGACGCCGAAGGTCGCATCACGACCCTCACTGAGCCCGATGGCGACACCGTCACCTACAGCTATGACGCTGCGGGCGACCTCGTATCGGTCACCGATCAGAAGGGTGCCGTCAGCACGTTCGGTTACAACGCCGAGCATTACCTCACCGAGATCGACGACCCGACCGGAGCTCAGCGCACGCTGACGTACGACGATGATGGCCGCCTCACGGGCATCACCGATGCCAACGGCAACACCACGACCATCAACGTCGACCCTGATGCCCGCACCGAGATTGTGACCGACCCTGACGGCAACCTGACGACCGTGTCGACGTTCGACGAGCGCGGCAACGCCGTCACCGTCGACGAGATCTACGACGGTGCAAGCCATGTCACGACGTTCACCTATGACGCTGACGACCAGGTCACGAGCCGCACCGACCCCGAGGGCAACACGTGGGCGGCGACGTATGACGCTGATGAGAACCTGACGTCGTTTACCGACGCCGAGAACCACACGAGCACGTTCACCTATGACGAGTTTGGGTTCCCGTTGACGGTGACCGATGCCGACAACCAGGTCACCGAGTTCACCTACGACGCAAGCGGCAACATCACGAGCATCACTGATGCCCGTAACGGTGTGCAGATGTTCACCTACGACGCCCGTGGCAACCAGGTGACTCGAACTGATCAGATTGGCCGTGTGTGGGAGTGGGCGTATAACGCCGAGTCTCGTTTGACGAGCTCGACCGATCCTCGTGGCAACACCACCACGTAC
>CALLAA010000190.1 GCA_938002955.1 uncultured Acidimicrobiales bacterium
GGGTCAGACCCCGAACCTGATCCACGCGCCAAGAATCGTTGAAACCACAGCGTTCACAGCATCGACTCGGCCATAAGAAGCACGCTATCGATCAGTTCTGGGGTCAGACCCCAGAACTGATCCGACAGGCGATGACGGGCCGGTTATCGAGGGTTACAGCCAGGGGCGGAGCTGGACCTTGGCGTCGACCATTCGGCCGGGAAGTTCGATCTGCCAGGTGCCCTCGTTGATCCACGCAGGCGTCGCGAGTTCGCCGGCGTCGAGTTCGTCCTGTGGGCGGTACGCCCACGCCATGCCGACAGCGGCGCCAACGGTGTGGCCCCACATGCCGTCGGTGACATACCCGACCCGTACACCGTTTCGATACAGCGGCTCGTTGTGATGCAACAGCACCGATTCGTCGTGCACGGCAACCTGCACGAGGCGGCGGGTGTTGCCCGCTTCCTTTTGTGCAGCGAGTGCGTCCTTGCCGCGGAAGTCCTTGTCCCAGTCGACAGCGAAGTTGAGTCCGGACTGAACCGGCGTGTCATCGGGTGTGACTTCGTGGCCCCAGTGGCGGTAGCCCTTTTCGAATCGAAGTGAGTTAAGGGTGTGGTATCCAGCGAGCTCCATACCGTGCGGCTTGCCCGCTTCCATCAGCTGGTCGAAGACGTGCACGGCGAATTCGGTTGGGACGTAGAGCTCCCAGCCGAGCTCACCGACGTAACTCATGCGGTTGGCCCGCACATAGCAACTGCCGATGTCGATCTGCTGGTTCGTCGCGAACGGGAAGGCTTCCTCGCTCATGTCGGCCCGAGTGAGGCGTTGCACGATGTCTCGTGACGATGGCCCCATGACCGCAAGCACCGCGAACGCCGAGGTGATGTCGGTGACCGTCGCGTTCGCTTCCGCTACTCCTCCATTGCCATCTGGATGATTCAGGATCGCCTGCTCGATCGCGAACAGGTCGCGAGAGCGAGTGCCTGCGCCACCGATGACCCAGAACTCACGCTCCGAGATGCGGCTGATCGTGAGGTCGGCTTCGATGCCGCCTTTGTCGTTCAGCCACTGGGTGTAGACCGATCCGCCGACCTCGCCGGCAACAGGACCAGAGGACATGTAGCTGAGCACGTCAGCAGCGTCGCGGCCCTTGACGGCGAACTTGGCGAACGACGTGAGATCGAACAAGCCCGCTGTCTCGCGGACCGCGGTGTGCTCGATCTTGTTGGCCTCGTGCCAGTTCTGGCGACCCCAGCTGTACTCGTACTCGTTGCTGATCCCGAGCTCGGGGCGGGCGTAGAAGTTCGGGCGTTCCCAACCCATAACCGATCCCCATGCGGCGCCGTGTGCTTCGAGGCGGTCGTGGAGCGGCGAGCGACGGATGTCGCGGCCTGTCTCGTACTGACGGTGCGGCCAGTGCGGCGCGTAGAGCAGGCCGAGACCTTCGACGGTGCGGTCACGGAGGAACTTCTCGGTCCCGTGGAACGGCTCGAAGCGACGGATGTCGACGTCGGCGAGGTCGATGTGGGGCTCGCCCTCGGTCATCCAGTGGGCGAGCGCCATACCCGCGCCACCGGCCGACTGAATGCCGATCGAGTTGAAGCCAGCAGCGATCCACATGCCGGGCACGCTCGGCGCCTCGCCAAGGATGTAGCTGTCGTCTGGGGTGAAGCTCTCGGGCCCGTCAAAGATCAGGCGAAGACCGGTCTCGTGCACGATCGGCACACGGTCGAACGTCGGCGGGAGGTACTCGGCCAGATGATCGGAGTCGGGATCGAGGCTGATGAACGACTTGTCGGTCGGAGGTGGACCAGCCGATGGCCATGGGTTCGCGACCGGCTCGAAGAGGCCGACGAGCATTGCGCCACCAGCTTCAGGCTTGAGGTACGCGAAGCGGTCGGGGTCGCGAAGGATTGGCCAGTCTTGGTCGAGTCCATCGATGGGCTCGGTGACGACGTAGTAGTGATGTGCAGCGTGCAACGGAACCTGGACATTGTGCTTGGCTGCGAGGTGGCGCGTCCACAGGCCGCACGCCAGAACAACCTGGTCGGCTTCGATGCGCTCGCCGTTGTCGGTGATGACACCGACACAGCGTCCGTTCTCGACGATGAGGTCGTCGACGCCGGTGCCTTCGAATAGCTTGGCGCCACCCATGCGGGCGCCCTTCATCAGCGATTGGGTGACGTCGGATGGGCCGACGGCGCCGTCTTCTGGCAGCCAGATGCCACCGACGATGTCGTCGACGTGACACATGGGGAACTTGTCGAGGATCTCCTTCGTGGAGATCTCCTCGGCCTCGACGCCGAGGTATCGCGCCATGGCCGCGGTGCGACGAAGCTCCTCCCATCGGCTCTCGGTGCTCGCGAGCGAGATTGCACCCGGAGCGCGGAAGCCCGTGGCTTGACCGGTCTCTGCTTCCAAATTCTTGTAGAGCTCGAGACTGTATTGGGCGAGACGGGTGAGGTTCTCGGTCGCACGTAGCTGGGCGACGAGGCCCGCTGCGTGCCAAGTGGTGCCACCGGTGAGCTCGTGGCGTTCGAGCACAATGACGTCGGTGCGACCGAGCTTGGTCAGGTGGTACGCAATCGACGCGCCAACGATGCCACCACCAACGACGATGACTTCACTCCGGGTTGGGAGGGTTTGAGACATGTTCAACCTAAGGACGAGGGACTGAGGGGAGCGAAGCTTGCGTAGCGACCATGATCGCTATCGCGGATCTCGACCGGAAGTGTCGAGAACAGTACGTGTGTCGTTCTCTAGCCACGAAGCTCAAGATTCTGCGGGTCATAGGCGGCTTCGGAAAGAACGACACACTTGCGCATATCGTTCAGGATCAGCACACCGAGCTCGGTGCCCGGTGCAGCGTTCTCCTCGTTGACGTACGCAAACGCAAGACTCTTCTCGACCGAGTAGCCATAGCCGCCCGAGGTCGTGAGGCCAATCGCCTCTGCATCGTCCGCGGTGCTGGCGAATACGCCCTCGCCGCCGAGGCAGTCGGCGCCATCGGCATCGACCTCCATGTAGACGAGCTTCCACGCGTTGCCGGTGGGCGCTGCGTTGAGTGCGTCCTTGCCGATGAAGTCGCCCTTGTCTTCCTTCACGAAGAACCCGACGTTGGCCTGTTCTGGGCCGATGTCGTGGGTGAGTTCAAACCGGGTGAGGTACATCTTCTCGATGCGCAACGAGTTGAGGGCGTAGTTGCCGAAGTCGCGAATGTCGAACTGTGCGCCGGCCTCGAAGAGTGCGTCGTAGACGGCACCCATCTGGTCGATCGGCATGTGGAGCTCCCAGCCACGTGCGCCGGTGAAACCGACACGAAGCGCGATCAGGTCGACACCCGCAACGGTGATCTCCTGGGCATTGAGGAACGTGAATGCTTCGTTACTGACATCGGCGTCGGTGCACGCTGCGAGCGTGGCGCGAGCATCGGGTCCAACGAGCACGAGCACACCTTGGGTGGTGCTCATGTCAGTGACGGTGACGTCTTCGCCGTCGGCCACGTGTTGACGGAGCCAGTCGATGTCCTTGCTCTCGTTCATTGCAGCGGTGATCACGTAGTAGCGGTTCTCGCCGAGCCGAGTCACCGTGATCTCCGACTCGATACGGGCCGTTGGCGTGAGCACGTAGTTGAGGTTGATCTTGCCGTCGGTGGTCGGGATACGACCCGAGCACACACGATCGAGGAAGGTGTGCGCGTCGGCGCCCGTGATCTCGTACTTGGCGAATGCGGTGAGGTCCATGACACCAACGCGTTCGCGAACGGCCTTGCACTCTTCACGCACTGGCTCGAACCAGCCTGGACGACGCCAGCCGACAGGGTCTTCCATCGGCATGTCTTCTGGTACGAACCACTTTGGCGACTCCCAGCCGTAGGTCTGGGTGAAGATGGCGCGCTTGTCGGCGAGACGATCGTGCACACCGGAGGTGCGGACGGGGCGCTCGGCCATGCGCTCGTGGCCTGGAGGATGCACCCGGAACATCCACTCGTAGTCTTCGGTGCACTTCTTGTCGAGGTAGTCGTGGTTCGCCCAGCCGTAACGACGTGGGTCGTAGTGGCGGAGGCTGAGCTCGGTCTCTCCGTGGACCATCCAACGAGCGAGCTCGCGTCCAGCACCGGGGCCCCAGGCAAGACCGATCGACGAGCCGGTGTTGAGCCAGTAGTTCTTCACGCCTGGCGCTGGGCCGAGGAGCATGTGTCCGTCGGTGGTGTGCGTAATGGCGCCGTGCACGACGCGCTTGATGCCGACCTCGCCCATGATCGGCGCACGGTTGAAGGCCTCTTCGAGCCATGGGGCGATCTTGTCGTAGTCGGCCGGGAAGAGCGGGTTCTCCGCCTCCCATGGGACGCCGTCCTTCCAGATGGACTCGGCGCCTTCGAGTTCGTAGATGCCGATCAGGCCAGCGGTCTGTTCCTGACGGATGTAGCCGGCTGCCCGGTTGTCACGCATGACCGGCATTTCCCAGTCGAGATTTGCGGCGAGCTCGGGGATCTCCTCGGTGACGAGGTAGTGGTGGAGCACGTTTGCCTGCGGCACGCGGAAGCCAGAAAGCGCAGCGACCTGGTCGGCGTAACAACCACCCGCGTCGACCACGTGCTCGCACGTGATCGTGCCCTTCTCGGTGACGACCTGCCACTCGCCGTTCGGAAGTGCGTTGACCTCGACAACACGGTTGCGGCGACTGACCTCGGCCCCCATGGCACGGGCGCCGTTCGCGAACGCCATGGTGACGCCGGACGGATCGACGTGGCCTTCGCCCTCGGTCCAGATGCCCGCAATGACGTCGTCAAAGTTGTAGAACGGGTTGAGTTCTTGGAGCTCGTTCGGACCGAGAAGTTCGATTGGGTAGCCGAGGTAGCGGCCAATACCGAGGTGCGTGCGCAGCGCCTCCATCTCGTCCTCGGTGTAGGCGACACGGATGCCTCCCGGGGTGTGAAGTGAGATCTCCTGACCGGTGTCCTCGGGGAGATGGCCGTACAGCTCGAGCGCGTAGTGGTGGAACGCAGCGGTCGTGTAGTCACCGACCGAC
Source organism: uncultured Acidimicrobiales bacterium (assembly GCA_938002955.1). GTDB lineage: Bacteria > Actinomycetota > Acidimicrobiia > Acidimicrobiales > SHLQ01 > SHLQ01. Next base: position 5,011 of record CALLAA010000190.1, read on the forward strand.
CGGGTGATCTGGCCGGCGGCGTGCCACGTCGAGCCCGAGGTGAGCTCGGCCTTTTCGACAAGGATGGTGTCTGTCCATCCCTCGAGGGCCAGGTGGTAGAGGAGTGATGCTCCATGTACTCCGCCGCCGATGATGACAACCCTTGCGTTCTCGCGCACTGTGAATCCTTGGGTTTAGGCCTAATTACAGGCTCTAGCAGTTTGGTTAGAGGTTCTCACTTTCTTGGGGAAACGACAACCCAAGGCGCCAGATTTTGTGTCGATAGACACAGTGTCCGTCGATCCCGCGAGTTAGCGTTTCGCC
>CALLAA010000191.1 GCA_938002955.1 uncultured Acidimicrobiales bacterium
GTCACCGGCGATTCCGATGACTCTGGCGACTCCGCTGCCATGGACGACGAAGACGCTATGGAAGATGACGCTATGGAGGACTTTGCCGCTGGCGAGCTCGACTCCGGCGACGAACAGAACGTCGCTCCGTCCACCACCACAACACCCGACGCAGCGGTCGATAACGCTCCAGCCGCCCGGGAGGACGAAGCGTTGGAGGACGGCGGCGGGATCTTTGGGACGGTTGAGGTTGAGGAGGAGCCTGAGGTGGTTGAGCCTGGGTCGTCTGTTGATCCTCGGTTTACTGATTATGGGATTCGTACGTTTATCGATACGTCGCGGGATGCGCAGTCGACGTTCTCATTGGATGTGGATACGGGTTCGTACACGATTGGTCGTCGGTTTATTGAGGAGGGCGATTTGCCTCCTCGGGAGTCGGTGCGTGTCGAGGAGTATGTGAACTCGTTTAGTTATGACTATGAGGTTCCTCGGTCTGGGCTTGATGTTTCTGTTGATGGTGGTCCGTCGCCGTTTGATGACGATACGTGGCTTGTTCGTGTTGGTGTGCAGGCTGAGGTTGTTGAGGATGCGGAGCGTCAGCCGGTTGCGTTGACCTTTGTTGTTGACACGTCGGGTTCGATGAACCGTCCTGATCGCCTCGGTTTGGTTCGTGAATCCCTCACGATCCTCGTCGAAGAGCTGGAGCGTGATGACACGGTTGCGATCGTGACGTATTCGGGTGAGTCCGACATTGTGTTGGAGCCGACCGAGGTTCGTGACCGGGACGAGATCCTTCGTGCGATCGACAACTTGCGGACCGGCGGTTCCACCAACCTGCAGGCTGGGTTGGATGCGGGGTATGACCTGGCTCGTGAAGCGTTCCGCACAGATGGTGTCAACCGGGTGATCGTGGCCTCCGATGGCCTCGCAAACGCAGGAATCACCGACGTTGATCGTTTGTCGGATCGGATTCGCTCGGACGCCGACGATGGCATTGGCCTGGTGACGGTTGGTTATGGCCTGAACGGGTTTAACGACACCACGATGGAGCAGTTGGCTAACCAGGGTGATGGTTTCTATTCGTATGTCGACACGATCGAGGAAGCGGAGCGTTTGTTCCAGGATGAGCTGACGTCGACGCTGATTACGGCGGCGATCGATGCGAAGATTCAGGTCGAGTGGGACCCTGAAGTTGTTGATGAGTACCGCCTTATTGGTTATGAGAACCGGGGGATTCGTGACGATGATTTCCGCAACGACAATGTCGATGCGGGTGAGCTGGGTGCTGGCCATCAGGCAACGGCCCTCTACGAGATCGTCCTCAACCGTGACTACAGCATCGATGATCGTGCGGAGTTGGGTGTGGTGAACTTGCGTTGGCAGGATCCCGAGTCCGGGGATGTGCTGGAGATTGACGAAGACATCGATATGCGTGATATCGATGCTCGTTGGACCGATACCCCCAGCGACTTCCAGCAGGCCACGGTGGTTGCGGCGTTCGCGGAGATCCTTCGTGACAACCCGTACGCCGACGCAGTGTCGCTCGAGTCGTTGGTCGAGGAAGCCGATGCGCTCGCTCGGGAGATCGATACCGACGAGTTCGACGCATTCGCTGACATCGTCGAGCAAGCAGAACGCCTCCGTTAACCATAATTCGCCACTGATCGAGCACGCTGCTCGGTCGCTCAAACGAAGATGATCGAAGTGCCCGGTTCAGTGCTCCTTGGACCGGGCACTTTCGCGCTCGAAGACTTTCGGGTCCTTGACTTGTCGCTCCCAGATAAGCGGTCCTAGGGTCCGCATCGCATGGACGGGGTGACGACAGAAAATAGCGGCGAGCGCACCTCGGCGATTTCGAACCTGGTCGCTGCCATTTCGGTTGGCGCTCTCGAGATCGGCACGGCTGTTTCACTAGCGGCTCTGGTGTTCTCCGGCGCCCTTTCCGAGGGCATTCCGCGTGCTGCTATCGCCTACGTCATCGGCAGCGGAATCGTCGCTGTCATCATCGGAGTCGGCACCAAGATGCCCGTCGCGATCGCCGGTGCTCAAGACACTGCAGCAATCGTTGCGGCAGCTGTTGGGGCCGGAATCGTCTCGAAGCTCGATGGCGACCCGGCGGTCTCCACCACCATCGTGGCGATTGCCTTGGCCGGTTTGGTTAGCGGCCTGCTCTTCATCGGTATCGGGCGGGCCCGACTAGGTGAAGCCGCCCGGTCTATTCCCTTCACGGTAATCAGCGGCTTCATGGCCGGGACAGGCTGGCTGTTGCTGCGCGGGGGTGTCGAGGTCATGGCTGGCCGCCCGATCGAGCTCGGCGAGCTCGGTGAGTTTCTCTCCTGGGACGTCGCGCAGTACTGGCTTCCTGGCGTGGCGCTCTCGTTGGTCATCGTCATCGGCCTTATCCGAGGCCTGCCATCAGCGGTATTTGGACTGACCCTTCTCGTTGCTGCAGTAGCGATTCACGTCGTTGGACGGGTTTGGTGGTCGCTCGACGCGCTCGAATCCAATGGTTGGCTGATCGGCCCGTTCCCCGAAAGTCAGGGGTGGTCGCCGATCCGCCCGAGCGACTTTGAGCTGACCGATTGGTCTGTGCTCGTCGGACAAGTCCTCCCAATCGCTGGTCTTGCGACGGTGTCGCTCATCGGCATGGTCCTGAACCTCACCGGACTTGAGGTGGCCCTCGAAGACGACGTCGACATCGATCATGAGACGACCGTCGCCGGTGCCGCCGTCGTCGCCTGTTCGGCAGCAGGCGGCATGATTGGCTATCACCTCATTGGCTCCACGGTCATCGCAGACCGGTTGCGCGCTCGCGGGCGTGTCGTGCCCGTGCTTATCGGGCTTATGTGCGCTGCCACCGTCGTCCTCGGAACGTCCCTTGTCGCCCTTATGCCTCGCGCTGTCGCCGGGGGAGTGCTCGCTGCGACCGGAATCAATCTGCTGATTGGTTGGGCACAACAGCTACGCCGGGACTTCGCTCGGCTCGATGCCGTTCTCAGTGCCTCCGTGCTCTTTGCAATCATTGCGTTCGGTGTGCTCACCGGTATCGCGGCCGGAATTCTGGCTGCGGTCGTCGTCTTCGTCTATAGCTACGGACGGGTCTCGCCGGTTCGACGAATGCATCGCATGTCGAGCATGGAAAGCAATATCGACCGTCCAGCCGTGCAACGACAGGCGCTGCTCGAACGCGACCATGAAGTGGCCATCCTTGAACTCCACGGATACCTGTTCTTTGGATCGTTGCGGTCCATCACCGATCTCATCACGCCGTTGCTCGGCGAGGACCTCCGGTACCTCGTCATCGATTTCCGTAGCGTTCGAGGTGTTGATGCGTCGGTCGTGTCTGGCCTGTTGTCGATCGAACGAAAGGCTGCAGCCTCGGGCGTAACCCTCGTGTGGTCGCACGTACGTCCCGAGATCGAGGTGCGCCTATCGGCGGAGAGCTCAGGGTCGCGCCGCTTCGCCGTCGACATCGACCACGCGCTCGAATGGGTCGAAAACGAGGTTCTCGCATCGGTCGACGACCTGGCCGAGCCAGCGATCGATCTCGAGTGGGTCGAGGCCATCACCGCATATGGCCAACGGCTCGAAGTCGCTGCCGGAGAAACGCTCATCGATATCTCCGACGACACCCGTCGCATCTTCGCAATCGTGTCCGGAACGCTCACCGCTTGGGGAGAGTCAGCAGGCAAGGAACGCATCCGCTACCGCCAGGTCGGGGCCGGGTCGTTCCTCGGAGAAGTCGCATTCATCACCGGAGCACCTCGCACCGCCAGCGTCGTCGCCGACGTGCCATGTGTCGTCGTCACGCTCTCGCCTGAGGGCATGGTCGAGATGGAACGCGACGACCCGCCACTCGCCATTCAGACGAACAACATCGTCGCTACTCGCCTCGCCGAGCGCCTCGGTTCGACCACCCAAACAGTACGCAACCTCAGCAGTTAGGATCCAGGCATGACTCGCCCAGACGGTCGTGAAAACGACGAACTTCGCCCGCTTTCTTTCCAACGAGACTTTGTTGATACTTGCGCTGGATCTGCGCTCGTCTCGTTCGGTCGTACCCGAGTGCTCTGCACGGCATCGGTGTCGGGCGATGTTCCCCGCTGGATGCGCGATACCGGCAAAGGCTGGGTCACGGCCGAATACTCGATGCTCCCCGGATCGAGCCCGGACCGTATCCGTCGTCGGGTCTCGGGACGGAGCCAAGAAATCCAGCGCCTGATCGGCCGGTCGCTCCGAGCCGTCGTCGACATGAAGGCCCTGGGCGAGCGCGAGATCACGATCGACTGCGACGTATTGCAAGCCGATGGAGGTACACGCACAGCGTCGATCACGGGCGGATACGTTGCGCTGCACGACGCGATCACCCGACTGATGCTCGCCGGCGAACTCGACACCAATCCCTTGCGCACCGAATGCGCAGCAATTTCGGTCGGCATCGTGGACGGTACGCCCGTACTCGACCTCCCATACATCGAAGACTCGACCGCCGAGGTCGACATGAACGTCGTCATGGACGGCAACGGCAACTTCATCGAGATCCAGGGAACCGCCGAAGGAGCGGTCTTTGGCCGTGACCGCCTCAATGACATGCTCGATCTCGCTACGAGCGGCATCGCAACGATCACCGAAGCACAGCGTGCGATCCTGTCGACTCCGCCGGCGCAACTTCCCGATCGCTAAGCAATGACGGGTCTTCCAAGGGTCGTCATGGCCAGTGCGAATCCGGACAAGGTCGCCGAAATCGCTGAGCTCATGGCCGACGTCGCCGAGATCTTGCCGCGACCCGCGGATATCCCCGATGTGGTGGAAGACCAGGACACCCTGGTAGGCAACGCCCGCCTCAAGGCCGTAGCCATCGCTACGGCGACCGGTATGCCCGCCATCGCCGACGACACCGGTCTCGAGATCGACGCCCTCGACGGCGCTCCTGGCGTCTATACGGCCCGCTTTGCTGGGGAGAACGCCACCTACGCCGACAACGTCGCCAAGACGCTGCAGGTGCTCGACGGTGTCCCGACATCGGAGCGCACGGCGAGGTTCCGAACGGTCGCCATTCTCGGATACCCAGATGGTCGAGAGATCATCGCCGAGGGTGTCGTCGAGGGACACATCGCACTCGAGGCATCCGGCGCCGATGGCTTTGGCTACGACCCGATCTTCGTTCCCTCCGAATCCGGCGGCCTGACGTTTGCCCAGATGAGTTCAACGGACAAACACGCAATCAGCCACCGGGGCCGTGCCTTCCGTTCCCTGAAGGCACAGCTCGCCGAGTCGTAGGCCAAACGAACCGTCCTGGCCGAAATCGAAGGATTTCGCTCAAGACTTGGTCAACTACCGACGAAGTAGTTTGTACACAAGCGCTCATAGCTCAATTGGATAGAGCACCCAGGTCTTACTGGGAAGGTTTGGGGTTCGACTCCCTGGGGGCGCGCAACGCAGTGATGAAGCGGCTACTTCGGTAGCCGCTTCGTACGTTTTGCGCCAGCGTTGGTTACGAGCTCCAGCGCATGCCAAGGAAGCTTCGGAACTCCTCGGGGTCGATCGGCTTTGAGAACAGGTATCCCTGCACATGGTCGCAGTTGAGCTCTGCGAGCTGTTCGAGCTGGTCCTCGGTCTCCACACCCTCGGCGACCACGGTCAGGTTGAGGCCATGGGCCAGAGCAATGGTCGCTCGGACAATGGCCGAGTCGTTCTCGTCGGTGCCGAGACCGTTCACGAAGCTTCGATCGACCTTCAAGAAGCTGATCGGGAACCGCTTGAGGTATGCGAGCGACGAGAAACCCGTGCCGAAGTCGTCGAGCCCGATACGGATTCCGAGATCTCGTAGCTTTGCTAGGGACTGCTCGGTGGTTGGGTTGCCATCGATCAAGGCGCTCTCGGTCAGCTCGATCGCGAGTTGTGATGGGGCAAGTCCGGCGGACTCCAGCTCGGCGTGCAGAGTCTCGACGTAGTTCGCATCGGTGAGTTGGCGGGCCGAGACGTTGACCGCAATTGATAGCGGTGCTTGACCCGAGACGCCGAGGCGTGTCCACTCGGCGGTCTGGCGGATGGCCTTCACCAAAACCTGGTGTCCAAGCGTTGAGATCAGGCCAGAGTCTTCGGCGACATCGATAAACGCCCCCGGCATGACGAGCGAGCCGTCCTCGTTGCGAATACGGACGAGCGCTTCAGATCCGACCAGGCGGCCATCAGATGCGCTGAGGACCGGCTGGTAGTGCACGACCAGAGCGTCGGCTTCGATCGCCCGTCGCAGTTTGTTTTCGACGTCGAGACGGCGCACGGCTTGATCCCGAAGGTGGTCATCGAAGACGACGGCAAGATCGCGACCCTTGTCCTTCGCACGACGCAACGCCGTGTCTGCATCACGCAAAAGGTCGTCGGGTTGTTCGCCGCCTTCGGCGATCGCAATGCCGATCGATGTTGTGATCACCGCGGTTTGGTCGCCGATGCTGATCGGCTGCGTGAGTGCCTTGCGCAACCGCCGAGCAGCCACGACCGCATCGCCGCGCCGCAGCATGTCGCTAATGACGACAGCGAACTCATCGCCGCCGAGACGGGCAACGACATCACCGGGTCGAATGACACCCTCGATGCGAGATGCGACCTCGTTCAGGAGCTCATCGCCGGCGTGATGGCCGAGCGATTCGTTGACGACGTTGAAGCGATCGAGGTCGAGGAACAGCAGACCGACGAGTAACCGTCGTTCTCGGGCTCGACGCAGCGAGTCCGACATGCGCTCGATCAGCAGCGCTCGATTCGGAAGCCCCGTGAGGTCGTCGTGAAACGCTTGCACTTCGAGCCGTTCGTTCGCCACGACCCGGTCGGTGACATCCGTTGCGTTGAGCACGACCCCAGCAACCGCAGGGTTGTCCAGCAGGTTGTTCGCGGTCACGTCGAGGTTTCGGTATGACCCGTCGCCATGGGCGATCCGAAGCGAGGCAACCTGTGGGGTAGAGGCATTCTCCACAACGGCTGCGGCGAGCTCGTACGCGGCGGCCAGATCGTCGGGGTGTACGAGCTCGATGATGTCGACCCCGTCGAGGCTGCCGGGAGCGTGAGCCAGAACACGTTCGACAGCAGGGGATGCGTACATCACGGCGCCGTCGAGACGCACCAAAACGAGCAGGTCGGTCGCATTCTCGACCAGTGCCTGCATCCGGGTCTCCGTCTCGGCGATCTGGGCCTGCGCCTTGCGAAGCTCGGTCAGGTCGCGTGCGACCAACGAAACAGCCTCGGTCGAGCCAGCATCATCGATGTGCGCCACCAGCATTGCCGACACCGGGGTGGCGGACCCGTTGGAGGCCATCAGCGAGAGCTCACCGCGCCAGCTTCCCGACTCGGCCACACTCGGCAACGCAATCGATCCAAACGTATGGCGCGACTGCAGCTCGAGCAGATCGCCCATTGCCCGGCCGGTGACATCCTCGGCAAACAGGTCGCCAAGGGTTTCATTGACCCAAACAACCATCGATCCGTCGGGACTCAAGATGGCGACGAGATCCTTTGTGGCCTCAAGCACACGCGAGAGTTCCTCGGCACGACGCGCAGCGTCGATGTCAGCGGTGGTGTCGTCAAAGGTGAGCAGCGATGCGCCCGGCTGGTCGAGCGGCGTAGTACTCACATCGAGCCAGCGGTAATCGCCCGTCGTTGTTTGCACACGCAGACGGCCGCGAATGCCCTCGCCGGTCGTTGCTGCGGTGATCAGCGCGTCGAGAAATTCTTCACGACCGTCGGTATCGATTCGCTCGAGCCAACCCTCACCGCTCGCCTCGGACGCCGGTTGTCCAGTGATGTCCTGCCAGCGGCCGTTGACGTCGGTCATCGTGGTGCTACCGATGAGGCGCGCCATGCCTTGCGGGCTTCGGGCGATCAGGTCACGAATTTGTCGGGCCTGATCATGGGCAGCGGAGGCCTCGATCATGGCGAGTACGACCGTGCCCGAATCGGTCTCCTGGGGCCAACACTGCAGATCGAGTCCACGCAAGACGCCGGCAGCGCGTACCTGGAACGCCCGCCGGATCGTTTCACCGTTGCGCGCCGAGCGCAACGTGTCGTCGAGCAAGGGGCTCTCACCTGGATCGGCGAGCAGATCGACCACAGCCCGCCCGTCGGCGGCGTTGGCCGAAAGCCGCAAGAGGGCAAGCGCTGACTCATTCGCCCCAGCGATCCGATGCTCGGCATCGATAACCAGCAATCCGAACGGCACCGTTTTGAGCATCGCAGCTACCGCGTCTGGCAGTTGCGCCTGTACGGGTTGCTGTGGGTCGATGTCGCTGTTGGTCATGGGCGTTTGAATTGTGGAGTGCGGACGGGGGGAATCGAACCCCCAAGCCCTTTCGGGCACCAGGACCTAAACCTGGCGCGTCTGCCAGTTCCGCCACGTCCGCAGAACCTGCCAGAACCCTACAACGGTCTTCGGGTGAGCGTGAACATCGGAAACCACGCCGCGGCAATTTATGGAGAAGCACGTAGCTGCCGATACGTAGGGGTAACCTCAAAGGCGCTGTGCAGCGAATTTCCGCAGATGGAAATAACTGCGCAGCGATGTTGTTGGTTGGGGCTACACGACAGCTCCCAACTCAGATTCAGGAGAACAATGGGCATCGAACTTCCAGGCACAACGTACGCAGCTTCGCTGACCGAAGATGTGTCGCGCATGGACATCTACAACCGGCTTCTGAAGGACCGCATCATCTTCCTCGGAACCGACGTGAACGATGACATTGC
>CALLAA010000192.1 GCA_938002955.1 uncultured Acidimicrobiales bacterium
CCACGAATGGGAAGCCACTCCAGGCGATTGGCTACTGCGAGTGCGAGCCACCGACAAGGACGGCGTCACCCAGTCGCCAATCCCCGTAGCGCCAGCACCAAACGGCGCCGAAGGCTACGCAACGATCGTCGTCCGGGTCACGTAGTCGGTCTCTAGCCGCCTCGGGCGTTCGGCCTGCGTGGCCCGAACGCTCCCCGAAGGGGACAACAGGCGGCGTGAACGAAGGCGGCAGAATCGGCGAGGGACGAGCCGCCGCCGAGGTCAGGCCGCTACGTCGGCTTGGGTTTCCCAGGTTCCGGCGTCGTCATTCTTGGTGAAGTAGATGTTTGCCACCCGGTCGATCGCGTTGCGGTCGAGAACCTTTGGACGGCCCTCGTATTCGCAGATTGCAAGCAGTGTCTTTGCGAAGTCAGCTGGGTAGTAGGGGCGCAGATCGGTCCCTGTCTGCTCCTTGATCAGTGCCTTCAGGTAGTTCGCTGCTTCCTGGTTACAGCCCACGCCCATGCCCTTGCAGACTGCGGCGAGCACCTGGTCGAATGCGGCGTCGTCGATGGCGCCAACAAATACCTTGTTCGGGATACGACGGGCGAACGCGTCATCGCCGAGTTGGTCGGGGCGCATGTTGGTCGAGAAGACGACCTTGGCGTCGAACGGAATCGTGAACGCTGCGCCGTGGGCGAGGGTCAAGAAGTCGACGGAGCGAGATAGCGGAACAATCCAGCGGTTGAGGAGTGCTTCGGGGGTCATCTTCTGACGGCCGAAGTCATCGATCACGAAGATGCCGTTGTTGGCTTTCATTTGCAGCGGCGCTCGGTAGACGCCGGTCGAGTCATCTCGATCGAGATCGAGCTGTCCGGCGGTGAGCTCGCCACCGACGATCACACATGGACGCAAGCACAGCACCCAACGATTGTCGAGGCCTTCTGGCTGTGGAGAGATCGGTTCGTGGATCGACGGGTCGAAGACCGTGATCACGGCACGATCGAACTCGATCGCACGTGGCACAAGCACCGGGTCCTTGTACATCTTGATCATGCGTTCGGCGAGTGAGGTCTTGCCGGTTCCGGGCGGGCCGTACAGGAAGACAGCGCCTTTGGACACAAGGGCTGGTCCAAGCTCGTCGAAGAAACCTGGTTCGATAATGAGGTCGCTGAAGGCTTCGTTGAGCGTGGCTTCGGTGATTGGCGATCGGCCCTTTTGACGGTTCACGGTCTCGGTGTATACGTCGAGGCTGACGGGGGCCGCTCCGGCGTAGGCCATGGCCGCTGAGCGGCTGATGGCTTCGGCCTTGCCCTTGTCCGTCGGCGCCAAGATGTAGTCGCGGCCGTCCATGCCCTGAATCTCGAGGAGTAGGCGCTGGCGGAGTCCGTCGACGATCGAATCCACGATGCTGACCGACAACGCTGTCGCCGCAGCCATGCGGGTAACAGACGAACGACCGTCCAAAACGAGACGTTGCAAGATGATGTCCTCGATCAAGCTTGCGGGAATCCCAAGTTCATTGATCGTTGACGGTGCCGTGGGGTACGCAGCGGCAGGAGCGGAAGCCATAGACATACCTAAGCAATCGTCACCTGGGCGCCAATATTGAGGGTCTTCACAGCGAAGGGGCACCCTCCCTGAGGAACCCGACCACGGCGCGTAGCATTTCGCCTATGTCCCTTCGCAGCGTGCATGCCCGCCGTGTGCTCCTCAGCCTTGTGCCACTTGCCCTCGTCGCCACCCTTTTGTCCACCGGTTCACTTTCCGGACAAGGCGATGACGGTGGCCCCCTGTCCGTCGTTGTGACGCCCGAGATTCCCATGCCCACAGCGGAGGTCGCAGTGATCGGCGACGGGTTGGTTGCGGCGCCGATGGTCGCTCCGATCTCGTCTTCGGGCTGTGTCCACTCGTTGAATGGCCCTGTTGAGCAGGCTGCTCGGTCTGTTGCCGAGACCGTGGTGGTCGCGCAAAACAGCGCATGTGTTGATGCGACGCTGACGAGCGTGGCCCAAGAGCAAGTTCCGCAGATAGATGAGGGTGTCCAGGTCGTCGTCATTGGCGGAATCGGCCTCGAGTTCGATTGGCCAAGCCTGTCGGCTGCGTGCCTGGAGGTAGGCACCCGCTCTGCGGCTGGCTGCCAGAGCGAGGCAACGACGGCCCGAGCGAACGCAGCAAACTCGTTCTTCTCGTGGCGTTCGCTCTTGCAGCAAACGCACCGGCAAGCACCGGACGCAAACATTGTTCTGCTCGCTCCGCCGACGCCGGTCGGGTCGAGCCCGTTGCTGCTCGGCAGTCAGTGCTGTTCGGCATCGGTCGACGGACATGAGCAAGTTCGTGCGGTGTTTGACACAGCTGGCTCGCTACGGCGCGCTGTCGTCGAGTCAACGGTTGGGCTGCCCGTTGTCGTGGTCGATACCGATGAGGCATTTGACGGTCATCGGCTCGACGATGCCGAACCGTGGTTGAGCGCCGACCCAACCGGCTTTGGTTCGCCAAACTCCGACGGAGCGGCTTCGCTCGCCGACCTGATCGATGTCTTGATGCCCGTTGGCATCGAGGCTGAGGCACTTCCGGCGACTCCAGCCGAGATCGTGCTCGTGCTCGGGGCTACCCGGGCTGACGCGATCGGCCACGAAGTCATCGCGAGCACGGCCTCGGACTGGTTGGCCAACTACATCGACAGCAACATCGCGCCATCGGTCGCGATGGTTCCGATCAACACCAGCGCCGCCATCGTTGCTCCCACGACGACCACCACCACGTCGACTACCACCACGACAACGGCGCCCGAAGGCGGACCGGTCGGGGAAGACTCTGCGGTCATCGAAGAAGACGCCCCCGGGGATGACCAAGCGGCCGACGCGCCCATCCTCGAACCAACTCCAGAGGTCGAGCCAGATCCCGAGGGGGACGAAGTCCAGGCGGGGAACGCCCGCGCGCTGCAAGACGACGGACTCTCGCCCGTCGCACAATTCGCAACCACCGGCGACGAACTCAGCGCAGCACTCGCCACGATCGAGACGAGCCCCGGCGTCACCACAGTGGCCGACACGGCGATTGCGATCTCGAACGCAGCAGCCCTTCTCACACCAACGGTCGATGGACACATCGTTGTGCGTAGCCGAAATCTGGACATCACCAATGCCACCGATGAGGGCATTGCGTTGCTGCGCTCGGCGGTCGAAGCCGTCGACGCATCCGTCACCGTCATCGCTATCGGCGGCGACCAGCTCGGAGCGATCGAGGATCTCCTCACCGGCACGGGTGCAAGCGTGATCCGATCAGACGATGCCGACCTTGGAGCTGCGCTGCCGGCCCCCACACCTCCACCGGTCCTGCGTAGCCTCGTCGTCGACGATCTCGATGCGACTATCGCCGAGACAGCTCCGGTCGCCGCGAGCATCACGAGCACCCGCACCGAGTCCGTCGAAGTCCGCTGGCTGGCCGACGGAGAGATCATTGCCGCCGGCCAACGAACCGAGCTTCCCACCGCGTTCCTCGGCCTCGGCGAACACGAGATCATCGTGGCGGTCGCGACCGACTCCGAACAACTCGCTGCATCGTTCATTGTTCGGATCAGCGCCGACGGCGACGGCCGCGTCAACGACGTGTGCGACAGCGTCTTCGACCCATTCCCCATCGACATCGACGGTGACGATCTTCCCGACGCCTGCGATGCCGATGATGACGGCGATGGCCTCGATGATGCGATCGACCCGTGCCCGAACGAGCTCACGGACAACCTGCGAGATGTTGACCTCGACGGCCTTCCTGATCGCTGTGACGCTGATCCGCTCGACGGCCCAGCCGGCGATATCGATGGCGACGGATTCCCCGATAGCGTCGACAACTGCCCGACCACGAGCCAAGAGAACCAGTTCGACGCCGATCACGACGGCGTCGGCAACGCCTGCGAAGCCACGCTGAGCACACCGTGCACCATCACCGGAACCGAAGGCAACGACAACCTGGTCGGGACCGCCGGTGACGATGTCATCTGTGGTCTCGGTGGCGACGACACGATCACCGCACTCGATGGCGACGACACGATCTTTGCCGGAGCGGGCGACGACCTTGTGTACGCAGGCGGGGGCGACGACCGTGTCTACGGAGGCGCCGGCGACGACGAGCTCCACGGCAACGGCGCCGTCGACCACCTCCTGGGCGAAGCTGGCAACGACGTGCTGTCCGGAGGCTTCGGCGCGGATGTGATCTTCGGCGGCCGAGGCATCGACGAGGTCGACGGCGGCGCTGGCCCCGATGTCATCTTCGGCGGCCGAGGCAACGACATTTTGCGAGGCAACGACGGCCCCGACACGATCAGCGGTGACCGAGGGAACGACGAGGTCGTCGGTGAAGACGGCAATGACCTGCTCACCGGCGGCCCCGGCCAAGACACCGTTCGAGCTGGCCGCGGCGATGATCGCCTGATCGATGTCGAATCCGTCGACTTCGTGCGCGGTGGCACCGGAACCGACCTGATCGATGCCGCCCCACTGCGAGTCACCTGACACGTCTTCTCGCAAAGAACCAAAACCTGCCGATCATCTCGGCAAGACTGCTCCTATGAGCTCAGCAGACGACGCCGCCCCGGTTGCGGTTCCCGACCCCGGCACGTGGTTCGGAGCCGACGATCAGTACCTGTTCAACGCAGGTGATCACACGCGCCTATGGGACGGACTCGGCGGGCGACTCGCCCACGTCGATGGTGTTGGCGGCGCCCGCTTCGCGGTTTGGGCGCCGAACGCCGCATCGGTAAGTGTCATTGGCGACTTCAACGGATGGACACACCCAGGCGAGCCACTTCGACCCGTTGGAGCAAGCGGAGTTTGGGACGGCTTCATTCCGGGTCTTTCGGAGGGATCGCGGTACAAGTACCGAGTCGAATCCTCGTATGGATCGGTCGTTGAAAAGGCCGACCCCATGGCCTTTGAGTCGGAGATCGCGCCGAACACGGCGTCGGTTCTGGCCGACCTGACCCACTCGTGGAGCGACGAGGCGTGGATGGCTTCGCGCCATGAACGGAACCGCTGGGATCAGCCGATCTCGATCTATGAGGTCCACCTCGGATCGTGGCGCCGTACCGTTGGGCCAGACCACCGATCGCTGACCTACACCGAACACATCGATGCTCTCGTGGCCCATGTTGCCGACATGGGCTTTACCCACGTCGAACTGTTGCCGATCACCGAGCACCCGCTCTACGCCTCATGGGGATACCAGACCACGGGCTACTTCGCCGCCACCTCGCGATACGGCGGGCCGACCGAGCTCATGGACCTGATCGATGCGTTTCATAACGCCAACATCGGCGTGATCCTCGACTGGGTTCCAAGCCACTTCCCCACCGACTCGTTCGCGCTCAACGCCTTCGACGGCAGTTCGCTCTACGAACACGCCGACCCACGCGAAGGGTTTCACCCGGACTGGAAGAGCTCGATCTTCAACTACGGGCGTCATGAGGTGCGGAGCTTTCTACTGTCCAGTGCACGATTTTGGCTCGAGGCATTTCATATCGATGGCATCCGCGTCGATGCGGTGGCGTCGATGCTGTACCGCGATTACAGCCGGGGCGACGACTGGATTCCGAACGAGTTTGGTGGTCGTGAGAACCTCGAGGCCATCACATTCTTGCAACAGCTCAACCACGAGATGTACTCGGCTTTTCCGGACATCTTGATGATCGCTGAAGAGTCCACGGCGTGGCCCGGGGTGACCCGGCCCACCGACCAAGGCGGTCTGGGCTTTGGGTACAAGTGGGACATGGGCTGGATGAACGACACGCTCGAGTACTTCAAAGAAGACCCGATCAACCGTCGCTATCACCACAACAAGCTGACGTTCCGTGCGATCTACGGGTTTAGCGAGAACTTCGTGTTGCCGCTCAGCCACGACGAAGTCGTCCATGGCAAAGGTTCGCTGCTCAACAAGATGCCCGGCGACGATTGGCAGAAGTTTGCCAACCTACGAATGCTCTTTGGTTGGCAGTACGCCACGCCGGGTAAGAAGCTCTTGTTCATGGGTTCCGAGGTGGCTCCGTGGACCGAATGGAATCACGACGACAGTATTCCGTGGCATCTGACAGCCAACGAAAGTCACGAGGGCGTACTGCAGTGGGTGGCCTCGCTCAACCATGCGTACTCGACCGTTCCCGCATTGCACACGCTCGATACTGACGCGGCGGGCTTCCGTTGGATCGACGCGAACGACGATCAGCGGAGCATTATCACGTTCCTCCGGGAGGACGGCGCTGGCGACATGGTCGTGGTCGCGATGAACGCCACCCCGGTCCCGCGAGAAAAGGTCATGACGGGTGTACCCGTGGCGGGCGAGTGGGAGGTCCTGTTGTGTAGTGACGATGCGGCCTACGGAGGTTCTGGCTACGAGCACCCAGCGGTCTATGAGACCACTCCGCATCATCACAACAGCTACGAACAGTCCATCTGGCTGACGCTTCCTCCGCTGTCGCTCACGTTGCTGCGCTTCGTCTCCTGATTCCCCGCCGCTCGCTTTGACGAAGCGAACCGCCGTTGGGAACATACGGGTTCGCCGTAGGGGGAACCGAAGCAATGAAGATCGAGAATTCGTTTACCGTCGATGCCCCAATCGCCGACGCCTGGGAGCTGCTGACCGACATTCCCACGATCGCGCCGTGCCTTCCCGGCGCCAAGCTCACGGGAACCGAAGACGGCGTGTATTCGGGCGGCATCAAGATCAAGGTTGGACCGGTCACGTCGGAGTACAAGGGGTCGGCGACCTTTGTCGAGAAGGACGACGTCGCGTACAAGGCAGTGATCGATGGTAAGGGACGAGACACCCGAGGTGCCGGTAACGCACAAGCACTGATTACGGCGCACATGACCGCCGAGGGCGACAAGACCCGGGTCGATATCGACACCGACCTGAAGGTCTCGGGTAAAGTTGCCCAATTCGGCCGCGGCGTCATGCAGGACGTGTCGACGAAGCTTTTGGGTCAGTTTGCGGAATGTCTTGAGGCAAAGATCGTTGAGCCCGCAACAATCGACGAGATCGCCGCAGCGAGCGCCGAGGTCGTGAGTGGGTCTGTGATCGTGGAGGGTGTGGCCGATCCGGCGATCGATGGTTCGAGCAACACCAGCGAGTCACCAACGGCCCTCGCACCCGACGGTGGCTCGGCCCAGGTGGCAACGGTCGGGGCGGCAGCGACTGGTGTCGGTGCGCTGGCGGCCGGGTCCGCTCGCAGCGCAGCGGACAATATCGGAGACGAGGACGGCGAGGCGCTCGACCTATTGGACGTGGCGGGTGACGCCGTGATTCGACGGATCGTTCCGTTCGCTGTCGTCGCCGTGATTGCCGCGCTGCTCATCATCTGGCTCGTGCTTCGGTAGCGGCCTCCCGACTAACGGTGATAGCGGGGCCTACTGTCAGGACATGGACTTCGCTGATCTGGCTAGACGAAATTCAGCAGCAACGATCGGCGATCTCGACGCGATGGTGCCGGCGATAGCGGATCTGGCCCCTGAGCAAGAGGCCATGTCGGTCCCCGTTGGAGACGGACGCGCCGTCTTCTTCGGCCGTGGTCTGTTCGTCAACCGGCTGCTCGGCTTTGGACTGACAGCCGATGTTCAGCCAGGCGAAATCGACACCTTCGAAGAGCACTGCACTGAGCGCGGTCACGACCCGACGATCGATGTCTGGACACACGCCGACCCAGACCTGTCGGCGATGCTCCATCAGCGCGGTTACGAGCGCGACGACGAGGTCGTAGCTCTCTGCCACCTGTTGGATGGCCCGTTTGCGAAACACTCCCACCGGGTCGAGGCGGTCTCTGAAGCCACACTCGACGAATGGTGTGATGGAGCCGCGACTGGCTGGGGCCATGACGGCACCGAGCGTCGTCGTGGGAGCGACTTGTACGGCCACGCCGCATTTAGGGCCCAACGTCCTGGTTTGCTACTCGCCCGCCCGTTCGACGATCTGCAGGTGTCGGGCTGTGCTGCGCTGGCCGTGGTCGGCGACACCGCGATCCTTGGTGGCATGTCGACGCTGCCGGGCCATCGACGCACGGGAGTACAAACAACGATGATCTCGGCACGGTTACAACTGGCGATCGAGCTCGGTTGCTCGCTTGCGACGACGCAGGCCGAGGCTGGTAGCGACTCGCTTCGAAACCTCTTGCGTCACGGCTTCGTCGAGGTCGACCGAGTCACGAGCTGGACCGTTCAGCTGCCCGTATCTCCGTAACGAAAGCGCAACCGCGGATCTTGCCTGCACCTGTCGGGTTGACCGATCAGCTTTCATCGTTTATCGTCGATGAACGATGGATGAGCAAACCGCAGATGAGATCGCCCAATGGTTCCAGTGCCTCTCCGACGGCACCCGAATCCGCATACTGAACTTCGTTTCGAACGCCCCGGCACCGGTGACGGTCGGCGAGATCGTGGACGCAGTCGGCAAGAGCCAATCGACAGTCTCCCGCCATCTCCAGATCCTGGCCGTGGACCGATTCGTCTTTCTTGAACTCGACGGCGTACGCACCCTGGTGACCGCCAACGAGAAATGCATGACCGCGCTACCCGATGCGGCGTCAGCGATCATGGGCACCCCGTGATAGCCAGCACGCTCTGGCTTCTGCTCGAACTCACCCTCCTGTTCTTCGGCGTCGCGTTCGCTGTTCAGCTCATTCAACGGGTCCTCGGCGAAGATCGAGTCCGAGCATGGATGGGCGGACACCCAGTGCTGTCGGCGCTCAAGGGAATCGCAATCGGATTCGTCACCCCGTTCTGCACCTATTCGGCAATCCCGATGCTGGTCGGCATGCGACAGGCCGGAGTCCCAACCGCCGGCTACGTCGCCTTCCTCTCCGCCGCGCCAGTGCTCGACCCGGTGCTCTTCGGTGCGCTCCTCATCATCGCCGGTGGACAGGCTGCGGTGATCTACTCGACCATCGCATTCGCCGCGGCAATGGTGCTCGCCCTCACCGCCGAGTACGTCGGGATCGACCGATACCTCAAGCCGCTTCCGGCGAGCCTGGTGATGGTCGGTTCGGCAAGCGGCGAGCCTGGCGCGCCGCCCGCTTCAGAAGGGACATGCGAGAGCGCCGCTCCAACCTGCGGCGTCGATGCAGACGAGCCCTGGCAAGGCGTAGCCGTGGAGGGCGGACGAGCCGCTCGTGCCGCGGTTGGTCTACTGCGATCGGTGGGCCCGTTGCTCCTCGCAGGCGTGATGGTCGGCCTGGCTATTGAGGCAGCGGTTTCGCCCGAGACGGTGGCCCGATTGACCGGCAACAACGCCGATTGGTCGATTCCGGTCTCGGCACTCCTCGGAACTCCCCTCTACCTACAGACGAGCGTCCTGGTCCCGATCGCCCACTCACTGACCGCAGCTGGTGTCGGCATCGGCGCGGTCGTTGCCCTCACGATCTCGGGCGCTGGCGCGAACATCCCCGAGTTCCTCATCCTCACCAAACTGGTCGAACGTCGACTTCTCGGCATCTTCTTCGCGTACGTCTTTGTCGTGGCGGTCACCGGCGGAATGCTCGCCCAAGCGATTCTCTAGTAGTTGCTGTGAGAGTTGTCCGATTCTCACCATGGCGTGTCGAGATCTGACCTGCCGCCGCCGGCGCACGTCCGTCAAGATGAACTCGTGAAAAGACTTCTGCGCCGACGAGCGATCCGCATTGTGCTCGACGTTGGCCTGTTCGTTGGTTTCATCGTCGAGTTCGTCACCCGAGAACCAAGCTTCGACCCCGAATACTTCTTGCACTCGTGGACCGGCATTGTGCTCATTCCCGTCATTGCCCTGCACCTCTCGAGCAATTGGGCGTGGGTTATGCGGCTGCTCCGTAACGGAACCGACGATCAGGAATTCCGACTCGGCGTCGTAAACACGTTCCTCGCAGTCATGGCTGCAGTGTGCATCGTGACCGGCTTCCCGCTCTGGCTCGAATGGTCAGAGGCCCAATGGCTGGCGGCCAGCCATCAGATCACCGGACTCTTGTCGATCCTGCTGATGTTCGTACATCTTGTGATGAACCGCCGAAGGATCGGAACCCTCGTCCGAGGACGAACCGTTCCGGCGACCACATCTGCGAGCTAGCGATCCACCCTCAGCCCTGGCTGTGCGGAGCGATTTCCGCCATAAAGCGGGAGTAGGTATCGCTCCGCTCCTCGGACGTCTTCCCCAATGTGAAGTCGGGGATGATGACCTCGTCGAAACCAAGCTCGCCATACCGATTGATCGAGTCGATCAGAAACTCGTCTGAGCCCGCAATCGTGTTTTCGGCCATTGGACCGTTGCGGGCCTTTTCGAGCGTCTCCTCGTCATCGCTAAGCACGAGTAGGGCCTGGACTGACTTGCGCTTTTCGGCGTGGTCGACGTCGACCCGTTCACACGCTGCGGCGAACACGGCGAGCTTACGTTCAGCAGCTTCGGGGGCACCCCAGGTGTTCCACTCTTGCGCGAACTGGGCGGTGATCCGACACATCCGCGGCCCGCTCGTTCCGACGACGATCGGCAATTGCGACTGAACCGGGCTCGGGTCTGAGGGCGCGTCGGTAATCGTGTAGTGCGTGCCGTGGAAGGTGGTGCGGTCCTCGTCGAGCAGTGAGCGAACAATCTGGATTGCTTCCTCGAAACGATCGACGCGAATCTTCGGTTCTTCGAGCGCTATCCCGTACGCATCGTGCTCGTTCTGCTGCCATCCAGCACCGAGCCCGAGGACCATTCGCCCGTTCGACACGTGGTCGATCGTCACGGCACGGTTTGCCAGCACCGCTGGATGGTGCACCGATGTTGGCGACACGAGGGGTCCTACCCGGATGGCCTTCGTGACCGCTGCGACCGCGGGAAGTATGCCGAACACCTCGTGAACAGGTCCGGTCTCGGCCGCCTCGTTTCCACTGTCTGGCATGTAGTGATCGGCGAACCAGAACCCGAAATACCCGAGCGAGTCGGCGTGGCGGGCAAGGTCGAGGACCTCGTCGGTGGGACGCTTCGGAGCTGGCCAGACGGAGAACAACATGTCCGCAAGCTACCAGTCCGACCTCCAGTGGGCGTCCAAGAAGTGGCGGATCAGTCGCTGCTCGGCTGGCGACGGGCCATGATCGCAATACTTGCGGCCACGATTCCAGCGGCCAGTACGGCATCTGGCCCCCATGCTGAAACCGGGTGACCAACAAAGCCACACGTCGCTCCAACGACGATCACCGAAAGGCCACACGCTGCGGAAACGGGAGCGGTCGCACGACTGTTCTGCAGAGCCAGACCGACGACGGTGAAGATACCGAGCAACGTGACCATGAACATCGCGAATGCGAAGGTGTCAACGAAGCCAAGCGGGGCTGCAGATGCCGGGTCGGCGGTCGGGGCGGAGAACAATCCGATCGTGAACAAGAAGCCAAGCCAAGCTGCGGCGAGACCAAGATGCAGCTGTGGCGATGGCCGCGCCGCGATCCACTCGGTCGAGCGGCGAATCCGAGGAATCGTCGAAAGTCGATCGGTGAGTTGAGTGTTTCGTTTGGCATCCATGGGCGCTCCCGTGCTCGTCGAAGGCTCGTAGTCTCCCACAGAACGACCGATCCCGTCCGCGGCACTCATCGTGACGTCGGATCTGCAGCGGCGCGCAGGGTAGGTTCCCTAGATGTCTTCACTTCCGATTATCGACCTCACGGCATTCCGGGCCGACCCGCACGGAGACGACGCAAAGCCGGTGATCAGCGAGCTTCTCGGGGCCTGCCACGAGGTTGGGTTTGCCTACGTTGTGGGACACGGAATCGACCCTGGCCTCGAAGCCGGGTTGTTCGATGTGGCCAAAGACTTCTTTGCCCTTCCGGTCGACGAGCGCGAAGAAATCGCTATCGGCAAGAGCGCGGCGTTCCGGGGCTACACCACGCTCGGAGACGAACGAACCAACGGCAAGAGCGACTGGCGCGATCAGCTCGACCTCGGCTGGGAGCAGCCCTCCCCTGCGGACCCCGACGCACCTGCGTGGCATCGATTGCGTGGCCCAAATCAATGGCCAGCGTCGGTACCGGCAATGCCGGGGGTCGTCCTCAACTGGGCGCGCCAAATGCAGACCTTGGGCGTCACGGCTCTTCGAGCATTGGCGCTCGGACTCGGCCAGGACATGCACTGTTTCGACGAGGGCTTTGTTCCAGACAGCGACATGCACATCAAGGTGATTCGGTACCCGGCTCGAGTCGAGCCTGAGGCCGAGCAGGGTGTTGGCGCCCACCACGACACTGGAGTCCTGACCTTCATTGCCCAACAGCAGCAGGGGCTACAGGTAGAAACCCCGGACGGCTTTATCGATGCGACACCAATCCCCGGGGCGTACATCATGAACCTCGGCGAAATGCTCCAGCGGTCGACGAGCGGGTATCTTCGCGCAACGCCGCATCGGGTGGTCAGCCCCGTCGGTGGCGAGCGCATCTCGGTGGCGTTCTTCTTCAATCCGCTCTACGAAACCATCTTCGAGCCCATCGAGCTCCCGCCCGAACTCGCCGCCGCTGCACCGGGAGGGGATCATCAAAAGATCGACGATGAGATCCATGCCTTGTTCGGCGAGAACAACCTGCGCACCAGACTTCGCTCGCACCCCGATGTCGCTGCCGAACACTACCGCGACGTCATTTCGGGCTAACTCGGGCTTGGCGCTCCTGAGGATGTAGGCCGCCTCGCCCTACAGTCACTACGTTCAAGCCCACTGCCCATCTGTCAGACAACCAAGGTCACGACGCGACACCTGATGCAAGCATCACCTGGCACCCGGCGCGGTGGGGCTCGCGAATCCGCAACTCACTCTCGTTGCCGTCGCCGAGGTGCCCATCGATCAAGCCGCGGTGGAGCTCACAGACCACGGAGGTGCCGTTAGTTGCAACGTCGGCGAAGGGGCAGTTCTGCAACACGATCTTGCGGCCTTTCCGCAGTGGCTCGAAGCCTTCGACCGCCAGCTGTTTGACTAGCGACGCAGCAGACGCAACCACATCGCCGTCGACCCGCTGTTCGATCGCCGCTCTCCGGCCGACGGCATATGCGCTGTCACCCGATAGTGCGACTTCGAGCAAAAGCCCGGCCAAGCGTCGATACGACCGAGATGAATCGCCGAATGAACGCAGCGCGTCTTCACGAGCCGAGTACAGCAACCGCGGACGGCCAGGACGATTTCGAACCTCCCGCTCCTCCACGACGATCTCGGCGTCCACAAGGACGGCGAGATGCTGGCGGATCGCGTTGTGGTTGAAGCCAAGGAGCTCTGTCAGCTCCGCCACAGCGACGGGCTTATCGCTGTCGGCGATGTACGTGAAAATTCGAAATCTCGACGGATCCGACAAGGCACGTGCGTGCTTGCGTACCGGATCGAACGTCGAGGGGGAAGCCATGACCGGACGGTATCGGGTTCTTGCAGTCGTTGCTTGATTTACTGTTGCGTGCTCGCGGCCTGCCAGGTGCGCTATGGTCGAACCCGTGAAGAAGTAACGCAGAGCCCACCCGCTTATTCGTCTCTCGAAAGGTGCCCTCGTGGCTGCTTCACTCATCGCGCGTTCCGTATCTGTCTCCCGCGGCCCGCTCGTCGTACTCGACTCGATCGAACTAACACTCGCTCCGGGTCGCCGCGTCGGCCTCGTCGGGCCGAACGGCGTCGGTAAATCCACGCTGCTCCAGGCCCTCGCCGGCGCCGTCCTCCCCGACACCGGCACGATCGACCTTCAGCCTGCGACGGCCACGGTCGGGCTGATGCCCCAAGAACCCGTTCGCTCGCCGACCGAAACCGTCCGTTCGTTCCTTGCCAGACGCACCGGAGTCGCCGACGCCCAGCGGGACCTCGACGCAGCTACGAGCGCACTGGCTGAACAGGCTCACGGCGCAGACGACCGCTATTCCACAGCCTTCGATCGATGGATGGCTTTGGGAGCAGCCGACTTCGACGCACGAGCCGAACAGACGTGCACCGACCTCGGTCTCGTCGAGCGCCTTCTCGAACAGCCCACAGCAACGCTCTCGGGCGGCGAGGCCGCGCGGGCATCACTCGCATCGGTTCTCCTCTCCCGATTCGACGTTGTTCTGCTTGACGAACCCACGAACGATCTCGACATGGATGGTTTGGCCCGTCTCGAAGAATGGGTCCTGAATCTGGACGCTCCAGCGCTCATCGTCAGCCACGATCGCACTTTTCTTCAGCGCACGATTACCGATGTGCTCGAGCTGGACGATCACAGCCGTCAAGGCACGTGGTTCGGTGGCGGATGGGACGCGTTCCTGGCAGAGCGCGAGCTACAGCGCCAGCACCAATACGAACGGTACGACGACTACATAGGCAAGAAGCAGGATCTTCTCAACAGGGCCCAACAACAGCGAGAGTGGGCATCCCAGGGAGGTGCAAAGGTCCGAAAATCGGGCGAGAACGACAAGTTCGTTCGTAACTGGCGAATGGCCCAGACCGAGAAGCTGGCCGGCAAAGCAGCCCGGACTCAGAAGTCGATCGACCGACTCGAGGTCCACGAGAAACCGTTCGAGGGTTGGGAGCTACGACTCGACATTCCAAGCGCCGAGCGAAGTGGAGACATCGTCGCCGACGCCCGAAAGGCCGTCGTCCATCGTGGCAACTTTCGCCTCGGACCCGTCGACTTGACCGTCACCTATGGCGACCGGATCGCCCTCGTTGGACCAAACGGCTCGGGGAAGTCGACCCTCATTGCGCTGTTGCTCGGCCGGCTCGCACCCGATAGCGGCGAGCTCGATGTCGGCCGCAACGTGCGCATCGGCGAGATCGAACAAGCCAGAGCGCACTTACTCGGCGGCGAGAGCTTGCTGGCCGAGTTTATGGCCGCATGCGTGGCGCACGGGGTCGAGCTCTCGGTGGCGGACACGCGAACGTTGCTTGCGAAGTTTGGCCTTGGTGCCGATCACGTTCCGCGGGCTGCTGGCACACTGTCGCCTGGCGAGAGGACCCGAGCATCGCTTGCATTGCTGATGGCAACCGGTGCGAACCTGCTCGTCCTCGATGAGCCAACAAATCACCTCGACCTACCAGCGATCGAACAGCTCGAACAGGCGCTCGACACCTTTGAGGGAACAGTGCTGCTCGTGAGCCACGACCGGTCGATGCTCGAACGGGTCCGCATCACCCGCTGGATCGACCTCGACGACGGCCACACCACAGAACGCCACTAGCCGGTGTCAGATCTCATCTTTTAACTCATATTCGCCGGTGTCAGATCTCATTCTCTATCTAGCACCGCACGTTCGTTGATTTCAGTGTGGTCTGATGCAATGCCGGGCACTGCAGAAACGCCCCAGCGACTGCAAGGAAGACTTTCGATTCGCCCAGATCATTGGGTTCACAGGCCGCAAGTTAAAAGATGAGCTCTGACACCACTAGCTAGTAGTTAAAAGATGAGATCTGACACCAGGGCGTTAGGTGGTGGGGTGTATCCCGACCCACGGCATGGCCTGTTCGAGCTGGGATGCGACCGCAATGAGTAGATCCTCGCGACCATAGGCGGCGACGAGCTGGACACCGACCGGCAAGCCACCGGCGGTGCGATGCAGCGGAAGGCTGATCGCCGGCTGCCCGGTCGTGTTGAACGGCGGCGTAAACGGGCACAGCTCGAGCGCTCGACCCACGCCAGCGAGCGGCTGACCAGGCTGGGCGACCATCTCGCCGATCATCGGTGCGGGTTCAGCCATCGTTGGGGTGACCAAGATGTCCCAGCCGTCGGCCCACCATTGCTGCATTTCGCGGCGGTACGTGGCGACTGCGGCCAGCGCATCGGCATATTCCCACGCCGTCATATCGTTCGCCTGCTGGGCCATGGCCCAATTCTGAGGTTCGACCTCTGCCTCGGTGAGTTCGCGCCCGATCGCATTGCCCATGTTCGACAGTCCGACGCGTCGCCCGGCGACCCACATCGCCATAAAGCGCGACGTCAACGAGGTGTCGTGGAACGAACCTGGATGACTCTCACCGGTCCGATGGCCCAGCTCAGCGAGCGCGGCCATGGTGTTGTGCACTGCGGCCACGCAATCGGGATGCAGTGCGCTGCCCTGCGGGTGTGTATCGAGCATGCCGACCTTGAGCGATCCCACGTCCCGGCCGACATCGTGCACGTACGGATGGCTCGGCGCCGGAGCAATGATGGTGTCCCCCACTCCAGGTCCGTGGACCGCGTCGAGGAATCGCGCGGTGTCTCTAACGGTATGGCTTACGCAGCCATCGACACCGAGGCCGCTTTCGATGCCGTGTCCTTGCATGGTGATACGCCCCTGGGACGTCTTGAGCCCGACAAGACCCGTCCACGACGCGGGCACACGTATCGAGCCGCCACCATCGGAGGCGTGCGCGATCGGCACGTAACCAGCAGCAACTGCGGCCGCAGCGCCGCCGCTCGAACCGCCCGGCGAGCGAGCGGTGTCCCACGGGTTACGGGTGTCGCCGTGCGCGGCGGACTCGGTCGCTGGGATAGACCCCATCTCCGGGCTCGTTGACCGGCCGAGCGTCACCAGGCCGGCCGCCTTGAACCGAGACACCAGCACGGAATCGATCGTTGAGATCGGCGGTTTTGCAGCCAACGCAACGTTGCCGTCGGTACGACCCATACCTGCGTACTGCACCCACAAGTCCTTCAACAGGAACGGCACACCCCCGAACAGACCCGACGGCGCTGACGCTGCAACCTCGCGACCGTGGTCGAACCAACGCATCGACACCGCGTTCAGATGCGGTTCGCCCTCTTCGATACGGGCAATCGCCGCTTCGACCACCTCGCTTGGCGTGACATCACCAGCGGCGATCTTCTGTGCAACCTCGGTGGCGTCCCACCAGCGGCTCTCGTCCTTCATTCTTCCCCCGGGTACCCGTATGTGCTGCCGGCACATTACAACGCCACCGAGCTGGGAACCGGAGAAACCGAAACCGCTAGGGTCCTGTCCCATGTCCGGATCGCACACATCGCCCCCACACGTCCAGTTATTCACCGGTGGCCCGATCCGAACGATCGAGGCCGAAGAAATGGCCGAAGCCGTGCTCACCGTCGACGACCGGATCGTTCATGTTGGTACCCTCGACGATTGCCTGGCCGCGACTGCACTGCGTCCCGAGCGCGTCGACCTTGCGGGAGCAACCCTGCTGCCAGGGTTTGTCGACGCACACACCCATCCGTTGATGCTCGGGCAGTGCGCTTCGTGGGCAGACCTCACCGGCGCAACGAGCATTGATGACGTCGTGAAGTTGCTACGGGAACACGATCACGACAACGGGCAGGGTCCCATTCGCGGCTTTGGCTATGACCATCACCGCCTCGGGACCGACGACGCACACCCGACGAGCGAAGATCTCGATCGGGTGTCGCTCGACCGCCCGGTAGAGATCATGCATGCGAGCGGACATGGCTACGTCGTGAACTCCGCCTCGCTGAGAAATGCCCGGATAGACGCAGACACCACGACACCCGACGGCGGACGCCTCGATCGCTACGACGACGGGCGGCCGAACGGCGTCGTCTTCGACGCGGCGTGCGACCTGCTTACGGGTCCACGTGGCGTCAAGATCACGAACCATGGCCCAAACCTGCACTTGCCAGAGACGGCCGAAACGCTCGATGCCATGCTCGACCTTGGCCAGCGGATGCTTACCGACGCCGGCATCACCTCCGTCGGCGACTGCCAAGTGACCGAGCGAGAAATGACCAACTGGCTCCGCGCTCGAGACCAGAACCGCCTCCAGCTTCGGGTGTCGATGATGGTGCTCTCGAGCCATCTCCATCTACTCGAAGGCCTCGGCATCAGTTCGATGCTTGGCGATGATGATCTTCGAATCGCTGGCCTCAAGCTGTACACCGACGGGGCACTGACCGCAGGCATGGCATACGTGCCGTGTGGATGTTCGGTCAACCACCGGCCCGGCAACATCTACCACGACCCAGACGCATTTACCGAACTTCTCATTCGTGCTCACGAGCTCGGCTTGCAGACCGGAACCCACTCCCAGGGGCCACTACCGATCGGCATGGTTATCGACGCGATCGCAGAGGCGCAGCGACGCACCCCACGCACCGACGCCCGTCATCGCATCGAGCATTGCGGCTTTCCGAGCAACGAACAGATCGAGCGCATGGCCGAACTCGACATCGTGCCCGTCCCCCAGCCAACCCATGTGTTCCAGTACGGCGAAGGTGCCCGACGCGACTACGGCGAGATCGCCGAGCGCATGTACCCCAGCGGCCTGTTCGACAAGGCCGGCCTCCCAGTTGTGCTGTCGTCCGACGTGCCGGTATCGATGCCGAATGTCTTCTTGGCCATGTGGGCCGCGATAACCCGGCGAACCTCGAGCGGTTCGATCATCGGACCGGACTGCGCGATCGACCGCCGGGCCGCGCTGCGCGGATACACGATCACCGGCGCGTGGGCCATGCACATGGACCATCGAGTGGGGTCGATCTCGCCGGGCAAACTCGCCGACTTCGCGGTCGTGAGCAATGACCCCATCACGTGTCCGATCGACGACATGCCCGACATCGAAGTTCTGCAAACATGGCGTGGCGGCCAGCGCCTATAACTCGTCCCGCTCAACCGGTGCGGACTTACACAAACGGCAGTGGAACTTCGCCTCGGACGCTCGGGAGCTGATCGTTCGACCAGATCTTGTGCTTGAAGCGAGGGTTCTTCGACGACATGTCGATGTGGTACAAGCTGTTGCTCGGCGGCGTCGGTAGCTCGAGGATGTCCGCCAAGTTGCGGGCGAGCCATTGCTCGATCTTGAGCACGACGAGCTTCTTACGCAGACGACCCTGCACGTCGCGGTTGAGCACCGTCGGCAACGTATTCAGCGTGAGGATCTCGTCGATGGCGTGGCTCGCCATCTTCTCCCGGCCTTCCGAGCTCGCATAGAAGTGCGAGACCGCAAAGACCGTGCGATTGAGGTTGGCCGACTTGAGGAACTCACAGGATTTCACGACCGTCGAACCCGTGCGCACCATGTCATCAAAGAGCACGAGGTCGTGACCCGCAATCTCGTCGAGGCTGGTGTCGCTCTCGCCATCCAGGCTGATCTCAACCGCCCGTTCTCCGCTTCGTTCTTTGTCGAGCAGGATGAACTTCGCCTTTGGCAGGTCGAGGATGGTGAACATCTCGCGGACGAACGAGCGCGCTCCCTTGTCGGGGGCGCACAGCACGAGTCCTTCACCGTCGCCGTCGAAGTCGACGATGTTCGAGTTGTGCAGATAGTCGGCGTACACGTCGTACGGAATCAGATTGTGGAAACGACCTTCGAAGACCTCGGTGAACTCGGCTTGCACGACCGACGAATGGTTGTGCACCGTGACGACACGATCGACACCGGCGAGCTTCAACATTTGGGCGTAAAGCCGGGACGAGAACGGCTGGCCGTCGAACTTTTTCAGGTCGGTGAGATCTCGCTCGAACTCGGTCGCTCCCTGATCGAGCCGCGGCCCACGATCCTGTGCGCTGTAGAACAGGTCAGGTTCGACGAGCACGACGGCGGCTGCGCCATTGTCTTTGGCAGCTCGGGCGATCAGCAGATTTCGCATCGCTAACGAGTTGCGGGTCAGGGTCAGACTCGAGGTGCTCACGATGACGATCGTCTTGTCGGTGAGGCGATGTCCGACCTCGGTGAGGTCGCTCTCGTCAGAAATGAATCGTGGACAGAATTCGCTGTTCGCGAACTCCTTCATGCTGATGAGATCAGCAATGTCCTCGGACTGGCCAAGGGCGTAGGCGATGTCGATAGCGAACGGGTCATCGGAAGCGTTTCCAACGACGATTACATCGCCTGCAAGCATTGGTGGTGCCACGTCACATCTCGCTAGGTCGTCGTGAGCCTGCACTCTAACGGCCGCGTCCCGCCGTGGCTCCACGGGGGACGTATTCGCGCGCTGAATCCCAGCTTCCGTCGACAACGAAGGCTGGGACTAAGGTCCACGCATGGAACCCACGTTGCACTTCAGCCAAGAAGAATACGAGGACCGTCTCGCTCGGACTCGGGCGGCGATGGACGCTGTGGGCATAGAGGTTCTGATCGTGACGGACCCGTCGAACATGGCGTGGCTTACCGGATATGACGGCTGGTCGTTCTACACGCCCCAATGTGTGATCGTCGGCCCCGACGGGGGCCCCATCTGGTTTGGGCGGTACATGGATTCGATCGGCGCAGGCCGCACCACATACCTGCCTGCCGACGACATCATTGGGTACCCCGATCACTTTGTGATGTCGACGGAACGGCATTCGTCGGAGTACCTGGCTGAAAGGCTGGCCGAGCGCGGCTGGCATGGTAGCCATATCGCCCCCGAGATGGACGGCTACTACTACTCGCCTCGGGCACATCAGTCCCTCGTCGACAACCTGCCTGATGCGACGTTCGGCGACTCGACCGGGCTCGTCAACCAGCAACGGTCGGTCAAGTCCGACCAGGAGATCGCGTACATGCGCATCGCTGGTCAGATCGTCGAAAACATGCATGCGCGCATCCTCGAACGGATGGAGGTCGGCATGCGAAAGAACGACCTCATCGCCGAGATCTATCAGTCCGGCATTTCGGGAACACCCGAGCATGGCGGCGACTACCCTGCGATCGTCCCGTTGGCACCCACCGGTATCGACGCCACCGCAGCCCATCTCACGTGGGATGACCAACCGTTCCAGTCGGGGTTCGGGACGTTCTTCGAAATCGCCGGCGTCCACAAGCGTTACCACGTCCCTCTGTGCCGAACCGTCTTCCTCGGCACGCCAGGCCCCGAGTGGCTCGACGCGGAAGCAGCGCTCGTCGCATCGATCGATGCGGGCATGGCCGCGGCGAAACCTGGCAATACCTGCGAGGATATGCACGCGGCATTCATCACCGAACTCCGATCGCACGGCTACGACAAGGAGAGCCGCGCTGGCTACGGCATTGGCCTGAGCTACCCGCCGGACTGGGGCGAGCGAAACATCAGCATCCGTCCGGGCGATACCACGGTGTTCGAGCCTGGGATGACATTCCACTTCATGCCGGCGCTATGGCAAGACACCTGGGGCATGGAGATCACCGAATCGCTTCTGATTACCGAGGACGGCTGCGAGCCCCTCGCCGACGTGCCCCGCAAACTCTTCATCAAGGACTGACCACAATGAACGCGAGCAACACCATGCAAGACTCACCAGTTTCGTCGACCATCCCGTTCGACGAAGACGGCATTCATACCGGACATCTCAAGCTGCCTCATAGCCACGATGGCTCTGCGTACGGAGCGGTGATGATCCCAGTGGCCGTGATCAAGAACGGCGAGGGGCCGACCGTGCTTCTGACGGGCGGCAACCACGGCGACGAGTATCAGGGCCCACTCGCGATGATCCGACTCGTGAGCTCGATCGATCTCGAAGACGTGACCGGGCGCATCATCGTGGTGCCGACGATGAACCAGCCGGCGTTCGCTGCCGGAACGCGAACCTCACCGATCGACAAGGGCAATCTCAACCGGATGTTCCCCGGCCGCCCCGACGGCACCGTGACCCAGAAGATTGCCGACTATATGGCCCGCTACATGTTGCCGATGGCCGACGTGGTCATGGACATGCACGACGGAGGCAAGACGCTCGAGTTCGTGCCGATGGCGTGCACCCACGTGCTCGCCGACAAGGCCAACGAGGACGAGAGCTGGCAATACGCAAAAGCGTTCAAGGCTCCGTACACGTGCAAGCTGGTGGAGATCGACACGATCGGCATGTGGGACACCCACGTCGAAGAGTCCGGCACGTTGTTCATCACCACCGAGCTGGGCGGCACGGGAACCACCCGGCCGGACTGGGCCGAGATTGGACTACGCGGCGTGAAGAACGTCTTGAAACACGCAGGGGTGCTCGCGGGCGAGAACGAAGACGCACCCACCCAGTACCTCGATGTCCCTCTCGAGGGTGCCTACATCACCAGCGAGAGTGACGGTCTCATCGAGTGGGTTGTTGCATTGGGCGACCCAATCACCGAAGGCCAGGTCATTGCCCGAGTCCACGACCCCGTTCGCCTCGGCACACCGCCACGCGACTACCACGCAACCATGGACGGCATCTTGGCCATGCGCCATTTCCCCGGCATCGTTCACCTTGGAGATTCCATCGCGATGCAGGGACGAATCGTCGAC
>CALLAA010000193.1 GCA_938002955.1 uncultured Acidimicrobiales bacterium
GGCTGCCTGCCGACAGAACGGCATACCTCGCCTGGTTCACATGAGCTCCGCCGAAGTGATCTCTGGCGCAGAACCACTACGAGGCCTGACCGAGGCTCAAGCCTCCTACCCCCACGAACACCTCACGCACTACGGCGTCACGAAACAACGCGGCGAGGAGGTCGTGCTCGACGCTGCCGACGATCAACTCGGCACCTGCGCCATGCGCACGTTCGGCCTCTTCGGTCCGGGCGACAACACTGTTGTCCCGCTGTTCCTAAAGGCGATGCCCGGGCGCCGACAGATGTTCCTCGGCGATCTCAACGCCAAGACCGACGTCGTGTTTGCGCCCAACCTCGCGCACGCCATGGTGCTCGCCGCCGAGCAGCTCGAACCCGGAGTCGACTGGTCGGGCACCCCATTTCACGTCACCGACGCCGAACCCATGAACATGCAACGGTTCCTCTCGGAGCTCATTGCGCCGCTCGGCTACGGAACGATCGAACGTCCACGACTTCCCCTGACGGTCGCCAAGGGACTAGCGCGTGTGGCCGAAGCCGCATATCGAATCACCGGTGCTGAACGGCTCGCCCGCCCTCCGCTCACAACCCACAAACTGCTGCTGTCCACCAGCGACTACTGGCTGAACGCCGACAAGGTTCGCCGTGTGCTCGGCTACGAACCCAAGTACGAACGTGTCGACGCCATCGATCGGACCCAAGCATGGCTGGCTGCCGAGTTCGCCTGATGCAATCGGATGTTTATCGACAAATTCTCCGATGAGGGTTGCAATCGAACATATGTTCTAGTTAGACTCGCAGTACCTGCTCGCCCCCCACGAAGAGTGTCTTTTGGTTTACGCACCATTGGGTCTTCGTTGAAAGGGGGAGTAGATGAGCATTTTCGAGCGACCGTCCTATTCGAATGAAGCAATCGCTGGGCTGCATGACAGCTTCGATGCTGCTGTTCAGACTCCCTTCTCCGTGCTGGACCTCGATGAACAGAACGAATTTCTGATCGAGTCCTACAACGCAATGCAACGTGCCGTTGGCGTGTTTGCTTTGGCCGTGCATGGGGCCATGGATCAGCAAGTCGCCAAACGGCACGGCGAACACTCACTCTCCACCCACATCGCTGCTGGTGTTCACGGCAGCAGCAAACGCATCGGGGCCGAACTCGCCGTTGCCCGTTGGCTCGCCAGATTCTCTGAGCTTCGCACCGCGCTCGCCGACGGCACGATCACCGTCGCTCACGTCAACGAGCTACGCACGCTCGAACGCAAGCACCCCAAAGCCTCTGCGTCTATGGAACGAGCTCAAGGGTTCTTCATCGACGCTGCTCAAACGTTGCAGTTTCCGCAATGGGTCGACGCGGTCGGTTACTGGTTCAACGCCCTCGACCCCGACGGCGTCCTCCACGACCCCACTGACCCGAAATACGGGGCCATAGTTACCAAGCTCCCATCGGGGGATGTGATCGTCGAGATGCGACTCGACCCGGTCACGGGCGAAGCGTGGCTCGTCGCTACCGAACGCGAAGAACAGAAGATCTTCGAGGCAGAAGCCGACCTCGACGACGCCGACAAGTTGTCGCCGCGTCAACGAACCATGACCGCGATCATGCGGCTGGTCGCCCGCGGCTTCCAACAAAAAGATGGCACCTTTCCCGAACCCATGGTTCAGCTCGTTATGAGCGAAAAAGTCGCCGAAGACCTTCTCGCTCGGGCAATGGGATGCATCGACCCCGACACCGACGGCCCAATGGACTTCGACCCGTTCTCGATTCCCATCGATTACGACGACCTCGACCGACGATGCGAAACACTCCGCGGCACCCCAATACATCCAATGCACGCGCTCGTGCCGCTACTCATCGCCAAAATGCGGCGTCTCGTTATCGACGACTACAACCAGCCGACCGAACGGGTAGAAGATGTGCCCGAGTTCCGGTTCTTCACCAAGAAACAACGACAAGTGCTTCTCGCCCTCGCTCGCGGCAAGTGCTCTATCCCCGGCTGCCACAACCCGTATTCATGGCTGCAGATGGACCACGTCCAACCCCACAACCACCACGGCCAAACCGTCCTGCACAACGGCCAACCGCTCTGTCAACCACACAACAAAGCCAAAGGTGACCGAGGTGTGCTCTAGTCGGCTTGTTTCTCGATCTCTTCTCGGAGTGCATGCAGGATTGGCAGGGTTGCGTGGTCCTTCGGGCGGGCGGCGGCTTCCTTCGAGCGAATAATGTCTGCGAGGGCGGCGACCCGGATGCGGAGCCCGTCCACCTCGAACGTCACGGACCGTTCGCTCACCCCTGCAAATCCGTCCAGTCCCGCCGGGGTAAAGGTGAGGTCGAGATCGCCGCATCGCGTCGTCATGTTGAGCATGGCCATCGATGCAATGAGTGACGGATGTGGATCGAACGAGATTCCGTCAGGATCGCCGTCAACGCGAAGACGTGCGTCTAGCGCACGTAGTGCGCGCCCCAGTCGCTCAAGGTTTTCCATGCGGGAATCAGGGAGAATATCGGCGTCGTTAGTCATCGCCGTGGAGCCGTGCAGGACTGCTGCGAGTCCACCAATCAGCACGTAGTCAACCTCGTGCTCGGCAAGGGTGGAGAACAGGCACTGGGGGTCAAGTGCTGCTGGCATCAGTCGACGCGCCGAGCGTTCACGACGAACGTGCTGATATTGGTCACCGAAGCCAGGCGTTCCTCGGGTGACATTGCCAGCTGCTGTCGGATCTGTGCGCGATCGACGTCTCCTATTGAGTCTGGTTCGCTCGACAAGACGAGCCGCCGGTCGCACGCTCGGAGGATGGATCGAAGCGTGCTCAATCGGGGTTCGTCGTGTCCGCATTCCCAGCGCGACACAGCGGACTGTGTTGTCGACAGCCGCTCGGCGAGCGCGACCTGTGAAAGTCCCGCCGCTCGCCTTGCTTCGCGAACTAATGGTGCCGCAATGACAACGTCCATGGATCCAGCATATAGCGGTACGGCTATGGTGTATAGCGGATTCACTATTTCTGCTGGAAGTTGGCGAACAATTGTTCGACACGAACGAATGTTCGTGTATGGTGGTTCTTCCTCGGGCGGAGTAACCCGAACCAGTGAGGTCATCTCATGCACACGAACACCCGTCCAGTCCGCACGACTCCTACCGCTACGACCGCCGCACATCGTCGTCGCCGTCATCTTTCCGTGTACCACCGAGCGCTCCGGTCGGCGGAGACTCCAGAACAACGCGCTGCCGTTGCGTCGCGTTATCGCCAGCTCTTCACCACGAGCGCCCACCCGAGTGCTCTTGCAGCTGTCACTCAGTTGGCTGACAACGGCCTCGACCGGGTTGCCGCTGTGACTGCAAACCAGGTTTCGGGGACCTCGACCGGCAGTGTCGAGAATCAAACTGTCACAGTGGCTGCGTAGTGTCTGGCCATGGCCAAAGCGAAGACCATCTTTCTCTGCCGCAACTGCGGACATCAAGCACATAAGTGGATCGGGCAATGCCCCGACTGCAACGAGTGGAACACCCACGATGAAGAGATGGCCGAACGCATCTCCAAGCCATCGCTGCTCGCCGGGCAGCCTCCGCGGCTCATCGGCGACGTTACGGTCGACAACTTTCAGACGGTGTCGTCGGGCGTCCCCGAACTCAACCGGGTGCTCGGCGGTGGCTTTGTCGACGGATCGGTCACGCTGGTCGGCGGCGAACCGGGAATTGGCAAGAGCACGCTACTTCTCCAAGCGGTCGCGGCCATGAGTCGTGCCGGCAAGACCTGCCTGTACGTCTCGGCGGAAGAGTCCGCCGAACAGGTCCGTCTACGTGCCGATCGGCTCAACGCCGTTGTCGACAACCTCTGGCTCGTCTCGGAGACGTCGCTTCAGGGTGTGTTGGCCCACTGCGATTCGTTGAAACCCGACATGGTCATCATCGACTCCATCCAAACCATTCACGACCCTGACCTCACCTCCGCCCCAGGCTCGGTCGGCCAGGTTCGTCACTGCGCACATGGGCTCGTCACCGAAGCAAAACGACGCGCCATGTCCACTGTTCTTGTCGGCCACGTCACGAAAGAGGGTGGCCTGGCGGGGCCACGGGCACTCGAGCACGTGGTCGACACCGTGTTGGCGTTCGAGGGCGACCGCCATCACGCACTTCGGTTGCTCCGGGCGGTCAAGCACCGCTTCGGGGCAACCGACGAGCTCGGCGTTTTCGAAATGATGGGCACCGGCCTCGAATCGGTCAGTGACCCCAGTCGGCTGTTTCTCTCCGATCGTGCCAAAGGCGTCGCCGGTTCGGTCGTCGTGCCGGTCCTCGACGGACACCGGCCATTGCTCGTCGAGGTGCAGGCGCTGGTTGCCCCTTCCAACCTCGCCTCGCCTCGACGCTCCGCACAAGGTGTGGACACCGGCCGTCTTTCGCTCATCATCGCAGTCCTCGAACGTCGCTCACAGATCGGCTTCGCAAAGACCGACGTGTTCACCTCGGCGATCGGCGGCGTGAAGATCACCGAACCTGCCGCCGACCTCGGCATGGCGCTCGCGTTGGCCTCCTCGGTCACGGGCAACCCGCTCGACTCCGGGCTCGTGGCGTGCGGCGAAGTCGGCCTGGCCGGCGAGCTGCGACAGTCCGCACAAACCGAACGACGGTTGGCCGAGGCCGCCCGCGTCGGCTTCACCAAGGCCGTCATCCCCGCCGGGGCACCAGCTACTCCCGACGGCATCATCGGTCTGCGAGCCGAGACCCTCAGCGAAGCCCTTCACCTCACCGGAATGATGGGTAACCAGAGCGGCTTCCGCCCGCCGGCGAGCGCTCGTCGCGCGTCTCAGGGTCGCGCCCGGTCCGGGGCCGAAGCCGACGTCGACTGGGCTGAAGTGCGCCCACTTCGCTCTATTCCCAACGATTAGCGCGCGTCCTGCCCGTTTCGCATATGCCGGGTCGGGCAGTGGACTGGTGGAAATAGGGCAGATTGGTATCAGGGAAAACCCTAAGACAAAGTCCAGGGCAACCCCTGATGACAGGGGTCCATCTGGTGTCGAGGATTGAAGTACGTCACTACAGCGGGTAGCGACGCACCTGCTGGGAGGCAGACATGACCATGCTCGACACACCGACAGTGCAGAATTCGACCACGCCGCAGATCGTTGCCGCGTACGCCGAACAGGCCCGAAAGGTCTACGGAGAAGGTGACACCCAAGTGGTCGCGCTCGACTCCGTCGACGTCTCCTTCGCCGCCGGCGAGTTCACCGCCATCATGGGACCTTCCGGCTCCGGCAAGTCCACGCTCATGCACAGCCTCGCTGGCCTCGACCGACTCACCTCGGGACGAGTCGTCATTGGAGACACCGACCTCTCGGTACTCTCCGAGAAGGACCTCACACTTCTTCGCCGCACCAAGATCGGCTTCGTCTTCCAAGCCTTCAACCTCATCCCGACGCTCACCGCCTCGGAGAACATCACACTTCCCCTCGACCTCGGCAAGACCAAAGCAGACCAAGGCTGGATCGACGAAGTCGTGACCGCCGTCGGGCTTGGCGATCGGCTCGGCCACAAGCCGAACGAACTCTCCGGTGGCCAGCAACAACGTGTCGCCGTCGCCCGGGCTTTGGCATCTCGCCCCGAGGTCGTCTTCGCCGACGAACCAACCGGCAACCTCGACAGCCAAACCGGTGCTGCCATCCTCTCGTTCATGAAACGAGCCGTACAGCAGTACAACCAGACCATCGTCATGGTCACCCACGACCCGGTCGCCGCCTCGTACGCCGACCGAGTCCTGTTCCTCGCCGACGGCCAGATCAAGAGCGAGCTGCGCGAGCCCAACACGGACTCGATCCTGGCCGCTCTTCGCTCATCGAGCCAGCGCTAACACGCTGACAACTAGGACGGAACCAGAACCATGTGGAACATCACCCGCAAGAACGTCGGAGCAAACAAGATTCGGTTGGCGCTCACCGCGCTGGCCATCGTGCTCGGCGTCGGATTTATCTCCTCGGCCAACATTTTGAGCGACGGTCTTCGTGACTCGTTCGGAAGCCTTGCAGCCGAGATCGTTCAAGGAACCGATCTCGCCGTCGACCGTGACCAGGATGTCCCGCTCGGCCAGGCAGAGCTCGACACCATCAACGCAATCGACGGCATTCGAGTCGCTGAAGGCGGCTACGGCACGGAGAACCAGGTCCTGCCAATTCGCGCCGATGGCACCGTTGTCCAACCGCAAGGACCACCCGTCATTGCCAACAGCTGGACGGTCGACGACCAACTCAACCCAACCGCAATCGAAACCGGGCGGGCGCCCACCGGCCCCGGAGAATGGGTCATCGACATGGGATCAGCCGAGCGCGAGGGCTTCGTCGTCGGCGAAACCTACGAGCTCGTCGTCCCGACCGCCGAAGGATTCACCACCGCCGAACTCGTCGGTACGTTCCGCTTCGGCGCCGAGAACCAAACCAACGGTGCAGTACTCATGGCATTTGAGACCGACACCGC
>CALLAA010000194.1 GCA_938002955.1 uncultured Acidimicrobiales bacterium
TTAGCGGCACCGCTGGTGCCCTCGACGGTATTGCGCTCGAACAAGCCGACGGTCCGTTGGCGAACATCGCCGAGCGGTTGGCCGCCGCCGACGCGCTTCTTCGCGGAACACCAGGTGTACGGCTGCTCATTGCTGACCCTGGTCTGAGCGATGTGCTCAGCGCGGAGTTGGCCACCCTCAATGCACACCTCGACGCGCTCGAAGCTGACTTGGACGCAAAGGCGACCGTCGACGCGCTCGATCTCGAATCGGTCAACGCATTGCTCATCTCGACCCGCGACGCGGCATGGGCGATCGAACGTGATCGACTTCGCGCCGCGGTCGTTGTTTCTGACCTCGGTGGACGCGACGTTCACGATGCAGGCATCGACGCCATCTTCTCCGTGCATCAAGCGCTCTCGGCGATCGACCGCATGGAGGTTCGCGGACGCGACTCGGCGGGCATTCACCTTCTTGTGAGTGATCACGGCCTCGATCTCGACGACGCATCGGTCGCCGCCGCCATCGACGCCCGCGATCACAAGACCGAACTCTTCACCGACTCCGCGGTCCGTCGCGTTGGCGACCGACTGAGCTTCGTCTACAAGGTTGCCGCGGAGATTGGCGAACTTGGAGACAACACGGCGTCGCTTCGCAACAGCATTCGCAACGACGCCCTTCTGCGCCAGGCGCTCGATAACGAGACCGCCGAGGTCGTCGTCATTGGCCACACTCGCTGGGCGAGTGTCGGCATTATCTCTGAGCCAAACGCACACCCGGTCAACTCCGACCAAACCTCCGAGCACAGCGGTCCGTACTGCACCGCGGTGCTCAATGGCGATGTCGACAACTACGGCGATCTCATTCGCTCCGAGGAGTTGTGCATTGCCGACGACATCACCACCGACACCAAGGTGATCCCGACGCTCACGTCGAAGCACCTCGCTGCCGGCCATGACATCACCGAAGCGTTCCGTCGCTCGGTATCGGTCTTCGAAGGCTCGGTCGCCATTGGACTTTCGAGCGAAGAAGCTCCCAACGATCTGCTTCTCGCGTTGCGCGGCAGTGGCCAATCGATCTACGTCGGTCTGTGCGAGGACAGCTACATCGTTGCCTCCGAGCCATACGGTGTGGTCGAGGAAACTACCGACTACTTGCGCATGGATGGCGAGACCCCGGCAAACCCGGACAACCCGAGCGCGAGTCGCGGCCAGATTCTGCGGCTCTCGGGCGAACACGCTGGCGAGATCGCCGGTATCGAACGCGTCGGCTACGACGGCACCGTGCTCCCGGTAGGCGAAGACGACATTGCGGTCGCTGAGGTAACCACTCGCGATATCGACCGCGGCGACTACAAGCACTACCTGTTCAAGGAGATCTCCGAATCTCCTCGCAGCTTCCGCAAGACGCTGCGCGGCAAGCTCGTCGAAAAGGACGGCCACTTCTCCGTCACCCTTCCCGAGTCGACCATGCCAACCCACGTAGCGGACAAGATCAGCTCCGGCCGAATCAAGAACATCTTCGTCATTGGTCAAGGCACCGCCGCCGTGGCGGGTCAAGCCGTCGCAGCATCGATCACCGACGAGGTCGAGGGCCACATCAGCGTTCAGGCCGTCGTGGCAACCGAGCTCAGCGGCTTCGGTCTTCGCAAAGACATGTCGGATTCGTTGATCATCGCGATTTCACAGTCGGGTACAACGACCGACACCAACCGCACGGTCGACATCGTCAAGCAGCGCGGTGCGTCGGTGCTCGCCATCGTGAACCGTCGCGGCAGCGACCTCACCGATCGTGCTGAGGGTGTGTTCTACACATCCGATGGCCGTGACGTTGAGATGAGCGTTGCGTCGACGAAGGCGTTCTACGCCCAGATCGCTGCTGGCTTCCTGCTCGCCATCGCCATTGGCGACTTGGCCATGCCGGACCGCGACGAACCCGAAGATCGCCAGCAGCTGCTCGCCGACCTTCGTGACCTGCCCGACCGCATGGTCGAAACCATCGCAAAGCGTGGAGACATCGCCCGTGCAGCGAGCGCCCACGCCCCGTCTCGCCGTTACTGGGCCGTTGTCGGCAATGGCTACAACCTCATCGCTGCCCGCGAGCTTCGCATCAAGCTTTCCGAGCTTTGCTACAAGTCGATCGCCGCAGACTCGACCGAGGACAAGAAGCACATCGACCTTTCCTCCGAACCAATGATCCTGATCTGTGCAACGGGCCTCGAAGGCTCGACGGCGGACGATGTTGGCAAGGAAGTGGAGATCTTCCGCTCGCACAAGTCGGCCCCGATCGTGATCGCCAACGAGGGCGAAACCCGCTTCTCCTCGGCCCTCGACGTGATCTATGTACCCGTCGTGCATCGCCGTCTTTCCTTCGTGCTCTCGACCGTGGTCGGGCACTTGTTCGGCTACGAGGCGGCACTCGCGATCGACGCTCAGGCGACACCACTTCGCGAGGCCCGTTCGGCGATCGAACACCTCATCGAAGAGACCCGCGGT
The DNA here is from genome assembly GCA_938002955.1 of uncultured Acidimicrobiales bacterium. GTDB lineage: Bacteria > Actinomycetota > Acidimicrobiia > Acidimicrobiales > SHLQ01 > SHLQ01. Next base: position 2,475 of record CALLAA010000194.1, read on the forward strand.
TCGCTGTCGGGTGAGAAATTCCTCGAGCAGATCCGTCCAAGTCTCGAGGCCGCCCAGAGCAAGTTCAACGAAGGTGTTCGGGTCGGGGCGTACAACGGTCACCTCGAAGCATCGACGGCAGTTCAGCTCATGGGCCGATTCCGCTACGCCAGTGGTGCGGTTCCGCTCGATAGTTACCAAGCCGAATACGGCAAGGTCGGAACTCCGGGCGTCGTGATCGAAGACCTCACCTTCGCTCTCGGGGGAGCCATCGATGAACTCACCCGTCCAGTCGACGCGATCAAGCACCAGGCCAAGACGGTGACCGTCGGGATCTCTCGTACCGACGAGACGTTGCTCGAGGTTCCTCTCGTGGCCGAGGTCCTCACGACCGGTACGCCACGAGACGGCCTCACCTACGGCACGATCCGGACGTTGGCGAACCTCGACCCGGCAGTTGCTGGAGTTGTTGGGTGGACCCGCTACGCCATCGACGCCGACGCAGAAACCATCACGGTTATCGACCGCGGCGGCGTCGCCACCACGATCCCGAGCCGGACCGACAAGACACCAACGCTTCGAGGAACAAAGAAGCGCGTGGCCGAAGAGCGCGAGGTTCTCGTGTCGAAGGGCCGCTCCGATGGCCGCCCGATCGTCATGATCCCCGAGGTCAAGGACAACCACACCACCGGTATGACGTTGCTCCACATCGATCTCCACGACACCCTCGACCCCGAGGTCATGCGAGGCGTGCTCCAGGGTTACCGCAACCGATACTCGGCGTTGCACGGTGCAGTCACCGAAACCGAGGACACATTCCGCATCGACCGACTCGGTCAAGAAGATGTC
>CALLAA010000195.1 GCA_938002955.1 uncultured Acidimicrobiales bacterium
GCGCAGGTGATGCACCCGCCGTAGCGGCACCCGTAGGGCAGGTCGACGCCGTGCTCTTCGAGGGTGTCGAGCAGTGGCCGAGCAGCGTCGACGTCGAAGGTTGCATTGCCGTTGTTGGCAACGGTGATGGTCCACGTTCGCATCAGAGCCAGATATCGCTCGTGCAGTCGCCACCGGGATAGCGGGTTTCGTGGCATCGGCTCGGCCCGTTGGGCTCTTGGCCGAAGTCGACGATGAAGTCTTCGTTGATCGTCATGCCGCCGTTCTCGACGTCGCAGTCGATCATCACCATCACGCCGCCCTTGGTGCGGATCTCGGGGTAGAACTGGTTGTCCCAAGTAGAGAACAGCGATGTCGTGACGTAGAGGCGTTTGCCGTCGAGCGACAGCTGGAACATCTGTGGTCCGCCGGCGACTTCGGCACCGTTGACGACCGGGGCCTTGCCGAGCAGCCCACCCATCCAGACCTGTCCGGTGAGCACGGGCTTGTGTGGGTCGGTGATGTCGTATTGACGCATGTCGCCGTGAAGCCAGTTATTGACGTAGAGGTACTTGTCGTCCATCGAGACGAGCAGTGCCGACATGACTCCGGGAAGCGGAATAGGCCACTCGGGGTGCAGCTCGTTTTCGACGTCGACCGTCTTCTCCCACTTCCATTCCCCCACGCCGGTTTCGCTGTCGTCGTCGTCCTTCCAGAAGTGGATGACGTTCGAGCTCAATGCAGCGCAGCAGAAGCCGTGGGTGCTGTCGGGGTTGTGATGGAACTTGACCTCGAGCGGCAGCAGTCCGTCCTCGCCGAGGTACATGGTCTGGACCGGCTCGCGCTTTTCGAAGTCCCACACATGCAGGCGCCGCCCGTACTTGAGATGTCCGACTTCTTCGAGGTCGAACCCGGGCATGAACGTGTTTGGCGCGGCCCACTCCGAGCTGATCATCACGTTGTGGCGAGGCTGATACCAGAAGTCGTATCCGTAGGGAATGTCGCCCATCGAGTTCTCCCAGCGGCCAACGATCTCGAAGTCTTCGTTGACATGGAGGTAGCCGCCAGGGGCTTCACCGTTGGCGTCTCCAAGGAACGAGATGATGATCTCCGAACCGAGGCAGTGGATGGTGTGTGGGCCAGAGAGGTTGGTCTTCGCTTTGATTTCATCGCCGTCGATGATCGTGTGCAGCGATGGCGCTTTGGGATCGGTTGCGGTGTCAACGACGTAGATGTTGTTCGATCGCACTCCGGGGAGCAGGAGGTATTTGCGACTCATCGAGGCGTCGTCGTGACATGACGAGCAGGCGTTCCATCCGGTGTGGTGAAGCTCGTCGCCGATGCCTGGCATCTCGAGGCGGTGGATCACCTGCGAATAGGTCGGACTCTCGGGGTCGGCATCGATGGTGGCGAGGTAGTCGGGCTTTTGAATGCCGGTGCCGGTGTAGAGGGCAACGGTGTAGAGCAGCTTCTCTTTTGGTGCCGCAATCGCATCGCTTGGGCTGGCGTAACCCGGACCGCAACACGTCGACTCCGTATCAGCTACATCGACCACTTTCGACACTCTCCCAGGTTGTGTTCTTTGCGGACGTTATCGTATTCTGAGAATACCTTTCTCGCAAACCGAGACCCCTCTTCCAAGGAACCGCGCGTGCACCTCGAACGACTCACGATGATTCTCGAAGTCGTCGGACAGCTGGGTGAGGCCACAGTGGCCGAGATCTGCACACATGCCGACCTGCCCAAACCAACCGGCTACCGGCTGGTTGGCGATCTGACAGAAGCGGGCCTGCTCGACCCGGTGGCCAAGGGTCAGTTCACCCTCGGATACAGACTCAAGCAGATCGTCGAGCCCGATCACTCCGACCAGGTACTTCTCGAAACCATTTCTCCGGTGTTGCGCCACGCAGCCGACACCCACGGCGCGGCGTTCTTCCTTTCGCGCCTCCGAGGCAAGGCGGTCGAGATCATCTCGGTCGAGACCCCCGATACCGGTGTCTCGTTCCTGCACCCCGGGCTCGGAAAGCGCCCGTTGCATGCGTGCTCGTGTTCCAAGGCGGTAGCGGCGTTCTCCCCCGCTGTTGCCGACACGATGACGGGCCGCCTCAAGGCCTACACCGAGTTCACGCACACCGACCTGGCCGAGGTTGCCGCAGAATTCGAGCTCATTCGCAAACGCGGCTACGCCGAATGCATCGAGGAGATCGAGCGCGGCATGTGCTCGGTCGCCGTGCCACTCGGCCCCGATGCAGGCACACCCACCATGTCGATCGGAGCGACGGGCTCCGTGCGGGTGTTCACGCCAACGTTCCGCAAGCGGATCGGCAAGGAACTCCTCTCCCTCGCAAACGACCTCTCCATACAGCTCGGGTGGGAAGACCCTCGGCGAGCCGAAGCCACCGCATAACCACCACTTCGAAACTCCACTTCACGAACTCAAGGAACAGGTAGATGACCCAACGAGAAGACTTCGGATTCGGAACGCAGATCCGAAAGTCGCCGTACTTTGATGCCACCGTGCGGTGGGGAGCCCAAGGCTTCTCC
>CALLAA010000196.1 GCA_938002955.1 uncultured Acidimicrobiales bacterium
CAAAAAATGATTGATGATATTACTGACTCCTTTGCGGACATGATCGACTTGTTCATCACGTTCGTCCCCAAGATTGTCGGAGCGCTACTGCTTCTTCTGATCGGTAAGTTCGTGGCCGGCTTTGTTCGCGGTCTCGTCCACAAGCTGCTCAAGGCACTCAAGTTCGACAACGCTGTCGACAAGTCCGGACTCGGCGCTCACGTTGAGCGTGCAGGCTTTGCTGACTCGGGAATGTTGCTCGCGAAGATCGTTGGTTGGATGATCATGTTGATCTTCATCCAGCTCGCTGTATCGACGCTTGGCATTGCTTCTATCGAGACCCTGATCAACGATCTCGTTGCCTGGATCCCGAACGTGATCATCGCAATCATCTTGATCGTGATCACCGGCGCTGTCGCCAAGTTCGTTCAGGGCTTGCTTAGCGATGTGCTCGACGATGTTGCAATGGGCGACCTCGTACTCAAGGTCATCGTCGCAGCTATCTGGGTTCTCGGTGGCATGATGGCGATCGATCAGCTCGGCTTCGGTCGCGACATCATCGACCAGCTCTGGAACGCAGTGACGACCGGCTTGGTTGCGATCATCGTGATCAAGTTCGGCATCGGTGGCATCTGGGCTGCCCGTGACCGCTTCTGGCCAGGCGTGTACGACGCAGTCGACTCTGCCAAGAGCGACAACAAGGCCTAGTTCGCTAAGCCACAGTTCACCACGGCGTAGTTGGCTCACCTCACAATGGCGTGAGGCTGGGTACGACTAACACTTGCGTCGCCGGCGGAGGCGACGTGAAGAGAACAACCCCGGGCTTCGGCCCGGGGTTGTTTGCTTTTGCAGGCGAAAGAACCGAGCTACAAGTCGCTGATCTGGTGAAAGGCTTCGCCGAATTCAAAGGGTTGGCCAGAAGCCATAGCCCGCATCTGATCCAGCTCCCGCTGATGGAACTCTGCGGTTTCACTATCGGGATTGTCGGTAATGACCATCGTCGTCTCGAACTGGCTCTCGTGCGCGAGAAGCGACTGCACCTTTGGATCGGTGAAGCCTGTGACGTCCTCGATGTGGTCGGGTTCCTCGGTTTCGAAAAGCAAGAGGGTGTCGGGGCGATGCCGTGGCAGTCCGATCTCGGGGAAGAAGAACGGGTCACGAGCCGCAACGATGCCTTCGACCGCCAGGAATCCAGCGTTGCGATGATCGGGGTGGAGGCGCCACCGTTTCCATGGGTCATGCCCAAACACGACGTCTGGCTGCGTCATACGGATAACTCGAGCGACTTCTCGGCGCATGTCCAAATCGGCTGTCAGTTCACCGTCGACCGCACCCAAAAAGAACACCTCGCCGGTCGCGCCGAGGCGGCGAGCCGCCTCACGTTGTTCCTCTTGGCGTATCCCCACGAGCGCAACCGTGTCAGCGTTTTCGTCCCACGTTCCCTTCGAACCGTCGGTACAGATCAGATGGTTCACGACACATCCAGACGCGGCCCATTTCGCAAGGGTGCCCCCACACTCAAACTCGATGTCATCGGGGTGGGCGGCGATTGCGAGGGCCCGTTCAGGAACCTCGAGGTTCGTCGTTACGTTCATGCAGACTCCAGTGGCTCGCCGGGTGGACGAAGGTCGTCGGGGTGATCGACGTCCCACGCTAAGTCTGGGGCGTCGACGATGTGTGGTTCGATGCCGAGATCGGCTGCGATCGAGCAATGCGCAGCGAAGGATCCAGGGCCATAGGCAAAGGCGAAATCGAGTGACGTGGGCACCGACATGACATTGGTTCCATCGCGATGGCGGTCTGGAGCAATGGTGATCTCGGCGCCGGTGATCATGACCCGCAGATCGCGTGCGTACGGCAAGTCTGCGTGAGCAATGATCGCTCGGCCATACCCGAGCTCTCGTAGTTGATCGCGGCCTTCGGTTATTGCGCGATTCAGGCCGGGGCGTGTTGGTCGAAAGACCTGGGCGCCACGACCTTCGGCCCATGGCACAACGCCAGAATCCTCGTAGACGACAAGGACGTCGAGGTCGTGAGCTGCCTCGATAACCGCAGCGGCCATCGACTCGATCAAGGCTGCCCGCTCGATGTCATCGACGGCATCGCCAAGGCGAAGTTTGCCCGCGTGAAGCGAACGCAACGCGATGAGCACGGCGGGCGGACCAACGTCACCAGATGCCGAGTGCGGAACCAACATCTTCGAAGTCTAGGGTTCCCATATATGAGGTCCCTGACGTGAGGTCACTACGCGAACTGTTCGGCCGCTCGAGCACGGACGACGGCACGGTTGCTGAGCCCGCTACGAATCGAAGCTGGAACACGCTCAGCACACTCGGGGCCGGTTCGGTGGCCGACGTCGATTCGACCGGTGCGATCTATCCACGAAACCGTCCAGTTTCCGTCGAGGTGTGGTTCGGGGTCGGCGATCGCTGGATGCGAGGCGGTCGGTCCAATGGTGTCCGCCAGACCCGGATCGTCGGACTTCCCGTCATCGAGACTCGCCAACGCGTCGGCGAAGACGATCTGGTGCAGACCGCCTGGGCTGACGAACCGGGCGATGGTCATGGACGTGTTGTTCTCCACCTCACAAACGAGACCGACGTCGCCGTCGTCGCCGCGGTCGTGGTTCGACCGAATCGAGTGATCGAGCGTGGTCACATCGGAGAGCTTCGCGTATCGGGATCGTTGATCGTTGCCGACAAGGTTCCCCTCGTCGAGATCGGACGCACTCCAGGCGACTCGGCAACAGCCATCGAGACGGACTCCGACGCGTCAGCGCTGCTCGAAGCGCTCGCATCTGCATCGGACGAACTCATCGGGCAGTCCGAGATCTCCGACCCGGACGGGCGGGCGTCGATCGCCGCCCTCATTCCGCTGACGCCAGGGGTTGATCGGGAGATTCAGATCCTCGATGGACGTGAAGCATCGACGGTCGCACCTGCACCAATAGAAAATGTCGTCGCCGGTTGGCGGTCACATGTGAGCGAAGCGGCCGAGTTTGTGCTGCCAGCGTGGCCAAAGCACATCCCCATCGCGCTGCAGACGAGCCTGCTTGGAGCGGTTGCCGATCGTGGAGCGCCGCTCGGGGACTCGCAGTGGCGACGGGCCGACGACACCGTGCTCGTCGCAGCGTTGGCTGGCGTTGGGCTCTCGTGGGGAGCTGCGACGATTTTGGATCGGCTGCTCGATGATGTCACCAACGGAGACATTGGACGAGACGACTGGCCCGCGGTTGCCGCTGGTTGTGCTGCCGTTGCGGGTACCAGCGATGGAAACGCCGTCCTCAAAAAGAATGGCGAAGCCGTCTTTGCGGTTGTGGGACATGCGCTTTCCGCAGCACGGGTCATCGCCATGACCTTGCCGCTGATTCGAGCGCTCGATGCAGCGCACGGTCCCGATGCCGCCCACGACGCGTCATCGATCGACGGGGCCCTCAAGAATCCAGCCGACGGCGTCACCTATGCAAGGCACGGATTTCCCGTTCCAGCCGACAGCGTCGCATTCGTCGATGACGCGATCGCCAGGTCAGCTGGTCCAATGACCGCCGAGAAGATCGGCCTTTCGATGGTCGCCTCGGCGCACTTCGACGAGGACTTCGAGCCGCTCGTCCCTGTTCGTTCGCTCGCCGGCTCGACATGGCGTTGGCCACATCGAGGCTGTGGGGACAGCCCTCACGCTCGCGCCGCGCTCCTCGTTGGGTTACGGGCTGTGTGTGTATCGGAGTACCCGGGCGGCCCCGTCGGCGAGCCGGTGCTGCTCACCACTTCGGCCGACATCGACATCTTCCCCGGCATGAGTTCGTCGTGGCTTGGCCAGAACATGCAGTTCAAAAGACTGCCAACGACGGCAGGTCTGCTGTCGGTCGCGTTGCGTTGGCATGGCGAACGCCCAGCGCTGCTGTGGGAACTCGAGTCTCCGACCGGCCACCCGTTCACCCTGTCGTGTTCCTCGATCGACCTTGGATTCACGACGAGCGAGCTCGCCGGTGAGACGTTGCTCGAGGCCCCCACACACCTCGCGCCGAAACCCGGCACCAGCCCAAAGAAGTCCATGCTGTGAGCACGGTTCGCCAGCTTCGCTCTTCGTTGAAGAAATCTGCGCCCGGGCTTCGCCATGAACGTGCACTCTGGGACGACGGAGTCGACGTGGTGGCAGGGATGGACGAAGTGGGCAAGGGCGCCTGGGCGGGACCGCTCACTGTCGGTGCCGCGATCGTTCCCAAAGAGCGCCGGATCTACAAGGTCCGCGACTCCAAGCTGCTCAACGAGTCCGAGCGTGAAGCCATGTTCGAACGAATTGCCGAGTGGTGCGATGCCTGGTCAGTTGGACATGCGAGTCACGCCGAATGTGATGCGCTCGGCATGTCTGCAGCCCAACGCCTGGCCGCCCAGCGAGCGCTCGATGGCCTCGGCGTGTACTCCGAGCGAGTGCTCCTCGACGGCAAATGGGACTTTGTCGGCGGTGGTCGAGCGAAGACGATCGTGCGCGGCGAGCGGGAGAGCTTGTCGATCGCCGCGGCGAGCATCCTCGCAAAGGTCACCCGCGACCGGATGATGCGCGAGCTCGATGGACACTTTCCGGCGTACTGGCTCGACGAGAACAAGGGATACCCGTGCCACCGCCACCGGTCGGCGCTGCAGGCCCTCGGACCCTCGACCGTGCACCGGCGCAGTTGGGCGTACATGGATTCACTCGAGTGGCGCGGTCTCGAACGTTTCGTGCCCGACGATGGACAAGGAACCCTCTTCGTATGAGCGAACTGAGCACGATCAAATTTCGAGCGATCCTGATCGTCTGGACGTTGGGCATCTGGGGGAGTCGGCTTCGCAACATTCAAAGCGATGACGACCTCACCGGAGTCGATCGAATCGTTGCAATCGGGGTCGCGTATGCCTTTCTTGCGACCGCAACAGCGACCGGCGCAGCGATCTTGCGGCGATCTCCATGGGAGACCTACTCGCTGATGGCGCTCGTCGCGATCGGCATCGTTCGCTGGACCCTGCGGGGGCCGATCATCGTGTTCAGCGGCGAGTGGGATGTTGGCTTCAAAGTGGTCCACACCGTGCTGTGGCTCGTGACAATCGCATTGAGCGTGCTCGCGTGGCGAGAACATCGAGAAGCTCGGACGGCGAAGTCGTCCTAAGCCCAGGGGTCTCCGATACCATTCCGGACATGGGTCAGCTCGTCACCGTTATCGAAAAGCCATCGAATCGTCCGGGGATTGTTCGTTACGTCCTCAACCGTGCGCTCACCGGCATGGGACACGAGCGTTTCACAGCCGATGAACAACCCGTTGGAGATCGTCCAGCTGACGAACTTGCTCGTCGTTTGCTCGCTACCGACCAGGTCGCTGGCGTGTCGCTGAACGGCAACGTCGTCACCGTCGAACTGTCGAAGAACGATTCAGATGGCCTCAAAGAGATCATCATCGACCTCTACACGTACTACGTGCCTGGCGTCGAGATCCCGAGCGACGAAGAGCTGATGGCTCAAGTCGAAGGCTGATCGTCGATCCTGTCCAGCCAGTGCTGGACCATCCAGGTATGCATAGCGATTCCTGAGGCCACGCCGGCGTTGATCGATCGGGTCGAGCCAAACTGTGCAATGGAACAAATGAGTTCCGCCTGATCTCGCACCGCTTGTGAGAGTCCAGGACCTTCCTGACCAAACACCAAGACACAGTTTTCGGGGAGCGCGGTGTGCTCGAGGGCGACGGACCCCGGCAGGTTGTCGATTCCGATCACCGCCAGACCCTCCGACGCTGCCCATGCGACAAATTCCTCGACCGTTGGGTGGTGGGTGACGTGGTGATACCGGTCGGTGACCATCGCTCCACGCCGGTTCCATCGGCGTTTGCCAATGATGTGGACCCCGGCGGTGTTGAAGGCGTTCGCATTGCGAACGACCGTGCCGATGTTGAAGTCGTGTTCCCAGTTCTCGATCGCGATGTGCATGGGGGATCGAGTTGAGTCGAGGTCGGCGACGATGGCCTCGCGAGACCAGTAGCGGTATTTGTCGACGACGTTGCGTCGATCGCCCTCAGCGAGGAGAGTCGGGTCGAGATGGTCGCCGGTCGGCCAGGGTTCTGGGTGTGGGCCGACGCCAACTTCGTGATCCGTCACCCGGTCAGGTTATTGGTCCTGCCAGTTGAGCAGCGCGTCGTCGTCGAGTTCCTTGACCTTGGCCGCAGCTTGGCCAGCGGAAGTGTGGAGGTCGGGGTCAGCAATACCGAGCGTCGTTGCACCGCCGAACTCTTCTGTCGGGATCTGAATGGCGTTGCGGTAGAAGACGCCGGCGGCGGCGACGTTCGCCGTGTACTCGTCATCGTGGTTGTAGGCGAAGAAGGCGGTCTTGCGTCCCTCTTCGGTCGCCATCGACGAGGTGGCTGTGCACAGATAGCGAGCCGAGGCGAGGGCAGCGTCATAGATGTTCTGGGGGTCGGAGTTGCCGTCGGCATTGGCATCGGCCTTGTAGCGATTCCAGGTCTGCGGAATGAACTGCATTGGACCAACAGCCCGGTCATAGGTCGTGTCGCGATCGAGCGCCCCGCCGTCGGTATCGGTAATCAACGCAAGGCGCTTAATGACAGGGACCGGTGCTGCGGGGGCAGCTGGTGCGCTGCTTGGGTCGACCTCAGCACCCGTTGATGCGGCATCGGGTGCGGGGCCAGCGGTCGGTACAGCGATCGATTCGGTGAGGGTCCCCGCTTCGGGTAAGACCGCGCCGTCGACGAGAAACTCCGCACCCTCGAGAATTCGACCGTCGAGTGCAGGTCCGCGAATGATCTCGGTCGTGTGTCCGTTTCGGTTCAGGGTCGAGTCTGCGAAGTGGCCGTGGATGCTCTCGATCTTGCCGATCCCAGCGAGCATCCACCATTCGATCTTGCATGACGGGTCTTCCTCGGCGAGGAGGCGCTCGGCAATGACATAGGCGTTCAGTGCAACCAACGGAATGTCGGTTCCAGCAACGAACCGTGGGAGTCGATCATGGAGCGCCCGTTGGTAGCTCGCTGCGGTCTGGGGGAGCAGAGCAGTGGCGCTACGTCGATGCTCGAGAAGCGCGCTGCGTTCTTGTCGAAGGACCTGCAGTTCCTCTCGAAGAACGACGAGGTCCTGTTCGAGGCCGGTCCGACGGTCTTGGCGACGGACGATCTCGGCTTCTCGTATGGCGATCTGATGTGACTGGTCGTCGCGAACCTCGTCGGTCACGACGCGGTTTTCTCCGAGTCCGGTTTCGGGAACGCTGAACGCAGTTTCGAGTTCTTCTTCGCCAATGAATGCGCGAACCGCAAGCTCGGCGATGGCGAGCTTGAGGGTGACGATCTCGCCAGCGAGGCGAGCTTCCTCACGGTGTTCATCGGCGATAGCTGCGTTCAGTCGATCGACGCGAGGGCGCCGGATGTTGATGGCGGAGATCGACTTTGCGAGCTCATGATCGAGGGTGTCGATGGCTTGGAGGACGCTGATGTGGCGATCGATATGAAGGTCGAGATCATCGTCGACAACGGGAACTTGGTCGACCCCGGAGGCAAAGATCGTGCTGTCGTGGAGCGTTGCAACATCGAATTCGGGGAGTGGCCGTAAGGCTTCGGGATCGAGGTCGAAGAGAACCGCAGGTTCAATCCACTCCTCATCTGCGGGGAGCGCATCGTGGCGAGACGAATAGCCAACGAGTTCGGCATCGACCTGGCCCTCATCAGCGCGTTGAGCCAGAGCAGGGGAGAGGTTCGTCGCCATGATCGCAACGCTGAGCGTCGTCGCAGCACAGGCGCGACGGACTCGCAAAAATGTCGACATGCTGCTTTGTTCGGCAGGTTTGTTCGAACCTTGAGCTAGATGTACACGTCGTCGAATGCGCCGAGCTCGACCTCGATGCGGCTTGCGGTCAATCGGTACTGTCGCTGTTGATCACGGGCCTCGTCTGCCCGTGCTGAAGCGATGGTCGCCTCGTCCTGAAGATCGGCGATCAGATGGTGGATTGTTCGTACCGCAGAGGAACAGCGATCCTCTGCGGCATCGAGGCGAAGTCGGCTCTGTGTCGCGGCGTTTCCTTCCCAAGTCGATGGCACATGGAGGTCGCGTACGGGCGCGAGGACACCGTCGAGTGGGGCGACAGAAGCGTCGAGTTCGCGGGCGGTTCGTCGCATATCCTCAGCGAGCGCAACGTATGCGTTTGCTCTGCCGTCCCAATATCGCATCGAGCGCAGTGCTCGATCGAGATCTGCCGCCGCTTCCTGTGTCATGCCAGTCACCCCTGAACGTAAACCGTTTCACCCCTGAAACATCATAAATGATCGAAATGCATTGAAACATATCAAAGGGGTGTGCCGCAAGTCGGAGTTGCGGAGAGCGAACAAGTGTTCGATACTGGGGTAATGGGAGTCCCCGCTGAACTACAAGAACAGGTACAACGAGTCGCTCCGGTTGTCTTGGCCGCCGAACAACTTCTCCCCGTGCCGGAGATCTTCCATCCGGTCCTCCCGGGCGGGGGACTACAGCGCGGATGGACAACGCGAGTCCATGGTGGATCCTCAGCTCGCGCATTGGCTTGGGCTCTGCTGAGCAACATCACCACTACCGGCGGTTGGGTGGCGGCGGTCGACGTTCCCGGCATCGGCCTCACCGCTGCACGTGAGGTCGGGGTGGCGATCGAGCGGGTATTGGTCGTTACGAGCCCCGATGCATCGACGTGGTCAGCAACGATCGGCGCGCTGATCGGTGCTGTTGACGTCATCGTCTTTGGGGCACCACGACACCGAGTGCAGCCAAGTGAGTACCGCCGGATGTCCTCTCGTTGTCGAGAACGCGGAACCGTCATGGTCGAACTTGGATCCTCAGGAGAAGGGCAACTGCAATACGATCTCGCGTTCTCGGTCGATCCCGTCGAATGGCAAGGCTTGGGGCGCGGACACGGCCGGCTTCAGGCGCGAGGGCTCGATGTCTCCGTGTCCGGCCGCCGCACTAAGGGGCCAGCGCGCAATGCCCGTTTCGAACTGCCCGCTATCGACGGCAGGTTGCGGCGGGTGGACCAAACACGTCCGAACCTGTCCGCTGTTTCGTAGTACGTGCCTCCCCAGCGAGTACTCGCCCTCTGGGCGCAAGATTGGCCAATCGTGGCCGCTGGAATTGCTCCCAACGAACCGGGGGTCGTCTTGCACGCCAACCGGGTTGTGGCCTCATCGGAAGCTGCCCGATCGATGGGGGTGGTGCGCGGGATTCGCCGGCGGGAAGCCCAAGGGCGATGCCCGGACATTCTCATTGCCGAACGCGACCTCGCCGGCGAAGCTCGAGCATTTGAAGCTGTAGCGGCCGCCATCGAAGCGTTCACGCCACGAATCGAACTTACGCAACCGGGGACGTGTGTCTTCCCGACCGTTGGGCCTTCGCGATACTTCGGCGGTGATGCTTCGCTGGCCGAACAGATACTCGAAGCCGTCGATACGGTTCTCGCTGGTCAAACCGAATGTCATATCGGTATCGCCGATGGAGTGTTCGCGGCACGGCTTGCGGCGCGGATACGTCGCGGCGGACCATGCATCATCGCTCCAGGCGGGAGCACAGAGTTTCTCGCCCCGCTCCCGATCACCACACTCGAACAGCCGGAACTCACCAACGTGCTTTGGCGGCTCGGACTGCGAACGCTCGGCGATTTCGCAGCGCTCGACCCTTCTGATGTCCTTGGACGTTTCGCTCGCGAAGGGTTGCAGGCGCATCACCGCGCTTCGGGAACCGACGATCGGCTCGCGGACGTCACCGACCCGCCGCCGGATATGGCAGTGTCGCTTTCGCTCGAACCTCCCGTCGAACGTATTGACCAAGCAGCATTCGCAGCTCGACAGTTAGCCCTCGAACTCGACGCCAAACTGCAGCGCCGTGGCGCTGCATGTAGTCGGGTGACGATCGAAGCTGAGAGCGAACATGGTGAGCGGTTTATCCGTGGCTGGCGCCACGAAGGAGCCCTGTCGGTGGCAGCAATGACCGATCGCGTCCGCTGGCAGCTCGATGGGTGGCTCAACGCGTCACCGAATGTTCGGCCCTCCGGTGGACTAAGTCTGTTGGTGCTTCGACCCGAGAACCTCATTCCGGCAGCCGGGCGGCAGCTCGGATTTTGGGGAGGGGAAACCGAAGCAGATCAGCGGGCCGGTCGTGCTGTGGCTCGTCTTGAAGCCCTCGTTGGCGCCGACAACGTGCAGGTCGCCGAATGGCGTGGTGGTCGCGAACCGGACGACATGATTCGTCTTCTCCCAGCGGGCACCGTTGAACTGTCCGATCGTCAGCTGTCCATCTTCGACGAGCGACCGTGGCCGGGGCAACTGCCCGCACCGTCGCCGGTCGAACTGTTCGCCGAGCATCCAATACAGGTCGTCGACGCTCACGGTGCGGCGGTTTCGGTGTCTGGACGAGGGAAGATATCGGCCCCGCCCGTCCAGGTTTGTGTCGATGGGCGGACCTGGCGAACGATCGTTTCCTGGGCTGGCCCGTGGCTGCTCGATGAGCGGTGGTGGGACCAGGAACGCTTCCGACGGCGAGCGCGATTTCAACTCGTGGACGACGACGGAAACGCCCTGCTCGCCTATATCCAAAAAGGTCACTGGTGGCTGGCTGGGACGTATTGAGATGAGGTCGCTAGGGTCAGTGCCCATGAGTGAAGAACGAGAGAACCTCGACTGGAACACCTACGGCACCGCGGCCCGTGAATTGGCCCAGCTCGTCGCCGATGATGGCTACCGGCCAGACATCATCTTGGCCATCGCCCGCGGCGGCCTTTTCGTCGCTGGTTCCCTCGGATACGCACTGTCGGTAAAGAATCTGTACGTCATGAACGTCGAGTTCTACACCGGCGTAGACGAACGTCTCGATGTGCCGACGACCTTGCCCCCGTACCTCGACAAGTTCGATCTCACCGACTCTAAGGTTCTTGTCGCCGACGATGTGGCCGACACCGGCCACACCCTTCGACACGTGCACGATTTCTGTGCCGATGTCGTGGGCGACGTCCGCTCGGCATGTTTGTACGAGAAGTCCCACTCGCTCATCAAATGTGACTACGTGTGGAAGCGCACCGACCAGTGGATCGAATTTCCATGGTCGACCGAGCCGCCACTCGTATCAGGTGGAGTTGTGGACGCCTAATGACCACGATTCGAGTGCCGGCATCGTCGGCCAACATCGGTCCAGGCTTCGATGTCTTGGGAATGGCGATCGATCGATACCTCGAGGTCGAGTTCGCCGAAGAAGGGGTCGGTAGTCCCGATCACCTCACCATGCGTGTCTTCCAGCAGTTCGGTGGCACGGGTGGCCTCAAGATCAGTTCGACGATTCCCCCCGCTCGCGGCATGGGGTTCTCCGGCGCTGCTCGCGTCGCTGGTCTGTTGGCAGCCGCAGTGCAAAAAGGTTCAACCCTCGAAGAGTGTCGTCGCTGGCTCTTTCTCGAAGCGACCGAGCTCGAAGGTCATCCCGACAATGTCGCTCCGTCGGTCTTCGGTGGCGTCACCGTTGCGGTAGGTGACCGGGTCGAACAAGTCCCGGTCGGTATGCAGGCAACCGTCGTGTTGTGGATTCCCGACACGCTCTCGGGCACCAAGGAGTCGCGAGGGAAGTTGCCCAAAGAGGTCTCGATGGAAGATGCGGTCTTCAACATGGGCCGCACCGCGATGCTCATCGCCGCGCTAACCAACGGCGACACCGACCTGCTCAGCTTTGCCACCGAAGACCGGCTCCATCAAAAGATCCGCCTCGAAGCACTTCCCGAGACCGCTGCTGCGATCGATGCAGCGAAGCAGGCTGGTGCGTGGTGTTCGTGGTTGTCGGGCAGTGGTCCAACAGCAGCTGCGCTGTGCGAGCCGTCGATCGCCGACAAGGTTGCGGCTGCGTTGCCCGCTGGCGCCGAGGTGAGTATCTCCCACATCGACATGCGCGGAGCCGTCTGCGAGTGAGCAATACGGCGACAGACGATCTCCTCGATGCAACTGAGGATTGGTTTGTCCACAACGGAATTCCACACTTCATCGATGACTTCACTGCGTCGGAAGATGTGTGGACTCGAGCCGTTGGATTTCTTACAGCGGTCTTTTTCGCCGAGATGTTCCTGACCTTCGGTAATGAGCTCACCGGCTGGTACCAGGCGGCCGCCTTCCTCGGCGGAGTAGCGGTGGTGGTTACCGCTGTCGTGGCCCTCAACCGCTATCGGGGTCGGAGTAACTTCGCTCGCCCCGACGACATTGGGGCCGGAGAACTTGCACTCTTTGTCTTCATTCCGCCGGTGCTCGCGCTGATCGGTGGCCATCGAACGATGAGCGAGTTTATTGGTGTCGTAGCGCTGAACATCGCCATTCTCGTCGTCGTGTATCTCGTGGTCTCGTGGGGTCTGTTCGCCATGATTCGCTGGGGGCTGTCTGCAATGTGGGCACATCTCACCCAGGTCCTACAGCTCCTCGGGCGGATCTTGCCGCTGATGTTGTTGTTCTCGGCGTTCCTGTTTCTCAACGCAGAGATCTGGCAGGTCGTCAACGACTTTCCGCTCTCGTTGTTTGCCGTTGTCATTGGGTCGCTGGCGGTTATCGGGCTCATCTTTTTGGTGGGAGCAATGCAAGGTGCAATCCACGAGCTGCGATGGTTCGACGATTGGGCCGAAGTCTGTAGCGAGCTCGAGGGCACACCACTCGAAGGCTGCGATACGTCGGTGTTCCCCGGTAGCCCCAAACATGTTCCGCTCGGACGGGCGGCTCGAACCAACCTGACGTTGCGGTTGGTTGTTGGTCTTGCTGCGCAGGCATTGCTGGTGACGCTGCTGATCTTTGGGTTCTATGTGCTGTTTGGGCTTTTGACCGTGCGCGAAGACACCATGTTGCAGTGGACCACGCTCGAGGGGGCAAACGACGTGACGCTCGCATCGTTCTCCCTGTTTGGCAACGCCGTGATTCTGACGTCGCTACATCTCGTCGCTGCCGGCTTCGTCGCGGCATTCAGCGGCCTGCAGTTTGCGGTCTCACTCGTGACCGACGACGACTACAAAGAGGACTTCGTTCAGGAAAGCAATGCCGAGGTCAGAGAAGCCCTAGCCGTACGGGCCACCTATCTAAACCTCGCCCGCTCCACCTGAGATTTGTACAGAAAAAGGAACCTCCTGGGTTCCCTTTTCTGTACAAATCTTTAGGGCATGTCGCCTAGTCGTTGACGTTGGGTGCCGTCGTCGTCGAAGTTCACTGGACTTAGCCAGTTCTCGAGACGGCGGCTGTTCAGAATCCAGTCTTGATCGGTCATTGCGAACCAGGCGCTGTCTCGATTTCGGCCTTTGTAGTGGGTTGCCTGGCGGAAGGTTCCCTCGTAGGAGAAACCGAGCCGCTCGGCGGTGTTGCGTGAACGCTGATTAAGTGCGTCGCACTTCCACTCGACCCGCCGGTAGCCGGTGTCGAACGCGTGCTTGACCAATAGATAGATGGCTTCGGTGCTTGCGGTCGTCCGCTGCATCATTGGGGAGAAGGTGATCCACCCAACCTCTATGGTGCCGATGTCGGGCTGGGTGCGCATCTGGGTGAGGAACCCGTGTACTTCGTTCTCGACGATGACCGCATAGGGAAAGACGTCGCGCGCCTTGTTCATCGAGTCGATGAGTTGACCAAGTTCGGCGGCATCACCGAACGGGCCGAGCGGCATGTATGTCCACATCGAACCGTCGTCGAACTTGAACGTGTGAAACAGGGGGATCGCGTGACGGGAGCGTTGAAGTGGTTCGAGGGTGACGTGTTTGCCCTCGATCTCGACGTGCTCGGGGAACGGCGGAGGAGTCCACCGGCCGAGGTCATCACCTATGGGTTGTCCGAATTCGTTCGTGCGTGCCACGTGGCCAACCTAGTTCGCCGCTCGTTCCAGACGACCACCCCACGCTTCCGGACGGGTCTTTCGTCGCTCGACTTCGGGGCCCGTGGCCCACGGTATGTTGCAGCCATGACCCATATCGATCTCAGTCACAACATCACCAATGGCATGGTCACCTACCCGGGATTGCCCGCTCCAACGATTGGTTCGCATCTCACTCGCGAGGCCGCCGAGGAGATTTATGGGCCGGGAATTACCTTCCAGATCGGGCTCATCGAGATCTGCACAAACACCGGTACGTATCTCGATGTGCCGTTTCATCGATTTGCCGATGGTCATGACCTGACGGGCCTCGAACTCGACCGAGTCGCTGGTGTCGATGCGGTGTGCCTCGACCGTGTCGGTGAGACAGCCATCGAGCTCAGGTCGGATGACGTTGCTGCGAGCGCCGGTAAGGCCGTGCTTATTCGTACCGGCCACTCGAAGAACTGGGGAACCGACTCCTACTTCGTCGACCACCCATACCTGACCGAGGCGTCAGCGATTCTCCTGCGTGATGCGAATGTCGCCTGCGTGGGCATCGACACGCTCAACATCGACTCCACCGAAGGCGGCGAACGGCCGGTTCATACGACGCTCTTGGGGGCTGACATCCCAATCATCGAGCACCTCACGGGGCTCGACCAACTGCCAGCGACCGGCTTTACCTTCACCGCAGTTCCGCCAAAGATCGAAGGTGCCGGCACGTTTACGGTGCGGGCGTTTGCAACGGTGTAG
>CALLAA010000197.1 GCA_938002955.1 uncultured Acidimicrobiales bacterium
GGCGCCCTATCCGAGGAAGCCAAGGTGTCCCTCGCCAAAGGCGCCGAACTCGCTGGCACCGGAATCTGTTCTGGCGAAGGCGGCATGCTGCCCGAAGAACAACAGTCCAACAGCCGCTACTTCTACGAGCTCGCCAGCGCAAAGTTTGGCTACAAGGAAGAACTGCTTCCGCTCGTTCAGGCCTTCCACTTCAAGGGCGGACAGGGAGCCAAAACCGGAACCGGCGGCCATCTGCCCGGCTCGAAGAACATCGGAAAGATCTCCGAAGTGCGGAACATTCCGGCAGGAGAGTCGGCCATCTCGCCGTCGACCTTCACCGACCTCAACACGGTCGACGATTTCAAGCGTTTCGGCGATCGGGTTCGAGAGCTCACCGGCGGCATTCCGATCGGCATGAAGCTAAGCGCCCAACACATCGAAGACGACATGGGTTTCGCGCTCGACGCCGGCGTCGACTACATCATTCTCGATGGACGCGGCGGCGGTACTGGCGCTGCTCCGGAGATCTTCCGCAACCACATCAGCGTCCCGACGATCCCAGCGCTAGCTCGTGCACGCCGTTTCCTCGACGAGCGAGGGGCGAGCGGCAAAGTCACCCTCATCATCACCGGTGGGCTGCGCGTACCCATCGACTTTGTGAAAGCTATGGCTCTCGGCGCTGACGGTGTTGCGCTATCGAACTCGGCCATGCAGGCAGTTGGTTGCGTTGGTGCCCGCATGTGCAACTCGAATAACTGCCCCGCTGGTATTGCGACCCAGAAGCCAGAGCTGCGGGCTCGCCTCGACGTCGATGCTGCAAGTCAGCGGCTCGCCACCTTCTTTGGCGCGTCGACCGAGCTCATGCAGGTCATGGCCCGGGCGTGTGGCCACGATCACTTGAGCAAGCTCGAAAAGCGCGATC
This sequence comes from uncultured Acidimicrobiales bacterium, assembly GCA_938002955.1. GTDB lineage: Bacteria > Actinomycetota > Acidimicrobiia > Acidimicrobiales > SHLQ01 > SHLQ01. Next base: position 902 of record CALLAA010000197.1, read on the forward strand.
TCGCAACGTGGGATGACCAGATGGCCAAGCTCACGGGCATTGCGTACTCAGGTTTCGGCACGCCTTAGGCCTGCTCGTCGAGCGCGTTGTTCAGGCGCTTTTCATGGCGCGTTCCCAACGCTCCATGATCGCGTCGATGAGCTCATCGGTGATGTCCTCATGAAGCGCGAGATGACAGTGCAGGATCGGTCCAGCGAGCAGGTTGGCTTCGAACGTGCAGTCGATGCTCGCCGGAAGAGCGCCTCGTGCAACGTTGGATTCGAGGGCGAGCACTACCGGTTGCGTCAATTGATGGATGAACAACCGCTTCGCATCTCGAAAGGTCTCGTCCAGAGACGCCTGTCCGGCCAGTGCGCTGTAGACCGATCGAACATCACGCTTGACTAGCCGAGTGCGAATTCGTTCGAGCGTCTTGCGCACGTCATCATCGATCTGTCCGTCAGGCGGGTTGTGAAGATGGGCCGAGGTCAGTTCTTGCACCGTGGCCAACAGTAGGCTTCGCTGATCGGGCCACTGGCGGTAGACGGTGGTTCGAGCGACATCGGCGCGATCTGCGATTCGAGCTGCGGTGACTTCCTGGGCTCCGCCTTCGAGCAAAAGCTCGATAGCCGTGGACAACATCAGTTCTCGGACACGCCGCGTTCTCGGATTCTCGGCTGGCATCTCGGAATCGGCCATCGCTACGCGTCGACCGGTTCAGCTACAAACTGTAGTTTAAGGGGTAGCCTGTAGTTGTATTGTTCCATGAAAGGGCCCTCAGTGCGACGGACAACACGGCCAGCGTACGATAGCGCCAGCACCTCTGCGACCAGCTGGTCCACCCGTGCTGTTGTGAGCATCGCTATTGGGGTGGCGGTTGCGGTAGCAGGCTGCTCTAGCGAGGCTCCGCCTGAATCTCCAGTGGCCGAACAGGGGACCTCTTCATCGGCGGTTGGCGAAGAGTTGTCTGCGGTGCTTCCGGCGCTGATCGACCTCCCTTCACGCGCTGGCGAGCCGAGTCAGACCTCTGGGTCCGTTCCGCATATCCAGCTCGATGCTCAGCCGGTGCCAGGGATCGACGCCGAGCTTCGTCGGCGTGTCTTTCTGTTGCCCGGCATCGACGACGAGCCGTCCGACCGTTCCCTGCCGGGCGCTCGTGGCCTCATGGTCGGTGACGAGTTGTCGGTCTCTCGTCCAGATGTCATTGCAGGAAGTCGAGAGTTCGCTCACGTCCACCCCGACGGCAGCCTGCACGTTTGGCTCCCGGCCGAACGAGCCCGCGAGGTGCAGGAGATGGGTTGGGGGGAGTTGCATCCGTGGACCGAGCGGGACGGCTTCTGGAGTGGGGTAGTGCTGGTCTTTACTCCCAGGGACGCACGTGAACTCGACGTTGTGATCCAACTCGTTGTGGAGGCCTACAACTTTGTCGTCGGTGCCGATCTTCAGCCAGTCGACATTTCCTAATCGATCCAGCCGGGTGTGTGCCGTCGGTGTCCAGTGATGCCCGGCATGGTCGAACCTTCGACCATGCCGGGAAACCTGGTGGGGCTACTCGAGGTCGATCGTGAATGCCGTGCCGGGGTTCATGTCGTACGCCTCGCCGATTTCGACGACGACCACGGTTGGTGAGTCGATGCGAAGCGAGACCGAGCTGTTGTTGCTCGACGAATCTTCGATGCCGTGTGGCTCGTCGAAGGTCAGGTAGTAGCGATCAAACTTCTCTGCCGGAAACACGCCAAACACGTTGACCCAGAACGGGTCGTCGGCGGTTGGCAGGAGCGTGAACTCGATGGCGCTTTCTGTGACATCGATTTCGTAGAGTCCGCTGATGTCGCCCATTGGCGTGTCGGCTTGCGCCAGGGCCGTCGGGAACTCAACGTCGGATGCCGAGGTTGTGGCGAACTCGTCAAAGGCATCGTCGGGTGCGCCGAACAGGCCGGGGAACGACGTCTCTTGTTCGCCTGGGTCTTGGAGTGTGTTTCGCAATGTGATGTCTACTCCTTCGCTGACTGGTCCGCCGTCTTGTCCGCCGCAGGCGGTGAGTGCGAATGCTGTCAGCAGGGCAGCGATGGTGAATGTGGTGATCTTCATAAGTTCTCTCCGGTTGGGTGTGGGTGTGGTCGAGCTGTCGCCGCATTGCGGCAAAGCTATCGACTGTTGGTTAAGCTACAAAATGTAGCGCAATTGCCAACCTGAGAGAGAAGCTGGGTCATCATGGGAAAGAACAGTCCGATTCCGTTGTGGGTGAACGTCATGCAAGCGGTGCTCATTGCGATCATGGCCGTGCAGGTGTACGAGAACTTCGTCAATCATGATGCGCTCGTCAGTGCCGGGCTTGCGGTCGAAGGCGACCCGCAGCTCAATCTGATCTACGAGATGGGAGCAAGACTCGCCGTCATGGTGGTCGCCTCCGTGTACGTCATGATCACGCAGAACCCGCTGCAGTACATCGTCGTCCTACTCATGAACGTGGCACGCGAAGGTCAGGAGATGATCATCGACCCGCTGTATCCAGTAGCCGACGCGCCCGCCGGTCCACTGACCGACTTCGTGATCCACGTTGTCATCGTCGCAATCGAAGTCGCTGCTTTGGTGCAGGTTTGGAAGATCGCCAAGCGCGACTTTTCTGTTGCCGGGGAATGAGTGTCAACTGCGCATAGTGCGCCGGGATTCTCTATAAGCCCAACCTGTCAGGGTGCTTAACGCCGGGCAGTCTCAGGACCGGAATGGGCCGTACTGGTTCCAGGCGCTATCGAGAATAGCCGAGGGGTCCGCGCTCCAGCCGAACGCTTCGACATCGGTGCGCCGAAGCCGTCCGGTGACGCCTCGGAGAAAGTCGTGCGAGGACACCTGCAGCGATATTTGGCTCGACGAATCGGTGTTGGGCCGCCACGCGGCACCGTCGGAGAAGTCGATGGTCAGCGCCGTCCCCGTGATAGCGGCAACCCGTTCCTGCAAGAGGGAGACATACCGCTCGGCCGAGAGCGGCGTGGCCGTCGCAGCGATGGTCGTCTGCTGCCCCAGGATCTCATGGAGGTCGTACACGTGCACCACGAGATCGGCGAGCAGCGCGGTCGCCCGATCGCTGTCGGCGGTGAACCGATGTTCGATGGCATCGGACATCGATGTCCATTCGTCGAGAACCTCATCGAGGGTCGCTAATGCCCGGTCGCCCACTTGGCGAGCCGTTGCTTCGTCTGATCCAAGCGGCCCGGGCGTGTCCGCGAGAATCTGCTCGTTCAGCCCGCACAGGTGTGCGGCTACATCTTTGACCGTCCACATCGGGCATGCCGGCACGATGGCCGACACGTCGTCGGTATCGATGGATCGAAGTGCTCCGATGATCTCATCTCGAACGGCTGCGTAGATCTCGGCTGGGGACCGCTGCTCATCACTCATGGCGAACACCGTAGGGGACTCAGTATTACGAATGCGCGAGCTAACGCAAGCCGTCGAGTCAGCAGGTCTTCGCCAGAGTTCTGGAGC